>JAYVRY010000166.1:0-21210 GCA_043775845.1 Acidobacteriota bacterium
CGTAACGGCACCTTATGCCGCCCATCTACTTGAAACGGCACGGTTATTCGGTGCCAGTGGCTTAACATGGAGTCGTGCTAAGCGCCCTCTTCAGCCTCCTGCTCCTGAGCTCCCCGACCCCCGGGGACGGTGTGAAGCAGGAGATCAAGCAGGCAGGCAAGGAGATCGGCCAGGGGGCCAAGAAGGGTGGCAAGGCCCTTGGCCAGGCTGCCAAGGAAGGTGGTCTCGCCATCGGACACGCCGCCAAGAATGGCGGCAAGGCCATCGGACAGGGCGCCAAAACCACAGGCAAAGCCATCGCCAAAGGCGCGAAAGAGGCCGGGCGGGGCATCAAGGAAGCCGTGAAGTAGGGCCGATGTTTAGCGGCGCCGCGCCACCACGGCGGCCGGACTGTGGTCCACCTCCACCCAATGGGTCTTCTCTTCCGCGTTGAGATTCTTCCAGATCGTCGGCTTGGCCATGACCAACACGGGGCGGGTGGGGTCCTCGGCCTTCATGCGCTCGGCCACGGCGCCCAAGAGGCTGGAGTCCTCGATGAACCAGCGGTCAGGATCCGGCAGGCGATCCCGCCCATAGCGCAACTCCCCCGTGGCGGTCACCACCACGGTGCGGGTGTGGGCATAGAACGGCAGTCCCTGGAAGTAGTCGCAGTACTGAATCCACTGGGCGTTGGTCGGGGCGCGCCGGGCCAGGTCGGCCACCGATTTGCCGGGGCCTGCCGTGGCCTGGCCGGCCAGAACGAGCAGCCACAGGCAGACACAAAACCCGGCCAGCAGGCGCTGGCCATTGAGGCCCTTGGGCCGCTGGGCCCAGAGGCCCAGCCCCAGGAAGCAGGCACCCAGACCCAGCACCCAGGCCCTGCCCTGCAGGTCCGCCCGGAAGAACACGGTGGCCAGGAGGAAGATCACCCCCAGCAGGATCAGCTCTTTGCCAATGCGAGCCAGGGCCAGCATGTCCTCGCCTTCGCGTTCAAAGGTGGTGGCCAGTGCGGCCAGGGGCACGATGGCCGGCAGGATGTAGGGCGGCAGTTTCGAACCAGAGATGCTGAAGAAGACCAGCGGCCAGAGAAAGCCCAGCACCGCAATGCCCACGATCCAGCGGGCCAGGTGATCCTGCCCCTGCGGGCCCCTGCCCATCAGGAAGGTCCAGCTGCGCTTGAGGCCCACCACCGTGGCCGACAGCCAGGGCAGCAGCCCCACGCTGAGGAAGGCCACGAAGTAGAGCTTGTCCAACAGCCAGTTGTTGGAACCCTGGCGGGCGTGCTCGTGGGTGAGGAAGCGGGTTATATGTTCGTGGATGAAGAAGAACTGGGCGTGTCCTGGGTTGGCCTTGTTCACGGCCCAGAACCAGGGCACCACGAGCAGCAGGTAGAGCAGCCAGCCTAGGGGATCCAGGGCCGTGCGCACCACGGCGCGGCGCAGTTCCGCATCCTTCCAGGCAAAGGCCAGAGAGAACAACAGAATGCCGCCCGTGAGGATCACTTCCGCCAACCCCTTGGTGAGCATGGCGCCCGCCAGCAGGGTGAAAGTCAGGAGCGTCCAGCCCAACGAAGGCTGGCCCTCGCGGCGCCGAGCCACGGTCTCCACGAAGGCAGCCAGGGCGGCCACCAGGAAGGCGCTGAAGAGGGCATCCAACGTGAGGTACTGGCCCACCACGAAGCCCAGCAGTCCCGTGGCGGCCATGATGGGCGCCCAGAGCGGATTGCGGGCGCCCAGGCGCTTCGCCAGGCGCCAGGCGGCCCAGATCATCAGACCTGAGGCCAGAGCCAGCGGCAGCCTGGCCGCGGCGCCATTCAGGCCGAACAGCTTCATGCTGATGGCCGACAGCCAGTACTGCAGCGGCGGCTTTTCGAAGTAGAGCACCCCGTTGAGGCGCGGCGTCAGCCAGTCCCCCGTGGCCAGCATCGCGCGCGGGATCTCCGCGTAGCGGCACTCATCCGGCTCCCAGAGGGGCCGCAGGAAGAGCGGCAGCAGGCCCAGGAAGAACCAGAGCAGCAGGAGCGTGGAGCGTTCGCGGCGGGTCATTGTCGTCTTCAGCTCGTTGAAAAGGAAAAGATTCACCACGATTTGTCGGTTTGTCTCGCGTATCCGCGAAGCTGATACCGAGAAGACACGAAGGCCTGAAGAAGAAAGCTGTTTCCTATCTCAGCGCAGCTTCTCAACGATGAAGTGGGTCGCGATCAAAGCCGCGCTGAGCCAGTCGGAACCTAGCTCTCCGTCTCGACCACTTTCTCCTGCGCCTTGTGCTCTTCCACGAAGAAGTCGATGGTCTTCTTCAGCGAATCCCGCATGGAAACCTTGGGCTGGAAGCCGAAGGTGGTCTGCATGCGCTTGATGCTGGGGGTGCGGCGGGTCACATCCTGGTAGCCCTTGCCATAGAACTCGCCGCTGCCCACCTCGATCATGCGGCCTTCGGGAATGCCACGCTCGATGCGGAAGGGATGGTCCTTCCAGATGGCGATCATCTGCTCGGCGATCTCACGCACGCTGAAGTCGTTCTTGGGATTCCCGATGTTGAAGATCCCGCCATCGGCCTTGCCACCCTCGTTGCGCAGCACGGCCATCAGTCCGTCCATGGCATCGGCCACATCGATGAAGCAGCGGCGGGCGGTACCACCATCCACCAACTGAAGGGGTTCACCGTTGAACAGGTTCCAGCTGAACTGGGTCACCAGGCGGCTGCTGCCTTCCTTGGCGGTGTTGAGGCTGTCGAGTTTGGGGCCCATCCAGTTGAAGGGGCGGAACAGGGTGAACCTCAGGCCCTGCTGGAACCCGTAGGCCCAGATCACGCGGTCCAGTAGCTGTTTGCTGGTGCTGTAGATCCAGCGGTTCATGGGGATGGGGCCGGTCACCAGGGTGGACTCGTACTCGTCGAATTCCTCGTCGGGGCACATGCCGTAGACTTCCGAGGTGCTAGGGAAAATGACGCGCTTCTTGTACTTCACGCACTGGCGAACCACCCGGAGGTTCTCCTCGAAATCCAGCTCGAAGACGCGCAGGGGGTCGGTCACATAGATCTTGGGGGTGGCGATGGCCACCAGGGGCAGCACCACGTCGCACTTCTTGATGTGGTACTCGATCCACTCCTTGGAGATGGTCACGTCGCCCTCCACAAAGTGGAAGCGGGGATTCGTCAGATGGTCTGAGACCTTGTGGGCGCCCAGGTCTAGGCCGTAGACCTCCCAATCCGTGTCCGCCATGATGCGGTCCACCAGATGGGAGCCGATGAAGCCATTGACACCGAGGATGAGGACTTTCACGGAGACTCCTTGCGAAAACAGGTGAGTTTATCAGGACATAGGGGCGGAGTCCCGTGCGGGTGTTCAGCGGGTGTTCCTTGGTTGGGTTGGCATGGCCGCTCGGGCGGGTTTCCCGACCGAACGGCCCGGGGGGACGTAGCCAGCAGGGGCTCCGCCTAGCGCCTCGCACACGCGAGGCTTCTGCTTCCGATGCGCGGTTCGCAGAGGCGGAGCCTCCCCCCCCGGACAGTATCAAACCCTACACACCACCTTGCCGAAGCCCTGCCCTGCCTCCAGGTGGCGCTGGGCCTCGGGATATTCGGCCAGGTCGAAGATCCGGTCGATGACGGGCCGGAAGGGCGGATTGGTGGGGTTGCGCGAGACCAGCGATAGCAAAGTCCAAAGGTGTTCCCGACGGCCCATGTAGGAGCCGTGGATCTGGATCTGCTTGGCGAAGAGGGCCCGCAGGTCGAAGGCCGTATCCTTGCCCGTGGTGGCCCCGCAGGTGACGATGCGGCCACCCCGGGTGCAGACCTGGAGGCTGGTCCCCCAGGTGGCGGCGCCCGTGTGCTCGAAGACCACATCCACGCCCCGCTTGCCCGTCAGCTCCCGCACCTTGGCGGCCAGGGCCTTCATCTCGCCGCGGACGATGACGTGCTCCGCGCCCAGTTCCCAGCACTTCATGGCCTTGGCCTCGCTGCCCACCACGGCGATGGCCGAGCCGCCCAGCGCCTTCACCAGCTGGATGGCCGCGCTGCCCACGCCGCTGCCGCCGCCCCACACCAGCACCGTCTCGCCCGGCCGGAGCTTCACCTTGTGGACGAGCATCTCCCAGGCCGTGAGGAACACCAGCGAAAAGGCCGCCGCCTGCTCGAAATCCCAGTTGCCTGGGATGGGCAGCAGGTTCGCTGCGGGCACCAGCACGTGCGTGGCGGCCGTGCCATCGCACATGTGACCCAGAATGCTGTAGCTGCCGCAGAGCATGTCGTCGCCCCGCAGGCAGGCCTGGCACACCCCGCAGCTGAGCCCCGGCGCGATCATGGCACTGCCGCCCAATTCCAGCCCCGGAGGTAGCACCGTGCCTTCACCGACCGCATCGATCACGCCCGCCCCATCACAGCCCGGCGTCAACGGCAGGGGCAGCGAAAAACCGGGAATGCCTTCGGTGGTCCAGAGATCCAGGCGGTTCAGCGCCATGGCCTTCAGCTCCAGACGCACCCAGCCGGGCTTGGGGTCGGCGGGTGTGAAGGCTTCCCGCACGGGCGAGCCTGCGGGGCCGTGCTGATGGATGCGGAAACGGAAGGGTTCGGCCATGGAGATCTCCTCAATCCTGTCGCTCGATCCACAAGAAAGGACTCAAGGAAACCACATTTGCCCTAAAACAACGAGAGCGACCGGGCCCCATCTAAAAGCAGGTTTTTAGCCACCAAGAACACAAGGGGCACAAAGAAATGAAACGGCTCACACTCCGTTCTTTACTTTGTGTTCTTTGTGTTCTTTGTGGCCGATCTACTCCGACTTCAGCGACCGCGTCATCAGCCTACGCACGGCTTCCTGCGGCGATTCTCCGTTCAGCAACCGCAGCACCTCGGCGGTGATGGGCAGGTCGAGGCCATGGTCTTTGGCCAGGGCCAGGGCGGCTTCGGTGGTGAACATGCCTTCGATGACCTGGCCGCCCAGGGCATCGCGGGCGGCGTCCACACTGTTCCCCTTGCCCACCAGTTCGCCGAAGGTGCGGTTGCGGCTCTGGGGGCCGGTGGCGGTGAGCAGCAGGTCGCCCATGCCCGCAAGGCCCATGACGGTGGACGCCTGTCCGCCGAGCACTTCCACCAGTCGTGCCATTTCAGCGAGGCCGCGGGTGATGAGGGCGGCGCGGGCGTTGTAGCCCAGTTTCAACCCGTCCACCAGACCGGCGGCGATGGCGAGCACGTTCTTCAGGGCGCCGCAGAGTTCCGTGCCCACCACATCGCGGCTGAGGTAGATGCGCAGGCGTTCGGAGGATAACTGCGCCTGCAGGGCCTGGGCCCGCGCAGCAGAAATGGTGGGTGGCAAGGCCAGCACGATGGCCGTGGGCACCCCTAGGGAAACTTCGTCGGCGAAGGAGGGACCTGACAGCACACCCACAGGCACGTCCAGCACGCCGGTGAGGGCCTGTGACAAGGTCTGGTGTGTGCTTTGCAGGATGCCCTTGCTGACGTGGATCACGGTCTCGGGCGCCTTGGGCGCGCGGGGGCGCAGGCCCCGCCAGGCATCGGGCGTCACCTGGGTGGGCATGGCGGAAATCCACAGAGGTGCCGCGAAGGCCTCGGTGGGATCATCCGAGGTCTGCAGGCCATCGGGAAAGGCAACATCCTTCAACCGCAGGTGGCGCCGGGTGGCAGCCATCTGCGCCATCTCATCCGGGAAGTTCCCCCACAGGGCCACCTTGGCACCGGACCGGGCCCAGGTGATGGCCAGGGCCGTGCCCCAAGCGCCGGAACCGAAGACACCGATATCAGCCCTGGACATGAGAAGTCTCCTTCTTCGCACCCCAGAGCGGGGATTCTGTGCCCTTCACCAGGCGCCGGATGTTCTCGTGATGCTTGACGATGACGATGAGTGAGATATCCGCCCAGAGCAGCAGCACCGCGGGACTGGCTCCCTTCCAGAGGAGCACCAGGGGCAGCGCCAGGGCCGCCATCACGCTGCCCAGGCTCACGTAGCGGAAGGCCAGCAGCAGCAGGACAAACACGCCCAGGGCGGGCAGCACCATGGCCGCGCGAAAGGCCAGGGCCACGCCCAGCGCCGTGGCCACGCCCTTGCCGCCTTTGAAGGCCAGCCAGGGGGTGAACACATGGCCCAGCACGGCGGCCAGGGCCAGCAGCGAAAGGGCGGTGTCACTCAGCCCCAGCTTTCGTCCAATAAAGACCGGCAGAAAGCCTTTCAAAATATCCAACAGCAGTGTGACGATGCCCAGGGCCTTGCCACCCACGCGGCTCACATTGGTGGCGCCGATGTTGCCGCTGCCGTGGGCCCGCACATCCCCCTTCCCGGCCAGTTTCACCAGCACCAGGCCAAAGGGGATGCTGCCGCACAGAAAGGCGCCAAGACACCAAAGGATGAGGGAAGACAGGGATAGCGAGGCCATGGACGCAGTGTATCAGCGCCTCGGCGTCAACCTGAACCCACGGGCTGCGGTTGGGTCCCTATGCCTAGGCCAAGGCCCGGCGCAATAGATCCAACGCCATGGCGGTGCTGCGGAGCTGCATCTCGGCACGGTCGCCGCCCAGCTTGGGGGAACGCACATCGGTCCCATGGGGGCCGACCAGGGCGATGAACACGGCGCCCACCGGTGCATGGCCTTCGGCTCCGGGTCCCGCATTGCCACATATTCCCAGGGCCCAAGTGGCACCCAGCCGCTTTCGCGCTGCCTCGGCCATGGCCACGGCGCAGGGCTCCGATACGGTGCCCACCTTGGCGAGCCACGCCGCATCAAGACCCAGCAGGGCGGCCTTGGCGGCCACGGTGTAGGCCGTGGCACCCCCCAGAAAGGCCGCGCTGACCCCCGGAATGGCCGTAAGCCGTGAGGCCAGCAGACCACCGGTCATGCTCTCGGCCACCGCCAGGGTTTCGCCCCTGGCCTTGAGCCGCTCCAGCACGGCGTCTTCCAGGTTGCCGTCCCCCACACAGGCGAGATCCGCGCCCAGCACGGGAGCGAAGTCGGCGCGGGCTGCTTCCAGGTCGGCGGGCTCGGCGCCCCGCGCCAGCAACTCCACCTGGGTAAGGTTCGCCAAGATGGTCCAGTCCAGGTGGCCGTGGCGTTCACGGACTGCCCGGGTGCGTTCATCCAGGCTGCTTTCTGGCACACCTGAGACCACCATGCGCAGAGTGTGGACGGGCTTTCCCGCCATGGGCCGAAGGCGGGGTTCCACCTGGTCTTCCCACATGCGTTTCATCTCCCGGGGCACGCCGGGCAGCATCACGACCCTCGTGCCCGGATGCCCCGGGGGATCCTCCCACCACACGCCGGGCGCCGTCCCCACGGGGTTTTGCATGGGCTCAGCACCCAAGGGGATGAGGACCTGCTTGAAGTTCGTCTGGGCTGGCACGCGGTTCCTCGCGGCGTAGAAGGCCAGCATGGCTTCTCGGCTCGAGATATCTTCAACCAGCTCCACACCCATCAACTCGGCGAAGAGTTCCTTGGTGAAGTCATCGAAGGTGGGACCCAGCCCTCCGGTGGTGATGATGAGGTCGGAACGGGTCAGCGCCTCGCGAAAGAGAATGGCCAGATCCTCCCGGTTGTCACCCACGGCGGTCTTCCGATGGAAGGCCAGTCCCATATCGGCCAGCCGCTCACCCAGCCAGACCGAGTTGGTGTCGAGGCGCCGCGTCGTGAGCAGTTCGGTGCCGATGGCAATGCATTCAATGCGCATGACTGGAATGGAACCATGGGCAGGGCGAAACCACAAAGGGCCGGCCATGGATCCTCTTCCATCCGTTCACGAAAAAACGGAAACCGCGAATGCCGCGAATGGGCGCGAATAGGGCGGCTCTGCCATCTTTCGAGAGCAGAAGGATCAGGACTCCAGCCAGCGCCTCGCACCCACGCGCCCGGCCCAAAGCCCCACACCCGAACCCACCATGCTCAGCACCACGGCGGTGGTGAAACCCACCAGCTCGCCCAGGTACCAGCCCACCAGGCTTCCCACCGTGGCGCCGACGAAGCCCATGAGCTTTTCCATGTGGAGCCTCCCGGGCGATAGGATGGGGGGAGAATGCGAGGTGTTCCATGATCGGCGAGGTATTCCCATGATCGTGCATGATCTCGACGACCTGGTGCTGGAAACCGACGAAGAGTGTGGCATCCAGGAGCTGGGACGCCGCTTCCTGGCCCGGGGTCCCTGGACCACGGTGGCTTTCCTGGTGAAGACGAAAACCGATCCCGAAGGCGCGTGGGAAGGGCCCCTCCTGTGGCTGCATCGCTACCAGAAGGTCGCCCAGGGCTGGAAGCTCGTAAGCCGTTTCCGCACGACGGAGCCAGCCCAACTCGAAGTCCTGATGACGGCCTTCGAGGACTGGAAGGACTACGTGAGCCCTGGCAGGTAGCGCTCCCGGATCACCTTCAGATGGTGGTCGCCGTGGCCGAGGCAGATGTAGGGGATGCAGCGGGCCGTGATGGCCTTGCCGCTGGTGACACCCTGAAAGCCCCAGGCCGAATCCGGCAGTCCCTTGAACAGGGTGAGGCTCGCTTCACGGGTGGCCGTGAATTCCGCCAGGAGATCGGCCATGGAACGGCTGTCGGCCTTCGCGGAGGCGGCGTAGTCATCCTCCTCGAAGCCCGGCAGGGGCGTGGCATCCCCGCGGCCAATGCGCAGGCACCGGTAGGCGAAGATGCGCTCCGCGTCACTGAGGTGCTGGAGCAGATCCTTCAGGCTCCACTTCCCAGGGGCATAGCGATGGGCGCCCTGGCTTTCCGACAGCGACCCGAACAGCGCCGTCACCACGTCCAGCTGGACCCGCAGCAAGGCCAAGGGATCACCCTCCGGCGCCGGAACCAGGTATTGGGCATAGGCCTCGCCGAATTCACTGGGCAGTGGCTTCCTCAGTCCCATTGGGGTTCCTCCTAAATGGTCATCACCTTCATGGTGTTCGTGGTGCCGGACTTCCACAGGGGCAGGCCCATGGTCATGACCACCCGGTCGAAGGCCCCGGCATTGTGCTTCGACAAGAGCAGGTCGCGGACCACGTCCACCATCTCATCGGTGTTGGCCACGCGCGGAATGAGCAGGGCGGTCACGCCGCGGAGGACTCCCATGCGCCGGGCCGTGAGCAAATCCACGGTGGCGCCAAGCACGGGGGTCCGGCCCGCCAGGCGGCTCACCATGCGGGCGGTGCCGCCGCCTTCGGTGAAGGCGACGATCCAGCGGGCGTTGATTTCTTCGGCCGTGCGGCAGGCCGCGAAGGCCACGGAGATGTCCGTGCGGGCCATCACCTTTTCCGCCAGGTCTTCCGGCAGGGTGGTGGTGCGCTGCTTCACGTTGGCATCGGCCTCGGCGGCGATGCGGGCCAGCCACTGCACGGCCTCCACGGGATAGTCGCCCGAGGCGCTTTCCGCGCTGAGCATCACCGCATCGGTGCCGTCCCAGATGGCATTGGCCACGTCGCTGGCCTCCGCCCGAGTGGGCTGGGCGTGCTCGATCATGCTCTCCAGCATCTGAGTGGCCGTGATGACCGGCTTCAGGGCCTTGCGGGCCGCCTTGATGATCTGCTTCTGCAGGCCGGGAACGCGCTCCACGCCCAGCTCCACACCCAGGTCGCCACGGGCCACCATGACGCCCCAGGAAGCATCCAGGATTTCAGTCAAGTGCACGAGGGCCGTGGGGTGTTCGATCTTGGCGATGATGGGCTGGGTGCCGCCCAGGTGGTGGATGATGGCCTGGAGCTGCTGCACGTCCGAGGCTCGGCGCACGAAGCTCTGGGCGAAGAAGTCCACTTCGTGTTCCACACCCCAGCGGATGTCGGCGTGATCCTTCTCGGTGAGCGCATCCACATTGATGTCCATGCCGATGGGATGGACGCCCTTCCGCGCCTTGAGCGGACCGCCGATGACGACTTCGGCCTTGAGCAGCTCGCAGCCCTTGGCGAGGATCTTGATGGTGATGGCGCCATCATCCAGCAGCCAGTGCTGGCCGGGCTCGGCGCCTTCGAAGAGTTCGGGATGCGGCAGGGGAGCCGCCCAGGCATATCCTGTGGGGACTGGAAGGTTCGGTGCGTAGAAGACACCTTCACTGCCCTGGGCCAGGTCGATGGGCGCCTCCAGCAGACCCACGCGCCACTTGGGGCCCTGCAGATCGAGGAACACGGGAATGCAGCGATCCAGCTCCTCGGCGATGCTCCGAACCAGGTTCAGGCCCTCGGCCCGGGAAACCGGGTCACCATGGCTGGCATTCAGCCGGACCGCATCGGCCTCTTTGAGGGCTTCCCGCAGCCGATCTCCCTTCATGAGCGCAGGCCCCAAGGTCATCACGAGTTTGGTTTTGCGCATATCCACCCCCATCGCTTGCACAGGCATTCCACACACTTTTCCACAGCCAAGACCCAGGAAACAAAGTTATCACAGGCTCTTTCCCTGGCGTCATCGGAGTGATACCTTCGTTCTCCCGATACGGATGTTGGAGAAGGTCGAATGCGTGACAAGCTGCGAATTCTCGTAGCCGAGATGGTGCGTGGGGGCATCCCCCTGGAACTGGCCCGCCGGGAGTTCGAACGCGTCTACCTGGAAGAGGTGCTGGCCGCCCACGAGGGCAACCACAGCGCCGCAGCCCGGGAGTTGGGCATCCACCGGAACACCTTGGCCAAGAAGCTGGAGGCTCCCCCCAGCCGCCTGCGCCGCGTGAGCCTGGCCAGCTGAATCCCTTTTGTCCTTCCGTCAAAGCCCGGTTCCCGCCGGGCTTTTTCTTTCGACAGGAGGGATAGGGCCCGCTACAACGAATGATTCGGAGGACGTTTGAGGAAGGTGGCCATCAATGGACTGGGACGCATCGGGCGGCTGGCCCTGCGCCACCTGCTGACGGTGCCCCACCTCCAGGTGGTCGCCGTGAACGACCTCGCCGATGCCGCCACCCTGGCCCACCTGATGAAATACGACTCCGTGCATGGCCGGGCGGACTTCGCCCTGGCTTCAGACGGGGACCACCTCGTGCTGGATGGCCATCGCATCCGGGTGTTTTCCGAACAGGATCCTCAGTCCGTTCCCTTCGGCGCCCAAGGGGCCAAGGTGGTGCTGGAGTGTACCGGCCGCTTCGCGACGCGGGCCCAGGCCGCAGGGCACCTGCGGCAGGGCGTGAGCCATGTCCTCCTCAGCTCCCCGACGGAGGATGCCGACCGCACCCTCGTCATGGGGGTGAACGAGGCTGCGCTGGATGTGACGTCAGATCGGATCCTCTCCGCCGCCAGCTGCACCACGAACTGCCTGGCGCCCATGGTGAAAGTCATCGATGAGGCCTTCGGTCTCGAGTACGGCTTCATGACCACGGTCCACAGCTACACCAACGACCAGCGCGTTCTGGATCTGCCCCACGAGGATCTGCGCCGCGCCCGGGCCGCCGCCCTCAGCATGATTCCCACCAGCACCGGTGCCGCCTCAGCCATCGGGCTGGTGCTGCCGCACCTCCAGGGTCGGCTGGATGGCATCGCCGTGCGGGTGCCCACGCCGGACGTGAGCATCGTGGACCTCACGGCCACCCTCAGGGCCGATGCCACCTTGGAGGCCGTCCACGCAGCCTTCCAGCTGGCCTCTCAGACCGGCCCGCTGGCGCCCTATCTCGACGTGCTAGACGCCGAACTGGTCAGCGCCGACCTCGTGGGGCAGAGCGCCAGCTGCCTCTATGACCCCTTTCTCACGAAGGTGCTGGGCCCCCGGCTCATCAAGGTCTTCGGCTGGTACGACAATGAGTGGGCCTATGCGGCGCGGATGAAGGATCTCTGCGTCCACGTCCTGGATCGGATCCAGCCATGAAGCGCGTCGCCCTCAACGGCCTGGGCCGCATCGGTCGCCTGGCCGTGCGGCGTCTGGGCCTCGGCCAACCCGAAGGTCTTTGCGCGCTGAACGATCCCGCCTCCCTGGAGCAGGTGGTGCACCTGCTTCGCTACGATTCCGTGCATGGCCAAAGCCCCCTGCCCATTGATGGCCTCACGGAGGATGGCCAGGACTACCTGTTGCTGGGCGAACGCCGCGTGCCGCTCTTCCACGCCCTGGACCCCGCGCTCATCCCCTACCCTGCCGAGACCCGCCTGGTGGTGGAGGCCAGCGGCCGCTTCACTCATCGCGCCGACGCCGCCCGCCACCTGAAGGGGGACGTGTCCCACGTGATCATCAGCGCGCCCAGTCCCGACGCCGATTTCACGGTCATCGCCCCGGTGAATGGCGCCGAACTGGATCCCGCCAAGCACCGCGTCATCTCCAACGCCAGCTGCACAGCTCACGCCACGGCGCCCATGCTGCAGATCCTGGACGAAGCCTTCGGCATCGACCACGCGGGCATGAGCACGGTCCATGTGGTCACCAACGATCAGCGCCTGCTCGATCTGCCCCACAAGGACCGGCGCCGGGGCCGCGCCGCCTTTCAGAGCATCATCCCCACCACATCGAGCGCCTTCGGTGCCTTGCACCGCGTCATGCCGGGGCTGCCCCAGGGCTTCGACGGCGTGGCCTTGCGGGTGCCTAGCCTCAGCGTGAACCTGGTGGACCTGGTGGCCACGCTCCAGCGGGATGCCGATGTGGCCAGCCTTCGAGCGGCCTATGCGACTGCCGTTGCGGGACGCTGGAAGGGCCTGGTGGCCCTGGCCGATCCCCACACCGTCAGCTGTGACATCACCGGCCGCACCGAAAGCGTGGTGATGGACCTGGATCTGACCATGGCGCTGGGAAAACGCTTCGTGAAAGTCTTCGGCTGGCACGACAACGAAATCGGCTACGCCGCGCGGCTCTGCGATCTCGTGGTGGATCTGGTGGGGCGGATCTAGGTTTGAACCGCAGATGACGCAGATACACACAGATGAAGAGCAGGAATCGCATCTGCGCCATCTGCGTCATCTGCGGTTTCAATTCACTTTTCTTGACCGGCCCAGATTCAATCCAGACTTCCCGCGAGGTACCCGGTGCTGAAGGCGGCCTGCAGGTTGTAGCCGCCCACGGGGCCATCGATATCCAGCAGCTCGCCGCAGATGCGCAGGTTCTCCCAGCCGCGCAGGGCCATGGTTTTCGGATCCACGGCGCTCAGCTCCACACCACCCGCCGCCACCTCGCCACGGGCCAAGGAAACGGCCGACGGCTCACCCAGGGGGAGCGCCGTCACGAGGGCGACCAGGCCCCGGCGCTGCGACCGGGTGAGGTCCTTCAGCATGAGCGTTCGGTCCATGCCGCCTTCAAGAAGCAGAGGATCCACGAGGCGCTCCGGCAGGTGCCGCTGCAGCCAGGTGGCGGCCAGGAGTCTGGGATTGGAGCGTTGCTCCGCCTGGAGGGCCGCGTCGACTGTCTCCGGAAGGGATTGGAGCGACGCATAGCTGAGCCAGGCCGCGCCTTCGCGCCGGGCCCGTTCCGTGGCCTGGCTCAGCTCCAGGGCCGCGGGGCCGCTGATGCCGACCTTGGTGAACACGATGTCGCCGGCGAAAGCAGCGAGCCGTTTGCCCTCAGCCCCCGCGCTGAGGCGCAGGTCGCCCTCGCGCAAGGAAACGCCTTCCCAACTGAGATGGGGCCGCTGCAACGGAATGGGGGCCAGGGCCGGAAACCAGGGCCCGATGGGCACGCCCAGGGCCTTCAGCCAACCCAGCACCTCGCCCCGGGTGCCCGTCTCGGGATAGCTGGCGCCGCCCGTGGCGAGGATGAACACCTCTGCCTGGATCCGTTCTCCATCCAACAGCAGGGCTTCAAGACGGGGGCTGCTGCCTTGCAGCGCCGTCACGCGCGAACCCGTGCGCACCGTCACGCCCGCCCGGCGGGTCAGCGTTTCGAAGCCTTCCACCACCGCCGCGGCGCTGCCGGGCCGGTCCATGGGAAAGACACGGCCATTGTCGCGGGTGTA
The DNA here is from genome assembly GCA_043775845.1 of Acidobacteriota bacterium. GTDB lineage: Bacteria > Acidobacteriota > Holophagae > Holophagales > Holophagaceae > Geothrix. The sequence continues at coordinate 13,801 of JAYVRY010000166.1, forward strand.
GGTCTCCACGCCTTCCCGGCGCAGCAAATCCAGGACGGCTGTGTTGTCGAAGGCATGCAGGCTGGGCCTGAGAAACCGGGCCTGCTCCTTGGCGAAGGCCGCCAGCAGATCCTTGGGCGGACCCTCGTGCGTGATGTTGCACTTGCCGCCGCCGCTGATGCGCAGCTTCACGCCCAGGCGGCCATTGGCTTCCAGCAGTGTCACCCGATGGCCCAGCGAGGCCGCCCGCCAAGCCGCCACCAGCCCTGCCGCGCCTCCACCCACCACCATCACATTCGCCATGGTTCCATCATGGCCGAGGTCGCCGGGATGAGTCGGATGGCCTACTTCTTGAAGAGGTCCTTGAAGAACTTCTTCACCTTGCTGTCTTCCTCCTGAGGTGCCTGCTCCTTGGAGGCGCCCTTCTTGCCGGGGGCTTTCTTGGCCGACGATTTCTTTTCCTGCACCTTCATGACGGGAACCGGAAGCGCCTCGACCGAGTTTTTCTGCAGAGCCACGGGATCTGGCAGAGGCTTGCGGCGCTCGGGGATGACGCTCCAGGGCTGGTAGCCCTCCAGGGTCAGGCGCAGCTGGTGCGTGCCGTCCCCGGGCACTTCCACAGAAAGGGGGGTGTGTCCCTTGGTGGTCCCATCCAGGAACACCTCCGCGCCCGGTGGTTCGCTGGCCACGGCCACGACGAAGGGCGCAGCCTCCAGGTTGAGACCAATCTCCCGGTCCTCGGGCCGGAGATGGACTTCCTCCGGCATAAAATCCGGTTTCTCCACCCGCAGGAGATCGACCTTCCCCTTCACCACCACCTGCCGGAGGGGTGTACGTCCCAGGGCCTTGCCATCGAGAAAGACCTCCGCGCCGCTGGGTTGGGAATCGATGGACAGCTCCCGGCTTGGTTCACGCAGCAGAAGGTAGCCGCCCACCAGGAGCACCAGGCCCAAGCCCACCCCGGCCAAGGTCCAGTGTCGGCGTCGACGCCGCGTGGCCCGGCCCGGGAGCTCCAGCTGCAGGGTGCCCGTGGGGGGCATCGCTGCTCTGACATCGAGCTGGCCCTGGCTGCCGCGCTTGAAATCGGGGCTCAGGGGCAGGGCCTGGATGAGGGCCTGGAGAAAGGCTTTCTGGTCGGGGAAGCGGGCGGAGGGTTCCTTATCCAGGGCCTTCTCGAACACTGCCTTGAGCTCGGGGGCCATGCCTTCGGGAAAGACGGGCGCCTCATGGACGATGCGGTAGAGGATCGCGCCCACGCTGTCGGCCTGGAAGGGGAGTCGGCCGGTGAGCATCTCCAGGGCTGTGAGCGTGAGGGACCAGCGGTCCGAGGCCGCGGTAGCCTCAGCTCCGTTCAGCACTTCAGGGGCCGCGTAGGCCGGCGTGCCCAGGAAAGCCGCTGTGCTGGTGAGTCGGCTCTGATCGCCCCGGGCGATGCCGAAATCCATGAGCTTCAGGCGCCCGCCCGGGCCCACCATGAAGTTCTCGGGTTTGATGTCGCGGTGCAAAATGCCCAGGGCATGCACGGCCTCCAGAGCATCACCGGCCTGCAGAAGGAATCCGATGGCCTGGCCTGGCTCCAGAGGCCCCCGCTTGATCAAGTCCGCCAGGGATTCCCCCTCCACGTATTCCATCACCAGGTAGGGCCCGAGCCCCGGCTCATCGCCCACGTCAAAGACCGTGACGGCGTTCGGGTGGTTCAGCCGCGCCGACACCTCGGCCTCGCGTCGGAAACGCAGGAGGACTTCCTCGCCTCCGGTGCCTTCCCTCACCACCTTGATGGCCAGGGGACGCTTGAGCAGCGGATCTTCAGCCAGGAACACCGTTCCCATGGACCCGGAGCCGAGAATCCCGAGGACCTTGTAGCGACCGATGGTGGTGGGATCCAGGCTCATGTGCCCCTGATGATGCCAGAGGTGGGGCGACTCTGGGCTCCGGGTACACTGACCTCATGTCTGAATTTGGTTTCACCATCCCCCGCCCCGCCCAGCTTCGCCGCTTCGGCCGCGTCTTTTACCCTGCGGGCCTTCGTCTGCAGAAGGCCCTCGCCGATTACGTCAACGCCGAGGGCAGGCTCGATCAGCTGGTGATCCTGGAGCACGATCCGGTCTTCACCTTGGGCCGCAATGCCACGCCCGCTGACATCCACATGAGTGACGACTTTCTCAGCGCCCAGGGCGTGAGCGTCCACCGCACGGATCGCGGCGGCGAAGTCACCTACCATGGCCCTGGGCAGATCGTGTGCTACCCCATCTGCAATCTGCGGGGAGGGCGTGAAGACGTGGGCCGCCTCGTGCGTGGCCTCGAAGAAGCCATGATCCGCACCGCGAAGGATTTCGGTATCACCGCCGACCGCCTCCAGGGCGCGCCGGGCATCTGGGTGGACACGGCCAAGTATCGAAAAGGAGGTGGCCCCGAGAAACTGGGCGCCATCGGCCTGCACCTCAGCCGCTGGATCAGTACCCACGGCATCGCCTTCAACGTGCGACCCAATCTGGATCACTTCCGCTGGATCACGCCCTGCGGGTTCACCGACAAGGGCGTGTGTAGTCTGGGTTCGCTGCTGGGTGAAGACGCCCCCACCTGGGACGTGGCCGCAGACCACCTGCAGGCGCACTTGGAATCCTGCTTGGCCATGGACCTCCAACCCACACGCCCTCCCAGTCGCAGCGTCTCGGCCCTCACCTGGCGGCACGGAGCCACCGGACCGGAAGTCCTCATGATGCTGCGGGTTCCCGCCCACGGCCTGTGGTGGCAGAGCGTCACGGGCATGATGGAACCAGGCGAAACGCCTGAGCAGACCGCCCACCGCGAACTCCTGGAAGAGACCGGACTGACCGGCACGTTGCGCCCCCTGGGCCTCTCCCACAGTTTCTGGGTGGATCCCGCCATCGTGCGTTTTCCCGATGCCGAGCCGCGCTTCAACACCGAGATCTGCTTTTCCATGGAAGTGCCGCCCGATGCCCCGGTACAACTGGAGCCCTCTGAACACAGCGAGTATCTCTGGTGCGGGCTGGACGAGGCTCAGGAGCGCATGAAGTGGGAAGGCTCCAAAGCCGCGGTGGGTCTGCTCCGGGCGGCCCTCGGCCGCTGAAGGCCATCTCTCTCCGTGATGAACTCTCCCGCCTGGAGACCATCCTCCGCAGGCTCCTGCGCCGTCACATCAGCCTGCGCCTGGAACTGGGTGAGGACCCGGTGCCGATCCTGGGTTCCAGGGCCCAGCATGGTCAGCCCCCCGTCGGCGACGGATACGAGGTGACTGGTTCTTAAGACTCGTGTGGTGGCGGGCCGATAGAGCCCTTGCCGCTCGGCCTTCTCCCAATCCTGCATGCACTCGACCCCTCCCGATCCGCCCTGGCGCGATTCCCGGACCCTGCTCCTCGGGCCCCTGCTCGTCATCCTGCTCTTCGGCGGACTGGTGACACAGCTTTCCCTCCGGTGGATCCAGCCTGTCGTGGGAATCACCCTTGGGCTCGGCAACCTCATCGCCTTCCTGTTGACGCTGGCTCGGTCCCGGGAACCGGGACCCGAACAGCGGGGCTGGCGCCTCATGGCCCTCAGCCTCTTCGGGGTAATCATCGCCAATGCCGTGCTGGCCATGACACCGGCCGCGCTGACGAGGGTCTCACCAGCGGAAGCGCTCTTTTTTGGGTTGCAACTGCTCCTGTCTGTCGGTCAGACCGCGGCCATGCTGAGCTGGCCCTTCCGGTCCCCGGCCCGAACCAGCCATCTGCTCATGAACCTGCTCGGAAGCATGCTGTTTGGATGCTCGCTCTTCCTGGTGATTTGGGTGGTCACACTCGGACAGGTCCTGGGCGATGGCGAATGGCCCATCTTCTTCCGGATGCTGGGACTCTCCATCCGCATCTCCTTCGTGGGAGGCGTGGCAGCCTACATCCTGGCCGCCGATCCCCGGCGTGTGCGGGGGCCCATGGGCTGGATCTTCGCCGCCGCCGCCGGATTCACCGCCATTCTCGTTCTGGCCCGGCCTTACATTTACGATTCCCAGGGCGTTCTCCAGCCCACCCCCCTGTTGGGCCTGGTCCTCGCCATTCCGCTGGCCTTCATCGCCGCGGCCTGGCTGCGGCTGCCCGTCGAAGTCGCCGAGGATCAGCCCCGCCTCCGCTTTCCCTGGATTGAAGGATTGCTCTACCTGCCTTTCATCGCCGTGGGTGGGTTGGTGATCCACACGGCCCTGAGGCATCGGGACCGGTTCTTGACCCCACTGCTGGGCTTCATGGCCGTGAGCCTCCTGCTCCTGCTTCGCCAATTCCTGCTCCTGCGGGAAGTCCGGCGGGCGAACGAACGCCTGGAGGAGCGGGTGCTGGCGAGAACGCAGTCCCTGGAAGAGTTGCAAGGCATCATGCTGCGCACCGAACGCATGAACTCGGTGGGGGCCCTTGGGGCCGGACTGGCCCACGACCTGAACAACGCCCTGGGCGTGATCACCAGCAGCACGGAGCTCTGCAAGCTGGACATGGAAGAGGGTCAGATGCCGGCAGCAATAGACCTGGACCGGATCATGGTGGCCGCAAGGCAGTCCTCCGTCCTCACCAGCCGGCTCATGGCTTTCGCGCGCCAGGAAGAGGAAGTCCTCGGGCCCCTCGATCTGGCCGAGGAGGTGGCGAACATGGAGCATGTACTCCGGATGATGCTGCCGAGACAGATCTCATTAAGGATGGACCTTGAACACCAGGCCTGCCCGATCAGAGGATCGCGCACCCGGATTGAACAGATCCTCGTCAACCTCGTGGGCAATGCCCGGGACGCCCTGCCAAGCGGAGGGACCATCCACGTAAGACTCCGGATGGAGCCGCCTTCGGCCCACCTGGACGTGATCGACGATGGTGAAGGCATGACACAGGAAACCCAGGCCCGGCTGTTTCAACCGTTCTTCACCACCAAGCCGCCGGGCAAGGGCACGGGACTGGGCCTGGCCTCCGTCCGGATGCTGGTGGAGGAATCAGCAGGCACCATTCAAGTCGCCTCCGAACGGGGCCGGGGAACCCACTTCAAACTGACCTTTCCCGTTCTTGTCTGAACAGCCAGGCACAGACTGTCAGCAAGTAGCAGACCATCCGCCAGTCTCACCCGGCATGGTCTGCGGTTCCCACAAGGCCGGGATCTTCGCCGTTCGGTTCCCACCCGGTCGCTTGTTAACCTGGGATATTCCCCGGAGTGCCCATGTTCCCGCAATTCACTGAGGACCAGTCTGCCATTCGTGAGGCAGCGCGGGACTTTGCCCAGTGCGAGATCGAGCCCAGTGCCGCGGCCCGCGATGCCAGCGGCGAGTTCCCCAAGGCCATCCTGAAAGAACTGGGTGAGATGGGCTTCCTGGGCATGACCGTGCCTGAAGCCTATGGGGGCGCAGGCGTCGACTTCCTCAGCTACATCCTCGCCCTGGAGCAGGTGGCCTACGCCGATGCCTCCGTGGCCGTGACCATGAGCGTGAACAATTCCGTGGCCTGCGCGCCCATCCTTTCGTTTGGCACGGAGGCCCAGAAGCAAAAATACCTGAAGCCCCTGGCCAGTGGTGAGGTGCTGGGCGGCTTCATGCTCACCGAGCCCGATGCCGGCTCAGATGCCGCGGCCCTGAAGACTCGCGCTGTGAAGGTTGAGAGCGGCTGGCGGCTGAACGGCTCCAAGGCCTGGATCACCAATGGCGGCGTCGGGAAATTTTTCGTGACCATGGCCCGCACCGATCCCGACAAGGGCAAGAAGGGCATCAGCGCCTTCATCCTCGATGCCGACCAGCCCGGCGTGGTGATGGGCCGTCCCGAAGAGAAAATGGGGCTGCGCTCCAGCAAGACCGTGATGGTGGCCCTGGAGGATGCCTTCGTGCCCGAGGACGCCATGCTGGGCAAGCCTGGGGATGGCCTCAAGGTGGCCTTCGGGGGGCTGGATGGTGGCCGCATTGGCATCGCGGCACAGGCCCTGGGCATCGCCCAGCGGGCCATGGACGAGAGCGTGGCCTACGCCAAGGCCCGCGTATCTTTCGGTAAGCCCATCGGCGAACACCAAATGATCCAGACCTACCTGGCCGAGATGGAGGCCCGCCTCCAGGCCTCACGCCTGCTGGTCTACCGGGCCGCCTCCCTCAAGCAGGCCGGGAAGACTTGCACGGTGGAAGCCGCCACGGCCAAGCTCTTCACCACCGAAAGCGCCGTCTGGATCTGCGACCGGGCCGTCCAGATCCATGGCGGCTACGGCTATTCCCGCGAATACCTGGTGGAACGCCTTTACCGGGATGTTCGCGTCACCACCATCTATGAAGGCACCAGCGAAATCCAGCGCATGGTCATCGCCCGGGAGTTGTTGAAGTGAAGATTCCCGTTGGCCGATGAAAGGCGTCTTGCCCTCATCTAACGAGGGAGTCATCCTGCTTGCTGGGTTAATCTAAACCGGCAACGGGACTTGTCCGTAGGCACCTTGTCCCTGTGGCAGTTCTTTTTGATCTTCAAGGAGTGGTGATGACGCGTCTCCCGATCTTCCCGGCCCTGCTGGTGGCCTTCTCCCTGGTGGCCCAGGACGCTCCGAAGGCCGAGGCCCCCAAGGGCGCGGCCACGGCATTGACCCTGCAGAGCGCCATCGAAACCTCGCTGAAGAACAACCTGCAGGTGCAGATCGCGCGCGAAACCCAAGACTTCACCCGGGCTGGGCTGACCATCGAGCAGGGGTCCTTCGACTGGAACCTCACCAGCGGCCTGAGCCTCAGCAAGACCCAGGATGCCACCCGGGGTCAGAATTTCCCCGGCGGTCCGCTGACGTCCTCCGAGACCACCACGTACAGCCGCAGCCTCAGTGTGGGTTCCACCAAGGCCTTTGGCTGGGGTGGCAACCTGAGCCTGAACTACTTTCCCTCCTACCGGTTCAGCAAGGGCACCGTCAACGGCGCCGCAGAAACCCCTTTCACCACCAATCCCTATGACGGCGGCTTCACGGCCACCTACACCCAGAGCCTGTTAAAGGGATTCGGCCGGGATGTCACCGAGAGCCGCCTCATCGTGGCCCGCAAGAGCGCCCAGGCTGCGGACCTGGCCTTCCAGAAGTCCATCATCGATCTGGTGGCCAGCACGGAATCTCAGTATTGGGATGTGGTTTACGCCCAGAAGAATCTCGAAAACAAGCAGCAGGCCCTGACCCTTTCCCAGAAGCAGCTCAACGAGAACCAGATCCGCGTGCAGGTGGGCACCCTGGCGCCCATCGAAGTGACCTCTTCCGAGGCCTCTGTGGCCCAGGCCCAGCAGGACATCATCACGGCCGAGGCCTCTCTGCTCAACGCCAAGGACGCCCTCATCCGCGCCCTCTATCCCACCTCGGAACGACCCAGCGCCCTGGAACTGACCGATGCCCCCAGCAGCATCAAGGCCCTGCCGGTGGATGAGGCCGCCGCCGAGAAACAGGCTCTGACCAACCGCCTCGAACTGAAGAGCA
>JAYVRY010000167.1:0-5589 GCA_043775845.1 Acidobacteriota bacterium
GGCGCGAGGCATTGGCGTTCTTATCACAGATCACAATGTCCGGGAGACCTTGCAGATCGCCGACCGGGCCTATATCTTGGCGGACGGGATGATCATGAAACACGGCTTGCCCAGCGAGATCGCAGAGGACCCGGATATCCGCCGGGTTTACCTGGGTGATCGGTTCAGGTTGGATTGATGGCCGGCCCCTTCCTTTCCCAACGATTGGCCCAGAGCCAGACCCTGGCGTTGACCCCCGCCATGCAGCTGAAGCTCAAGCTCTGGCAGATGAACCTGCAGGAACTCTCGCAGACCATCGAGCGCGAGCTGGAGGACAACCCCCTTCTGGAATTGGCCGATGACAGCGATGAAGTGCCCACCCTGGAAGCCATCGAGGAGGGCCGCGATTCCGATGTGACCGAAGGGTCTGCGGAACAGATGGCTGATGGCTCCGAGATGCCCGAGGGCATCGACACCGTCGACCTGGGCCCCCTGCTGGATGCCACGGGCGAAATGAATCCCGAGAGTGACCTGGAGCGGTTCACGGAAGAAGGCGTGGCCCAGGTCCAGGAAACCGAACTGGGTGCCGAGAACAGCTGGGATCAGGACATGCCCCGCACCAGCAACCTGCCCGAAGAAGACCGTCTCTCCTGGGAGGATCGACTCAGTGCCTTCGAGTCCCTGCAGGACCACCTGCTGGGTCAACTCTACGAAACCCTCGAACATGAAGATCCCCGGGCCCCCTTGGTGGAACGCCTCATCGACCGCATGGATCCCAAGGGCTTCCTGCGCATGGACCCTGATCAGCCCGCCCTGGAGGCCTCCGTGGCCATCCTGGCCGCGGATTTCGGTGTCGAGGAGGAGGCCCTGCGCGCCGCCGTGGACGTGCTGCAGGAATTCGATCCTTCCGGCGTAGGCTGCTTCACGGTGCAGGAGTCCTTGCTGCTCCAGCTCCGGCACGCGGGCGCCGAACCTGACGATCTGGCCGTGCGCATCATCCACGACTTCTCCGAGCTGCTCTCCCAGCGCGAGAGTGGCAAGCTCCGCAAGGCCCTGGGCTGCACCGACGAGGAACTCTGCCAGGCCATGGAGCAGCTCAAGCACCTCAACCCCTCGCCAGGCCGGGCCTTTGATCCCGAAGGCGAGCGCGTGGTGAAACCCGATGTGGTGGTGCTCAAGGGCGAGGACGGGAACTGGAAAATCTACCTCAACGACGAGGGACTGCCCCGGCTGAAGGTCAACGGCGAGTACCAGCGCTTCATGGCCTCCAGCGAAGCCAAGATCGACAAGGACTTCATCCGCGAACGGTTCCGCAGCGCCCGCGACTTCATCCGGGGCGTGGAGGATCGCAACCGCACCGTGCTGCGGGTCTCGGCCCAGATCGTCGAACTGCAGAAGGAATTCATCGAGCACGGCATCGAGAGCCTGCGGCCCATGGTGCTGCGGGATGTGGCCGAGGCCACGGGCTTCCACGAAAGCACCATCAGCCGGGTGGTGAAGGCCAAGACCATTCACACCCCCCAGGGCCTCTTTGACCTGAACTATTTCTTCTCGGCCCGGCCCAAGGATTCCGACATCTCGGCCACGGTGGTGAAGCACCGCATCAAGGCCTTCGTGCAAGCCGAGGACATCGCCAAACCCCTGTCGGATGAAGCCATTGCTGGGCTTCTGGAGCGGGATGGCATCAAGGTGGCCCGCCGCACCGTGAACAAATACCGGGAGGAATTGAAGATTCCTCCAGCTTCCCAGCGCCGGCGCCGATAACAGGGCCGGATCCCCAAAATCCCCGGGCCAACCGGCCCCTTTCAGGAGTACCCCATGAAGGTCAATTACACCGGCCGCCACATGGAGCTCACCGAGCCCCTGAAGCAGTTCACGAAAGAGCGGCTGGACAAGATGGCCACCTATCTGGACGACATCATCGATGTCCATGTCATCTTCGGCGTGGAGAAGCATCGCCACTCGGCCGAGATCACGCTGAAGACGCGGGCCAGCGCCATGATCGCCTCGGCCACCACCGATGACATGTACGCGAGCATCACGCAGGCCGTGGACAAGCTCGAGGTGCAGGCACACAAGCATCTGGACAAGCGCCACACCCGTCCCCATGAGAGTGCCAAGACGGGCGCCGTCGAAGCGTAGACCTCCAAGCTTTTTCCGCCAAGGGCGGCCCTGCGGGCCGCCCTTTCCACGGTATTCTGAAGGCTCCGGAGACCGTCATGCCCGATCCCACGCATCTCTACGCCCCCAAGACCTGCACCGATCCCACCCAGATCTGCGAGAAGTGCCGCTGCGCCTATACCCTGGAACACTTCCAGCATGGCGTGGAAGGCCAGGACTGCGTCTGCCGCCGCTGCCTCCAGGTGATGGGCTACAAGGTCTAGGCATGCTGACGACCGCCTCTCCCGAGACGATCCTGGGGGACGTGCTCCAGGGCCGCCGCATCACCGCCCCGGAAGCGTTATGCCTGTTGGAACAGGCGGATCTGCCTGATCTGGCCGTCGCCGCCACCGCTGTACGCGACCGCCACAACCATCCGGGCCGGGTCAGCTTCGTCATCGACCGCAACGTGAACTACACCGATGTCTGCAACGTCTACTGCACCTTCTGCGCCTTCTACCACAAGCCCGGCGACAGCCGTGGCTATGTGCTCACGAAGGAACAGCTGAAGCAGAAGGCCGAGGAAACCAAGGCCATCGGGGGCACCGGCTTCCTGTTGCAGGGCGGCGTCAATCCCGACTTGCCCTGGAACTACTACCTCGATCTGGTGCGCTACCTCCACCATGACCTGGGCATCTGGGTGCACGGCTTCTCGCCCGTGGAGATCCAAATGATGGCCAAGCTCGGCGGCCAGACCCTGCGCAAGACTATCGCCGATCTGCGTGAAGCTGGATTGGGCTCCATCCCCGGCGGTGGCGCGGAAATCCTCGTGGACCGCATCCGCAAAAAGATCGCGCCCCTGAAGGGCGGCCGCGACAAGTGGCTGGAAGTGATGGAAGCCGCCCACGAAGAAGGCGTGAAGACCACGGGCACCATGATGTTTGGCATCACCGAGACCCTGGCCGAGCGCATCGAGCATTTTGAAGTCCTGCGCGACCAGCAGGACCGGGCCCTGGCGCGCCATAAGGCCCATGGAGGGGGTGGCGGCTACACGGCGTTCGCCGCCTGGCCCTTCCAGAGCGGCCACACACCCTGGGAAGGCAAGGTGCCCAAGCCCACCGATGTGGAATACCTCCGCACCATCGCCGTGGCCCGCATCTTCCTGGACAACTTCGCGCACATCCAGAGCTCCTGGGTCACCATGGGCCGCAAGACGGGGCAGCTGGCCCTGCACTACGGCTGCGACGACATGGGCAGCCTCATGCTTGAAGAAAACGTCGTGAGTGCCGCAGGCACCTGCTACAGCGTGAACAAGGACGAGATGACCCGCATGATCACTGCGGCTGGCTATCAACCCTGGCAGCGGGACAACATCTACGGCGAGATCCCGGCCTGACCCGAACCTCAAAGCAGCAGTCTGCGCCCGACCTTGCCCATGGATGCGGGCCCACCGAGCTCAAAACAAAACCCGACGAGGCCGCGATGAAGCCAGGCAGGATGCACCGCAAGGAAGGGCCCATAGGGCAACGTGGTTCGTTGTTCAAGGGCCATGACACCGCGGGGCGCCTGCCTGGCTTCATCCCCTTGGGCGAGGGGCGGCGCGCGTCGCGATGCCGCGTCACGCTCGTCGCGCGTAGTACCCGCTACGCTTCGACTCGCGTTCCTCGCCTCGCTCGCGCGGCGACCCTCGCGCGGCGTCGTGGGGTTTTGTTATGAGCTCTTTTAGGACTTCCCGGATGAACCTGAACGCCACGCAGCGCCCGAAGCTCCTCACCACGCTTTGGCTGGTGCTGGCCTTGGGGCTGATCTTTTCCCTGGCCCGCCTGGGCTTCCTGGCAGGGTTCGAGGGGCTGCATGGGCTCAAGAGCCACGACACTTGGCGCGCTCTGTACCTGGGGTTCAAGTTTGACCTGAGGCTGGCCGCCATCCTGGCCATGCCCGCTTGGCTGCTGTTGGGGAACGGCCCCGCGCCCGCCGGTCTGGCGCCCTGGCGCAGTCGACTCGCACCCTGGTTGCTGGCCCTCACGCTCGGCTGCTACGTGGCCATGGTGCTGATCGCCATGGTGGATGACCGAGCCGCGCGGCCCTACCTGCTTGGCTTCCTGGCCCTGGTGCCCCTGTATCGCTTCGGCACACCGGGTCACGGATTGGTCCAGCGCAGCGGGCGCTGGATCTGGGGCACCTTCGCAGGCCTGCTCATCGTCACGCTGGTCTTTGGCTACCTGGTGGATGCGGGCACCTACGGCTACATCCACACGCGGCTCAACGGCACGCTGCTGATGTTCCTGGAGAACGCCGGCACCAGCTTCCGCATGATGTGGGAAAGCTATCCCTTCGGCCGCCTCGCCATCGCGTTGGTCATCCTTACCACGGCTTCCCTCTGGGGCCTCAAACGCCTCACCCGAGGCCTGCGGGGATTCGATTTAGCGCCCTGGGCTCGGCGCACCTCGAATGTCCTTTTCACCTTCGTCTTGTTGATCCTCATGTGGGGCAAGTGGAGCGCCTATCCCCTGCGCTGGTCTGAGGCCTTCGAGGCCAAGCAGAGTTTCCATGCGCACCTGGCCCTGAATCCCATCCTGTTCTTCCTGGAAACCTGCGAGGACATGGACGGTGGCTTCGACCTGGAGAAGGTGAAGGCCGCCCAGCCGGACATGGCCGCCTACTTCGGCATTCCCGTGGTCACCGATGCGCAGGGTCTGCCGACCCTGCGCCGGCATCTCGAGCCCCACGCGCAAGTCGAGACGCATCCCAACATCGTCCTCATCCAGCTGGAAAGCCTGGCGGGTTTCAAGACCGGCGTGCTGGGCAATCCCCTGAAACCCACGCCCTATCTGGATCATTTGGCGGCCAACGGCATATTCTTCGACCGCTTTTACGTGGCCATGGAAAACACCAGCCGCTCCATGTTCGCCACACTTTTCGGCATTCCGGATGTGAGCTCGGTTCAGAACGCCACGCGCAATCCGCTGCTGCTGGGCCAGCACTCGGCCCTGTCGGTGTTCGACGAGTACCGGAAGTTCTACTTCCTGGGCGGCAGCGCCAACTGGGCGCAAATGCGGGGCATCCTCAAGAACAATTTTCACGACCTGAAGCTCTATGAGGAAGGCTTCTTCAAGGGGCCGCGGGTGGATGTGTGGGGCGTCTGCGATGCGGACCTGCTGCTGGAAGCCCAGGGCGTGCTGGAGCAGGAGCAGGTGCCCTACTGGGCCTACATCCAGACCAGCGGCAACCATCCGCCCTTCACCATTCCCAGCCACCTGAAGGACTTCAAGTTCGAGAAGCGCGGCCAGGCCGAGCTGGAGAAAGCGGGCTTCGTGGACAACGAGGAATACAACGCCGTCCGCCTCATGGACTACAGCCTGCAGAGGTTCTTCGAGAAGGCCGAGAAGAGCCCGGCCTTTGCCAACACCGTGTACGTGCTGTGGGCCGACCACGGCATCCCGCGCGGCATGGTGGATCAGCGCTTCGGCGATCTGGCCGTGGGCGTCCATCACATCCCCTGCGTCATCT
>JAYVRY010000168.1:0-21038 GCA_043775845.1 Acidobacteriota bacterium
CCGACAGCGCCCCCATCGTCACTGTGACCCCTCATGAAGGCGAGAAATGCCCCCGTTGCTGGAACCACAAGGGTGGCCATGGCGCGGGCGAGGATGCGAGCCTTTGCATCCGTTGCGCGTCGGTGGTGGCCTAGTGCGCCGTCTCCTGTGGTTGTGGCTCCCCTTGAGCGTCCTGGCCGTGGACCTGGGTTCCAAGGCCTGGGTGCTGCGGCGGCTGGGTGAGGGTGAATCCCTGACTGTCATTCGAGGATTCTTTTCCCTCACGCTCGGCTTCAATCGGGGCGCCATCTTTGGCAGTCTCACCTGGCTGCCGACCTCGGCGCGTTTCATCCTCTTCACCCTGGCTGGCCTGGTGGCCTTGCTCTACTTCGGGAAGCTCTTCCTGGCCGAGAACACCTCGGCCTGGGAGCGCGTTGCCCTGGGCCTCATCCTCGGTGGCGCCATGGGCAATGGCATCGATCGCCTCTATCGCGGTGCCGTGGTGGACTTCCTTGATTTCGTGTTTGGCACTTGGCACTACTGGACCTTCAACTTCGCGGACAGCTGCATCCTGGTGGGCGCCATCCTCTACGGCCTGCGGATGATCTGGATGGCCCGGGCCGAAGATCGCGCCACAGACAGCTGAGCCTGCCTTCTTTTGGATCCTTTTGGATCCCTTTGGCTGAGGCGAAGCAGTACGATGGTCATCATGAAACGTGCCCTTGCCTTCGCCACCTCATGCTTTTGTTGTGGGTTTTCGCCCGCCCAGGATGCCTATGCCAAGGCGGTGGACACTTGGCATGCCCAGCGCGAGACCCGCCTGGCCGCCGAGGATGGCTGGTTGACGCTCATCGGCCGGGACTGGCTGAACCTGGGCGAGAACACCCTTGGTTCGGCGCCCGGTTCCACGGTGCTGCTGCCCGAGGGCTCGGCTCCGGCGAAGGCCGGGCTGTTTTTCGTGGAAGGCTCGACCGTGCGCTTCCGTCCCCTCCCCGGCAGTGGCCTGCTGCTGAACGGGAAGCCCGCGACCGAGGCTGTGTTGAAGTCGGACGCCGAGGGCCAGCCCGACATGCTCCAGGCAGGGCGCGTGCAGTTCTACGTGATCCACCGTGGTGATCGGCTGGGCATCCGGCTGAAGGACCCCGAGACGCCCGCCCGCAAGGCCTTTCACGGCGTACCGCGCTACCCCGTGAATCCCACCTGGCGCGTGGAAGCCGACTTCATTCCCTACGCCACCCCGCAGACACGCGCCATCGCCACGGTCATCGGCACCTCCGAGCCCATGACGACGCCGGGCCTGCTGCGTTTCAAGATCGGTGGCCGTGAGGTGACGCTGGAACCCATGATCGAGGATCCGGAACATCCCGAACTCTTCATCATTTTCAAGGACGGCACCAGTACCCACGGCACCTATCCTGCGGGCCGTTTCCTCTATGCGGACATGCCCAAGAACGGCAAGGTGATTTTGGATTTCAACAAGGCCATCAACCCACCCTGCGCCTTTTCAATTTTTGCGACGTGCCCCTTGCCACCGAAGCAGAACTTCCTCGAAGTCGATGTGCCTGCCGGTGAGAAGAACCCCGAAATGCACTAGGGGTGCGGGAAACTCTGGGGTTGGCTAACTTGCCTTCTTAAACGCGGCCAGCGCCCGCCAGGCTGCCTCGGAACCCCAGCGTGAATCCTGACTGTTGCCCAGCGTGGAAGGAATGTCCCAGATGGCGCAGCCCGTGCCAACTTTTGCGAGATCCAGCAGATGTTTGGGCAGGGTTGAGCCGCCCCATTCGTATTGCCAGCCTGGCACGCCCATGAACACCTGGGCCGCTTGGAAACCCTGGCCCTTGGCCCAGTCCGCCTGCCAACTGAAGCGGAATAGGGCGGCGCCTTTCGCACAGGGCTGACCGTTGTCGGGCGTGAAACCTCCAGCATTACCCTCGTACAGATCGCCGTACCCCATGGAATGGATAGCGTCCACCTGGCCCTTCCAGTCACCCCACCAGGCCATGTTCGGCGCGTTGAAGCAGGGACTGTGGAAGCTGTCGATGGTGAGCAGCTTGCCCTTCGCGTGGACTGCGACGGCAAGAGACTGGACGAAGGTCCCGTAGGCCGAGCGATCCGCATCCAGGTCGCCTTCGCCTTCGAGATCCAGGTCGATGCCATCCAGCCTGAGGCGCGTCATTTCATCCACCAGGGACTTCACGAGCATCTCCCGGTGCTGGGCGAAGGCCGAGCGCGCCCGCTGCCAGTCCCAGCTTTTGCCGTCGTGGTTGTAGACGGTGAGCAGCACCTTGACGCCCTTCTTTTTGCCCCAATCGCGGAAATAGGCCACCTCGGCATCGGTGATGCGTTCCCCTCGATCCGCGAAGGCCAGGCCGCCTTCGGGCGTGACGATCCAGAACTGCAGGCCCATGCGGCTCAGCCACTGGTCGGCGGTGACCTTGCCAGCCTTGTGGGCCAGGGCCTTCCGGCTGGTTCTCAGGTGGTAGGGCGGAATCCATCCCATGACCTCATGGGCCAGGAGCGCAGTGGTGAGCGAACCGAGGAGAAGGAGGCGTTTCACGACTCGGCCTGACGCACCGTGGTACGGGGAATCTCCAGAACGAAGCGGCTGCCTTTAGGTTGGTTCTCCTCCACCCAGATCCGGCCTTCGTGGGCTTCGGCCACGAGCTGGCAGAAGGCCAGGCCGAGACCTGACCCGGAGTGGCTGCCGGAGCCCGTCTCGTGAACCCGTACGAACTTCCCGAAAATCTGCTCGCGCATGTGTTCGGGGATGCCCTGGCCCTGGTCGCGAATTTCCACGCGCACACCATTCTCAATCGAGCTGGCCTCGATGTGCGTGCGGCTGCCGGTAGGGGAATACTTCAGCGCATTGTCGAGGAGGTTCAGCAGGAGTCGGCGCAGGAATTCCGGGTCGACCTCGATCTCAAGGTCCGCAGGGCAGGCCCAGGCCAACGCGTGACGGCGGGTCTGTGCGTGAGCCTCCACCTCCTTGAGGACTGTGGGTAGCCAATCACTCAGCAGGATTTTTGTTTTTTGGAGTTCCAATCCGACCTGTTCAGCGCGTCCGATATCCAGGATGTCCTGGATCATGCGGTCCATGGTGTGCGCCGTGTCCCGCAGGCGTTGAAGCTGGGCGCTGCTCGACGGGCTGTTGTCCTGCCGGTTGTCGAGGAGCTGCAGCCCCATCTGGATGGTGGACAGGGGATTTTTCAGATCGTGCACGATGAATTGGAAGAGCTGCTCCCGCTGTTTCTGGAGATCCAGCAGGTTGTCCCGTTCCGCCTGGACTTCGGCCTGCAGGCGCTTGAGCCGCATGAGGCTGCGGATCCGGACGATCAGCTCTGGGGACAGAATGGGCTTCCGCAGAAAGTCATCCCCCTTGGCCCGCAGGGCCTGGGCATGGAGATCGGGCCGTTCATCCCCAGTGAGGAAGATGATGGGAATCAGTTCGCCGTGGGGCAGATCACGAATCTGACGGCAGACCTCAAGCCCGTCCATGCCGGGCATCTGGATGTCGAGAAGCACGAGATCGGGTTTGAAGGAAGACAGCAGCTCAAGGGCTTCAACGCCACCCTCGGCGGTTTGAACTTGGTAAAAACCGCGCTCCAGCATCGCCCGCACACTGCGGCGCGCCAAAGCATCGTCATCCACCACCAAGATCCGGGCGCCATGATCCGCTCTGCGATATGGGATTGGCCCCTCATTCATGCCCGACCTCGGAAGGAACTAAACGACTTGCTTCAAGATTATCAAAAAAACAACCGGCATATCGTCAATTTAGGGCAAAAAGTGCGTAGGTATCGCATTAAAAGGTTAGCCCGCTCTCCCTGACTGAGCTGAGCAGGCAGACCAGTACGAAGCCCTCATCGGCGGGTCGAGAACGATCTTGAATTGGGAGGAGTGAGAGGGGTGTTAACCCTTGACCACGCCATCCATATAGACCCACTTGCCATTCTCACGTTCGAAGGTGCTGGTCTCGATGTGGAGGCTGCGCCGCCCCTGGGTCTGGATACTGGCGTGGAAGGTGACAATGCCGGTTTCATCAGCCTTGCCGCCCTTTTCCTTGCTGACGATCTTGAGCGACACACAGCTGACGGACTTGCAGTACTGCACCAGTTCCTCGCGGTTCTCCTCAGCTCGCTTGGCTTCGGGACGCGTGGCGATGAGGTAGTCCACCTTGGTCATGGCGTAGGCGGAAAAGCGGGAGCGCATCAGCTGCTCGGCCGTCTCCGGAGCGGCCGTACCGGCATGAAAGGGGCCGCAGCAACGGTCATAGGGCTTCTTGGACGTGCAGGGGCAGAGACGGGACATGGTCAGCCCTTCATCGGAATGTGAAGTCCGATGGTGTCGGCGTGCTCGCGGGCGATGTCATAACCGGCATCCGCATGTCGGAAGACGCCCATGGCGGGATCGTTCCAGAGCACACGGGCGATGCAGCGGTCGGCCCGTTCGGTGCCGTCGGCCACGATGACCACGCCGCTGTGCTGGCTGTAGCCCATGCCCACGCCGCCACCATGGTGGAAGCTGACCCAGGAAGCACCGCCGGAAGCGGCCGTGAGGGCGTTGAGCAACGGCCAGTCGCTGACGGCATCGGAGCCATCCTTCATGGCTTCGGTCTCGCGGTTGGGGCTGGCCACACTGCCGCTGTCCAGGTGATCACGGCCGATGACGATGGGCGCCTTCACCTTGCCGGTGCGGACCAGTTCGTTGAACTTCAGGCCCGCCAGGTGGCGCTCGCCCGCGCCGATCCAGCAGATGCGGGCGGGCAGGCCCTGGAAGGCGATCTTCTCCTGGGCGGCCTTGATCCAACGGATCATGCCTTCGTTCTCGGGGAACAGTTCCATCATGGCGGCGTCGGTGACGGCGATATCTTCGGGATCGCCCGACAGCGCAGCCCAGCGGAAGGGCCCGATGCCCTTGCAGAAGAGGGGGCGGATGAAGGCGGGCACGAAGCCGGGGAAGGCGAAGGCGTTCTCGCAGCCAGCACGCTGGGCCTGGGCGCGGATGTTGTTGCCGTAGTCGAAGGTCACCGAACCCAGGCGCTGGAATTCGATCATGGCCTCCACGTGGGTGCGCATGGATGCCAGGGCCCGCTGCACGTAGGCTTCGGGCTGCTCCTTGCGCATCACCGCGGCCTGATCGAGGCTGAGACCGGCCGGGATGTAGCCGTTGTATTCGTCATGCGCCGACGTCTGGTCGGTCACCAACTCGGGAATGATGCCGCGCTTGAGGATCTCGGGCAGCAGCTCGGCGGCGTTGCCCAGCAGACCGATGCTGCGGGCCTCATGGGCATCCATGTATTGCTGACACAGAGCCAGGGCCGTGTCGAGGTTATCGGTCCACTCATCCAGGTAGCGGGTGTCGATGCGCTTCTGGATGCGGGTCTGATCCACATCGATGGCCAGGCAGACGCCGCCGTTCATGGTGACGGCCAGGGGCTGGGCACCGCCCATGCCGCCGAGACCAGCGGTGAGGGTCAAAGTGCCAGCCAGGGTGCCGTCGAAGTGCTGCCGGGCGGCTTCCGCAAAGGTTTCGTAGGTGCCCTGCACGATGCCCTGGCTGCCGATATAGATCCAGCTGCCTGCGGTCATCTGGCCGTACATCATCAGGCCCTTCTGATCCAGTTCGCGGAAGACCTCCCAGGTGGCCCATTTCGGCACCAGGTTGGAGTTGGCGATGAGCACGCGCGGCGCGTCGGGGTGGGTCTTCACCACGCCCACGGGCTTGCCGCTCTGCACCAGCAGCGTCTCGTCATCATTGAGGTGCTTCAGCTCCTTCACGATGGCGTGGAAGCAATCCCAGTTGCGGGCGGCCTTGCCCAGGCCGCCGTAGACCACCAGATCCTCGGGCCGCTCGGCCACTTCCGGATCGAGATTGTTCATGAGCATGCGCAGGGCCGCTTCCTGCACCCACCCCTTGCAGTGCAGGTGCGTGCCGCGGGGCGAGGTGATGACGGGGGAATCAGAGGCGGTGGACATGGGAGGCTCCAGCGAACAGCCCAGTTTCCCACGGACCGGTTGAGACGGCGATCAAGAGCTCCGGAGCTTGGGAATGGCGCGCTCCCGATCGGCCTGGATGGCTCCTTGGCTTTCCACAAGGTGAACCAGCTACCGATTCACCATGTGCATGGCGGCCTCGGGATAGCGGGTTCCCGAGGCGGCGCCCGGGGGGAAGAGGCCGCTCAGTTCCTGGATCTCGCCGGGGCAGAGCACGTGTTCCAGGGCGCCCAGGTTCTCATCCAGGCGATCGCGACGCTTGGTGCCGGGAATGGGCGCCAGGTCACCACCCTGGGCCAGCACCCAGGCCAGGGCCAACTGCGAAGGCGCGCAGCCGCGGGCGGCCGCCATGTCCTGGAGTTTGGCCACCAGGTCGAGGTTCTGCTGGAAGTTCTCCCCTTGGAAGCGGGGGGAGTTACGTCGGTAATCACCCTCCTCAAAGTCTTCGAAGGTCTTGATCTGGCCTGTGAGAAAGCCTCGGCCCAGGGGGCTGTAGGGTACGAAGCCCACACCCAGTTCCCGGCAGGTCTGCAGTAGTCCATCCTCGGGATCGCGGGTCCACAGCGAGTACTCCGATTGCACGGCGCTGATGGGAAATACAGAACAGGCGCGGCGCAGGGTGGCGGGGCTCACCTCGGAAAGGCCGAGGAAGCGCACCTTCCCGGCCTTGACCAGGTCCGCCATGGCGCCCACGGTCTCTTCGGTGGGCACGTCGGGGTCCACGCGGTGCTGGTAGTAGAGGTCGATGACCTCGACGCCGAGCCGCTTGAGGCTGCCCTCGCAGGAACTGCGCACGTAGTCGGGGCGGCCGCAGACACCGCGCAGGGACGGATTGTTTGGATCGCGGAGGATGCCAAACTTGGTGGCGATGCTCACGCGGTTGCGAACGCCGATGAGGGCCTTTCCCACCAGGATCTCGTTGAGGTGGGGGCCATACATATCGGCGGTATCGAAAAAGGTGATGCCCCGGTCCACCGCATGCTGAATGGTGGCCACGGATTCGACATCATCCTTGTGTCCATAGAAATCGGACATGCCCATGCAGCCGAGGCCGAGGGCGGAAACGGTGAGTCCCTGGGCGCCAAGTGTTCGGGTCAGCATGGGTAGCTCCTTTGGTCCAGTTAGTATGAGGCCCGGAAATCGGCGAATGCCGATTTCCGGGCCATGAAAGCGCGGAGGCTCAGCGGTGATCCACGATGTCTTTGGCGTCGAAGCGCACCTTGGGCGTGCTGGCGTATTTGTCATCGGCGGCCCGGTAGCCCACGGGGCAGGCGGAGATGGTGGCGTAGCCGGTGCCCTTGAGGCCCAGGATCTCGTCGTATTTCGCGGGTTCGATGCCTTCGAAGGGGCAGGCGTCGATGCCGAGCAGTGCCGCCGAGGTAAGCAGGTTGCCCATGGCGATGTAGCTCTGGCGGGCGGCCCATTCGCCAATGATGGCGTGGCGGGCGCCGTTGACCAGATCGCCCATCATGAAGCCCTTGTAACCCGCGAGGCTTTCGATGGTGACGCCGCGCACCTCGGCGATACGGGCCACGAAGCGATCCACATCGGCTTCGGTGACATCCTGCTTAGCAGCGAACACCACCAGGTGGCTGCAATCCTCCACCTGCGACTGGTTCCAGGAGGCAGGGCGCAGCTTGGCCTTGAGGGCCTGGTCGGTGACGACGATGAACTTCCAGGGCTGCAGGCCGTAGCTGGAAGCGGTGAGCACCAGGGCCTCTTCCAGCACGGACCAATCCTGTGCGGAGATCTTCTTGGTGGCGTCGAATTTCTTGGTGGCGTAGCGCCAGGACAGCTGCTGGAGCAGGCTCTCGCCCGTGATGATGCTCATGGATTCCTCTTATGGAAGGTTGCGGAAGTGATTTACAGGGCCTGCTGAAGGCGGGTCCTCAGTTGATCGATGGGGAGGGAACCGACGATGCGGTCCGTGGCTTGTCCGTCCTTGAAGATCACCAGCGTGGGCATGCTCAGGACGTCGTATTGTTCGGAAAGGGGCGTGAATTCGTCCACGTTCAGTTTGGCGAAGGTGGCCTTGCCCTTGAACTCTTCGGCCAGCTTCTCCATGACTGGGGTCAGCTCACGGCAGGGGGCGCACCAGGCCGCCCAGAAATCCACCACGGTGAAGCCTTGGGCCACGGCCTTCGAAAAAGTCTTGTCGGTCAGGTGCTGGATGAGATCGGACATGACTAGACTCCTGTTTCAGCCATCTAGATTAACGGAACCAGGCTGATATCCGTCATGACAATCTCCCGTGTCCAGGAGACGCCCTGGGGTGGCTTTGCCATCTGTGGAACACGATGGCTACCTTGGTCATGTTTCCTCCTTTGCGAGCGCTTGCATTCGAGTGGCCCGTGACCCAAACTTTAGATGCTTACAATCGAAATGAAAGTAGGCACCTTTTTGGAAGGTAGGCACCTAATGGTTCGCAAAGCTTGCACCCTGGCTCCCAATGTCCTCAGCGCGCAATGCCCGACCCGTCAGGCGCTGGACCTCATCGCCGACAAATGGACGGCCCTGCTGATCTACCTGCTCTCCCGAGGGAAGCAGCGCTACGGCGACCTGCACCGCCAGGTGGGGGGCATCAGCCAGAAGATGCTGACGCAGACCTTGCGAAAGCTGGAGCGGGATGGCCTGGTGACCCGGCACGTCTACCCCGAAGTACCCCCACGCACGGAATACGAACTGACCGTGTTGGGGCACACCCTCATCGAGCCTCTGACGGCGCTTTGCGACTGGGCTGGCACGCACCTCGCGGAACTGGATCAGGCCCGCAAGCGCTACGACCACCTACAAAAGAAAGTCACCCTCAGCGCCTGATGCTATCCGGGGGGGAGGCTTTGCCTCTGCGAGCCGCGCAGCGGAAGCAGGAGCCTCGCGGGAGCGAGGCGCTAGGCGGAGGCCTGCTCGCTCTGCTCGCGATGTCCCCCGGGACCTTGACACACCCGCTCCAGATCAGCGGGTGTGTCGAGGTCCCATTCCCCCTCAGGGAAGGGCAGGGTGGTTGCGTCTTCCCGCATGAGGATGGCCTTGGCCCCGCGATCACCACTCAAGGTCAGCAGGTCTGGAAAGAGCCGGGCGGGAAGGATGGCAGGGATGCCCATGGTTCCGGCGTAGGCGCAAGCGACGGGGCGAGCAGGGGACTTTGCAGCCAGCGCCATGAGGCGTGAGAGCAGAGTCGCATCCACGGCCGGTTGGTCCACCGTCAGGAGGAGTACAGCTTCCAATCCGGTGGGTAGGGCTGTGATGCCTGTGCGAATGGAGCTGGCCATGCCCTCGGTGGCGTTTGCGTTGACGACTGTTTGGACCGCCAGATCACCGAGACCGGTATCCCAATCCCCCACCACCGCCACCACGGGCCCGCAGCCGACTGTCAGGGCTGACTTGGCAACCCGCTGCAGGAGGGTTTCGCCACCGATCTGGAGCAGGGCCTTGGGTCCGCCCATGCGCAGCCCCGAGCCCGCAGCCAGGATCACGGCCCCGATCATGACCTTGTGGCCTGGATGCCGCGCGAACGGAGGGGCAGCCCGCTGCGGTCATGGAGGAAGGCCTGGATTTCGGCAAGTACGGCGAGGGCGATGACCTCGGGATCACGGGCGCCCAGATCCAAGCCCACAGGCGTGTGCAGGCGGTCATCGGCGTGACTGGATTCGGCGCCCAGTTCCTCCAGCAGCTTCGCCCCCCTGGCCCGACTCCCCATCAGCCCCAAGTAACCCGCCGCTGAGGGCAGCAGCAGGCGCAGGGCCTCCAGATCCTTGGCGTAGTTGTGGGTCATGAGCACCACGGCGCTGCGGGCATCCAGTCCAAGCCTTGGGATGACCTGCGCGGGGTGCCCAGCGCGGACCACATCGGCTTCCGGAAATCGCTCAGGCCGGGCGAAGGCCGGACGGTGATCCAGCAGGCCCACGTACCAGCCCAGTTCCTTGGCCATGCGGAGCAGAGGTCGGCTGTCATCGCTGGCCCCAAAGATCCAGAGGGCCGTGGGGGGTGGGATGGTCTCAATGAAGCCAGACGCTGGCGCGTCTGGCTGTTGGGGAATGCTGCGCATTCCCAGGTGATCTGGATTCAGGTGGGTGTGGAGGGTGAGCGCCGTCCGGGTGGCCCAGGCTTGTTCCACCCAGGCCATCCAATCGGGGAGGCCATGGAGTGGTTCGATGAGGATATCGAGCAGGCCTTCGCAGCCGCTGCCGCTGCCCCAGACAAGATCGGCATCGCCGCGCAGGTCGTAACGCATCAGGCGTGGTTGGCCTGCGTCCATGGCCTCCAGGGCCCGGGCGTAGATGTCGCCTTCGAGGCAGCCGCCACTCAGGGAGCCGCGCAGCGAGCCCTCCCGGTCCATGAGCAGGCGGGCGCCGGGACGCCGGTAGCTGGAGCCCTCCACGCGCACCAGGGTGGCCAGGGCCAAGGGGCCCGGGCGTTCGCGCACCAGGCGGAGGATGTCCTGAAGCTCTTTCACTGGAAGCTGTCGCCGTTCAGCGGCACGCGGCGGATGCGTTTGCCCGTGGCGGCAAACACCGCATTCAGCACGGCGGGGATGGGGAGGGGCACGGGTGGTTCGCCCATGCCCGAGGGCGCTTCGGCGCTCTTGATGACGTGGGTTTCGACGGTGGGCATGTCGCCCAGGCGAACCAGCGGGAAATCCAGGAAACCGGTTTGTACCGTGCGGCCCTTCTCCCAGGTGATTTGCGTGAACAGGGCCGAGAGGCCGAAGGCGATGCCACCCTCCACCTGGGCTTCGAGACCGGCGGGATTTACGACGAAGCCGCAGTCCACGGCGCAGGTGATCTTGTGGATGCGAAGCTTGCCTTTCTCGACCGACACTTCGGCCACCTGGGCGGCGTAGGTCCGGCCATCGTAGGCATGGCAGGCAAGCCCGAGACCGTGTCTCGCAGGCAGGCTCCGCCCCCAACCCGCCTTGTCGGCGGCCACCTGCAGCACCTTCTTCAGACGCCGGATGTCGGCTTCATCGCGGCCGAACTTGACGATGCCCTGGCTGCCCAGCAGGTCGAGACGGAACCGGAGGGGATCCTTGCCTGCGGCGTGGGCCACTTCGTCGAGGAAGCATTCCCGGGCGAAGACATTGGGCACGATTTCGATGCCGCGCCACCAGCCCAGGGGCGTGGGCGCTTCCACCTCGGCGAAATCCACTTTTAGGGCGGGGATGGCGTAGGGAATATCGAGGGCGCCATTGCATTCCGTGGCCGCCTGATCCGGCAGTTTCTTGCCCCCGACCCAGGAGCGGAGAATAGAGGGACCGGCAATGCGGTGGGCCCAGGCCGACAGCGCCCCACCGGCATCCAGTCCGGCCCTCAGGCGATGCAGCGTGGCGGGATGGTGGAGGTCGTGGCGGAAATCATCTTCCCGGTCCCACACCACCTGCACGGGCGCGCCTCCGAGGACCTTGGCCACTTCGGCCGCCTCGTCACTGAAATCTGTTCCCAGGCGGCGGCCGAAGCCCCCGCCGATGAGGGCCACGTTCACCTTCATCTGCTCGGGCTTGAGGCCCAGGATCTTGGCGGCATTGCCCTGGGCCTTGTTGGGCGACTGGCTGCCAGTCCACAACTCGGCTTCCTTGTCGCGCAGGTGGACCGTGGTGTTCATGGGTTCGACCGTGGCGTGGGCCTGGTAGGGGAAGCTGTACTCGGCCTCCAGCACCTTGGCCGCCGCAGTCAGGGCCTGCTCCACATCGCCCACCTTGCGGGCCTCGTCGGCGGCGCCTGTGAGGGCCATACGGGACTTGGTTTCCAGGGCCACGGAGTTGAAGTCGGCTCCGGCTCCTTCATCCCAGGTGGTGTTGGCCGCAAGGGCATCGCGACCCTTGAAGGCGGCCCAGGTGGTGTCGGCCACCACGGCCAGCCCGGTCGGAACTTTCACCACGGCCTTCACGCCCTGCACGGCTTTGGCTTTGGCCTCGTCCCAGGTCCTGGGTTGGCCACCGGGCACGGGGCAGCGCAGTACGGCCGCAAAGCGTTGCCCGGGGCGCCGCACATCGAGTCCGAAGATGGCCTTGCCGGTGACGATGGCAGGGCCGTCGTAGCGGGGTGTGCGCTGGCCCAGCAGGCGATAGTCCGCCGCCTTCTTCAAGGTGGGTTCTTTGGGTACGGGCCGTTTGGCGGCGGCCTCGGCGAGCTCCCCGTAACCGAGCTTCTTGCCACCGGGCCCGAAGACATAGCCCTGGTCGGTGCGGCACTGCTTGGTGTCGACCTTCCACCGCGCGGCGGCGGCTGCCACCAGCATCTCGCGGGCCGTGGCACCGGCCTTTCGCAGGGGATTCCAGGTGGTGCTGACACTGGTGCTGCCGCCGGTGCCCATGCTCTTGAAGTCGGGGCCGGGCTGGGCGTTGACCACTTCGACCTTCGACCAATCGAGATCCATCTCCTCGGCCACGGCCATGGGCAGGGCGGTTCTCACGCCCTGGCCCATCTCGCACTTGGGCACCGTGATCCGCACGGTGCCATCAGAACGGACGGTCAAGAAGGCATTGGGATGGAACTCGGCCTGGGCGGCCTCGCCGGGCTTGGGCTTGGCCTCCAGGCGCAGGCCCAACATGAGCCCTGCGCCCGCGGCGCGGGTCACTTTCAGGAAGTCGCGGCGGCCCGTCATTTCACACCCCCGGCGGCGCGTTTCACGGCTTTGCGGATGCGGGGGTACGTGCCGCAACGGCAGACGTGGTCGGCGAAGGCCTCATCGATGTCATGGTCGGTGGGATGGGGCTTGTGCTGGAGCAGGGCCGCGGCGCTCATGAGCATGCCGGGCTGGCAGTAGCCGCACTGGGCCACGTCTTCGGCGATCCAGGCCTTCTGCACAGGATGGGAGCCGTCCTTGGAGAGGCCCTCGACCGTGATGACGCTGTGCCCGGCGGCTTCCTTCAGGCTGGTCTGGCAGGATTTCACGGCCTGGCCATTGAGATGCACCGTGCAGGAACCGCACACGCCCTGGCCGCAGCCGAACTTGGTGCCGGTGAGGCCCAGGGTGTCCCGCAGGATCCAGAGAAGCGGGGTGTCCCCGTCAGCGTCCACGGTGCGGAGGCGACCATTCACGGTGAGCTGAAAGGCAGGCATGGCAGCTCCAAGGCGGTGTCGTGTGGTGAGGCTCTACCCTACGCCCGCTGCGTCTTCGTCGCAACGGTGCTAGGTTTGACACCTCATTCTGGAGTTCCCATGTCGGCCACCTTGTCCTGCACTGCCTTGGTTCTCGCTCTGGGCCCGGTGCTATGGGGTCAGGCGCCTGCTTCCGAGGCCGTCCGCCAGGCGGAACTGGCCTTCGCCAAGCAGGGCTCAGAGCAGGGCATCCGGAAGGCCTTCCTGGCCTGGCTCACACCAGATGCCAAGGTGTTCACGCCGCAGGCGAGGACCGCCCTCTCGGTGTACGGTCCCGAACCCGGGGATCAGGGCTGGCTGCAGTGGTATCCCGAGGCCAATGGGGTGGCCGCGTCGGGCGATTTGGCCTGGAGCATGGGACCTTGGGCCTATGCCGTGAAGCGAGGCGATGCCCCCATCGTGCATGGCCATTTTCTTTCCATGTGGCAGAAGCAACCGGATGGGGTTTGGCGCGTACTGGCCGATATCGGCGTGCCCCACACGGCCCCGGAAGCACCCCTTCCGGCCATGGCGCCCGTGAAGGCCCTGCCCACCGCGCCCCCTGTGGTTTCGCCAGACCGGGCACGAGACTCCCTCCGCCAAGCGGAAGCCAGACTGGCGGCCGCCTGGTTCACGTCCGGGGGAGTGGCCTTGAAGCCCTTTCTGAGCCGGGAAGCTCAGGTGTATCGGCCCCGCCACCTGCCTCTGAGTGCAGGGGAGGAGCTGGAGAAGCTCCTGGCTTCGGAGTTGCCGAGTGCCATCGGGCAACCCGAGGTGGTTCAGGTGGCGGCCAGTGGAGATCTGGGCTGGACCTGCGGGGAGACGTCAGAGAAGGCCCAAGGACGCAGAGCCAGCTTCCTGCGGGTTTGGGTCCGGGAAGCGGGGGCCTGGGTGGTGCGTTTTGAGGTGCGCCTGCCCCATCCCCCACCGACCAAATAACCCTGGCATCCCTCTCGCCCTTCTCCCGTGCTGTGTCGGGAGTTTGTCGTGCTGCGAACGTGGTTGCTTTCCCTTGGATTGATGGCGGGCCTGAGTCTTGGGGCCCAGGGGACCGACCGCCCGGCGCCGCCGCCGACGGCCTCGGAGAAGGAACTGCAGGCTCCCTTGACGCTGGAGGACGGAAAACCGACGCCAAATCAGACGGCAGATGCTCCGCCCTCGGGCCTTCGAGCCTTCGGATCTCTGGTGCTGGTGCTGGGCCTGGCCGGGGCCAGCTTGTGGGCCCTGAAGAAATACGGCCGGGGCCGGGTTCCGGGTGGCGGAGGCGGCAAACTGCGCGTGGAAGAGACCCTCGCCCTGGGCGATCGCCGCTTCGTATCGATTTTGGATGTGGAAGGTGAGCGCTTCCTCATCGCCCTGACGCCGCAAACCATCAGTCTCTTATCGAGGTTGGATTCGGGCGAACGGGGCGAACCCGAGGCCTTTGACCAGGCGCTGTCCCGGCAGGTGGATCTGGGGAGGCCGGTACCCGTGCGGGAAATGGAGGCCTTGTTGAAGCAGGGCGGGAACACCCCATGAAACGGTTCCTGCGCTGGCTTCCGACGATCCTTCTGCTGCTCGCGGGGTTGAGCCTCTGTGCTCAGCAGCCCACGACTTTGCCTTCGGTCACTGTTGATTTCGGCAAGACGCCTTCGGGCCCCGCCCTCAGCTCCAGCCTGCAGGCCATGCTGCTGCTGACCGTCCTCACCATGGCCCCCACCATTCTTATGACGGCCACGAGCTTCACCCGCATCGTGGTGGTCATGCACTTCTTGCGTCAAGGCCTGGGCACCCAGCAGACGCCCTCGAACCAGGTGCTCATCAGCCTATCCCTGGTGCTCACCTTCTTCATCATGGCCCCCACGGCCCGGGAAATTAACACCACCGTGCTGCAGCCGCTGCAGCGCAACGAACTGACCACGGATCAGGCCCTCGAACGCACCGGCGCGCCCATGAAGGTATTCATGCTGCGCCATACCCGCAAGAAGGACCTGGGGCTCTTCCTGCGCATCGCCAAGGCCCCGGCGCCAAAAACCAAGGCCGACGTGCCCATGGAATGCCTGCTGCCAGCCTTCCTCATCAGCGAGCTGAAGACCGCCTTCGAGATCGGCTTCATGATCTTCCTGCCCTTCCTGGTGGTGGACATGGTGGTGGCCAGCATCCTGCTCAGCATGGGCATGATGATGCTGCCGCCCGTGGTGATTTCGCTGCCCTTCAAAGTCCTCTTGTTTGTGCTTGTCGATGGTTGGTACTTGATCATCGGTTCGCTGGTACGGGGGTACACGGGATGAACGAACTCCTCATTGCCCAGATCGGCAAGGATGCCCTCCGCACGGCGCTGTTGGTGGCTGCACCAGCGCTGCTGGTGTCACTGGTGGTGGGTCTCATGGTGTCGGTGTTCCAGGTGGTGACCAGCCTCCAGGATCAGACCATCGCCTTCGTGCCCAAGGTCATCGCCGTGATGCTGGTGGTGGCCCTCAGCTTTCCCTGGATGATCCAGGTCATGGTGCAGTTCACCACCCGCATGTTCACCGAGTTCAATTCCGTCGTTCGGCATGTGAGTTGAGGCGGCCGTGACACCGACGCTTTCGAGTTCCGCCATCTGGGCCTTCACCGGCGCCAAGGCGGCTCTCTGGGTGCTGGTGTTGACGCGCATCACGGGTCTCCTGGCGACGCTGCCGCTCCTGGGCTCCGAGCAGATGCCCCTGCAGGTGCGGGCGGCCTTGAGCGCCCTGCTGGCCACGGTGATCCTGCCCGTGCTGCCCAACCCAGCCTCCATGCCCTCCGGGCTTCCCGAGCTTGTGGGGCTCATGGCTTCGGAACTGGCCATTGGCCTGCTGCTGGGCACCGTGGTGGCGTGGATCCTCGAGGCCGTGGCCTTCGCGGGCGCCCTCATGGATACCCAGATGGGCTTCTCCTTCGTCCAGATCCTCGACCCGGCGACCTCCCAGAACACGTCGATTTCTGGATCGCTGATGATGCAGTTGGCCACCTTGATGGTGTTCATCACGGGACTGCATCACCAGATGATCCTGGCCCTGGTGGACAGCTACCGGGTGGCACCCATGGGGCAGGGGCTCCCTTTCCAGGCCATGGGGCTCGTTGCCCTGATCGGGCAGTTGCTGGCCAAGGGTTTCCAGCTGGCCTTTCCGGTGGTGTCCGTGTTGTTTCTGCTGGACCTGACCATGGGCATCCTGGGCAAGTTCATGCCACAGCTCCAGATTTTGCAGTTGAGCTTTCCCCTCAAGATCGCCCTGGGCTCCATCATCCTGGGCCTGCTGCTGCGGGAACTGGGACCCTGGTTGACTCCGCTGATGGACGCGGCCCCGAGGCTCGCACTCAAACTGCTGGGGGGCTGAGGTGGCCCAGGATCCCGATCGCACCGAAAAGGCCACCCCTAAGCGGCGCAGCAAAGCGCGCGACGAGGGTTCGGTTCCCAGGAGTGCTGATTTCGATGGCGCCATGCTGCTGTGGGGGAACTTCTTCATGTTCCTGGGCCTGGGCGGCGCGACCCTGGCGCTCATGGTGAAGCAGGCTGCCCATTTCCTGCAGCAGGCCCAGCCGGGTGCCCTTTCGGAAGCAGGCCGAGTGACGTTGCTGGCGGATGTCATGTCCATCCTGGGGCGCCTGCTCCTGCCCTTCCTGTGCATGAACCTGCTGGTGGCCTTGATCACGGGCTTCGCCCAGCGCGGATTTTCCTTCAACACCAAGCCCCTCACGCCCAAGTTCGAACGCCTGAATCCAGCCCAGGGCTTCAGTCGCATCATCTCTGCGCGAGCCGTGGTGGACCTGATCAAGAGCCTGGCCAAATTCGCCATCCTGGCCTGGATCGCCTACCTGGTGCTTGAGCCAAGGATTCCAGCCCTGTTGGCCACGCTGAAGATGCCCCTGGGCCAGTCCATGAGCCTCTTTCAGAGTGCAGTCTTCGCCCTCTACCGCAACGTGATGCTGGCCATGCTGGTCATGGCCTTGGCGGATTTCGGCTGGCAGCGGTTCAGCTGGGAGAAGAGCATCCGGATGACCAAGCAGGAGGTGCGGGACGAGGTCAAGGATGCGGACGGCAGCCCCGAGGTTAAACAAAAGCAGAAGGCCATCATGCAGGCCGCGGCCCGCCGTCGGATGCTGGCCGAAGTGCCCAAGGCGACGGTGGTGGTGACGAACCCGACCCACGTGGCGGTGGCTTTGACATACGACGAGAAGAGCGCGGCCCCGATTTGCGTGGCCAAGGGGTTGGATCACCTGGCGCTGAAGATCAGGGAGATGGCCCGCGAGGCGGGCGTGCCCATCCTGGAACGCCCGGAGCTGGCCCGGGCCCTCTATCGGTCCGTGGAAGTGGAGAAGCCCATTCCAAGAGATCTCTACCAGGCCGTGGCGCAGGTCCTGGCCTTTGTCTATCGTTTGCGGGGGGCGGCATGAAGCTCCAGCCCCCAGCCTTCGTGGCCGAAAGGGTATTGTTAAGCTACCCCCAAGAGGATCGCCCTTGACCCGCCCCATCGTGCCTCCCCACCTGCCATCCCCCAGCCTTCTGTTGGTGGATGATGACCCGATGCCCCTGGAAACCCTGTCCACGCTGCTTTCCGCCGAGGGCTTCCAGGTGGTCACGGCGACCACCGGGGAGGAAGCCGAACGGAAACTGCGGGCGGAACAACCGCCCTTCGACCTGGTGATCACCGACCTGGTGATGCCAGGCAAAACGGGCATGGATGTGTTGAGATGCGCTCTGAACCGGAATCCCAGCTGCACCGTGCTGGTCCTGACCGGTTTCGGCAGCGTGCGCGAAGCCACGGAGGCCATGGAACTCGGTGCCTTTGATTTCGTCACGAAGCCCATGCAGATCGACCAGTTCCGCAATACGCTCCGGCGGCTGATGGAACGCAGGACGCTGACCCATGAGCGGGACGAACTGAGGGTCAAGGTGAAATCGCTGACGGAGCGGGCGGAGCGCCTGGAGACCACCCTCGGCCGCATGGAGATCCTCGCCAATTCCATGGTGCCTACCACCGCCCCCAACCGGAACGATGCCCTCGCCGACCTCGAGCGATTGGCCGCCCTGAAAGCCAAGGGCATGCTGTCGGATGAGGAGTTCGAGCAGGGAAAGAAAAACCTCCTGGCCCGGTGGCTTTCATGAGCCTCGCAGTCCGCCGCGCAGGGTCCTCCCTCCTGCTGGTCGCACTGCCCCTGCTGGCTCAGCATGAACCGGCCCCAGCCGCCCATCAGGCCGAGCACAAGGTGGCTGCAAAACCTGGGTTGACGCGCATGACGGATGCTGAGGTAGCCCAGCTTGCCAAGGAAGCCCTGAATGCTGAGAGCCAGGTTTCCATCAAGGCCACCTTGGCTCGGCTGCGGGGGCATACCTTTAAATCCAGCAAGGTTCCCGAACGGGAACTCGTGCTCTATGCCCAGGGCGTCCTGGAGGCCCGCATCGGCAACCTGGCTGGAGCCAGCGTGGCGCTGAAAAAGCTCGAGAAACAATGGCCCACGTCCCCCTTCATGGGAGAGGCCCAGATCCTCCTCGCCGAGGACGCCCTGGCCAAACGCAAATACAAGGAGGCCGAAGGACGCCTGCATCAGGCTCTGGCCTCGGATATTCCTTCGGAACTCAAACGCAAGCCCCAGGAACTGTTGATCTGGGCCCTGGTGGCCCAGGAACGGCCCCAGGAGGCCATGCCCATCGTGCAGTCGCTGCGTCCGCTTCCTGGCAGGGAAAACCCCAGCGAGAAGGGCCTGGCGGCCATCACGGAAGTGCTCTGCGTCGCGGGTGAACGTAACCAGGCCCAAGGCTCTCTGAAGGATTTCCAGAAGCTCTATCCCAACAGTGAGCTCATGCCTCGCGTCGACCTTGCCTGGGGTCGCCTGTTGGGGCGTTCAGATAGCGCCAGGGAGGCGGCGGACACCTTCCGGAAGCTCATCAAGGATCATCCGGACTCGACGCAGGCCGACGATGCCCGGCTGGCTTTGGCCAACCTCCTGACGGATGGTAGCCTGCCCGATGCCAAGGATCTGCCCAGCGCCGAATCCCTGCTGGCCGAAGTGAGGAAGGGCGGTAAGGGCCTGCCCAAAGGCACGGCCCAGGTGGTGGCATTGCGCCTGCTGGTGGGCAAGTCGCTTTGGGAGGATGCGCTCAATCTGGTGGATCGCATGGACACAGCGACCCGGGAGGGCCAGGCCGATGTGCGCAAGCTGTGGGCCGAAGCCTGGAACGCCTGGGTGGGCCAGCGCCTGGAGAAGGGCTATCCCGGTGAGCTGCTTGCGCGCTTGAAGGCCGGGGCTTTCCGGGCTCTCGACGCCAAGGCCCGTCAGGGCGTGGTCGAATTGCTGACCGAGCGCGGCCTCCTGGATGTGCTGCCCCGGCTCCTGCTGGAAGCGCCCCCGGCTGAACGCGCGAGCCTGCGCAAGGCTGCTCTTGCCAAAGCCCAACCCGAGGCTCAGCCCCAAGCTGTGCTTCAGCTCCTGCCTGCCAAGGGCGACACGCCGGAAGAAGCCCTCCTAAGAGCGCGGGCGGAAGGGGCCCAGGAGCACTGGGCGCAGCTGCGGGCGGCACTGGGTCGCGCCAAGTCGGGACCCGAGCGGATCCAGGCCACCGTTCGGCTGCTGCAACGCCCGCTGGCCAAGTCGGAAACGGCCGGACAGCGTCTGGCGGAATCAGAGGGCTGGCTTGCCCGCGCGCCAGAGAAGGGTGACGCGAGAGAACCCCTGATGATTCTCGTGGCGGATCTCCGCTTCCAGCATGGGGATGTTCGTGGAGCCCTGGCCCTGTACCCCGCCAAGGCCGCCGCTCCTGAACAGCGGGGTTGGGTTGCCCTAATGCGGGCCCAGGCACTGCTGAAGGTGGGACAGCGGGATCAGGCCAAGTCCACCATCAAGGAAGCCCGCGATGAGCAAGGCTTCAAGGGCCAGCGGGACGCCATCGCGAAGAGTCTCGGGGCGTACTGATTCCCTGATTCATGTATGCTGGGTTGCCCCCCGGAGATCCTGATGCGACCCCTGATCGCTGCCTTTCTGTCTCTCGCTGCGTTTGGCCTGATGGCGGCGCCGAAGCCAAAGGTCAAGCTGACCACGTCCATGGGTGTCATCGTCATGGAACTGGAACCCGAGGCCGCTCCCAAGACCGTGGAGAATTTCCTGAAGTACGTGAAGAAGGGCCAGTACAAGGGCACCATCTTCCACCGTGTGATCCCGGGCTTCATGATCCAGGGTGGCGGCTATGTGGACTACCTGGGAAAGAAGCGCACCGACTCCTCCATCATGAACGAGGCCGACCGGTCCTCGGCCGCAGGCCTCAAGAACAAGCGCGGCACCGTGGCCATGGCTCGCACGCCGGATCCCCACAGTGCCGCTGCGGAGTTCTTCATCAACGTGGTCGACAACAAGGACCTGGACTTCAAGGGCAAGACCAATGACAAGACCTGGGGCTACTGCGTGTTCGGCAAAGTGATCCAGGGCATGGATGTGGTCGACCTCATCAAGGCCGTGAAGACCAGCAACAAGCGCAGCGATTTTCTGAACCTGCCTGTGAAGACAGTGCTCATCAAGGATGCGATACAGATCCAATGATGGCGAAGGTTTCGGGGGGGGCGCCCAGTTTCTGAAGGCTGCGATCCAACCGGGCGCGGTAGCTGGTGTAGAGTCCCGTGTCTGCAGGTTCGAAGCGGGCCCGGTCCCAGTCGAGAAAGAGCGCGCCGCCCTCGGCGGGCAGCAGCACATTCGTGGCATTCAAATCCGGTGACCACAAGCCCCACTCACAGAGCGCCGTGATGCCCTGGCGGATGTCTGCCGCCCGGCTGATGCCGAGCTCCCAGCAGTGGGGCCAGGCCTGGCCTTCGGTCATGCGGGTGATGAGCACGCCTTCCACGCCGAAACCGGAGGGACGCCAGGCATAGCCCAGCGGCTCCACCGTGGGGAAACCCGCCTCCCACAAGCCGCGATGGACGGCATGTTCAGCAGCGAAACGGAGGTGGGTCCGATAGGTACGCGCATTGATGTGGCGAAGAAGTCCACCACGGCGGTAGGG
>JAYVRY010000169.1:0-5547 GCA_043775845.1 Acidobacteriota bacterium
AGGGCCACGTTCTTGTAGAACGCGATGGAGATGCCCAGGGAGTGGGCCGCATCCTGGTCTTCGCGAATGGCCTGAAGGAAGTAGCCCAGCTTCGAGTGCTGCACCCAGTATGTGATGGCGAGGGTGAGCAGCACCAGGGCCAGCCCGATGTAGTAGAACGGCACCTTGGTGAGGAACTCCGTCACCACGCTGTGCCCGATCTTGAAGGCCGGCAGCTCCGTGGCCAGGATGCCCTCGGCGCCATTGGTCAGCGTGGTGAGGTTGATGGCCGAGAGTCGCAGGATCTCCGCCACAGCGATGGAAGCCAGCACAAAGTAGGGCCCGCGCAAGCGAAAGCAGATGCTGCCGATGGCCAGGGCCACCACGATCACCAAGGCCACGCCCACCCAGACGCCATACCAGGGCGCGATCTGCTTGGTGTGCATGAGCATCATGGTCGTGTAGGCGCCCACGCCGAAGTAGGCGGCGTGGCCCACGGAATGCTGACCGGCGTAGCCGCCGAGGATGTTCCAGCTCTGCCCCTGGGACACACTGAGGAACAGCAGGATCATCATGTGGAGGGCGTAGGGGCTTTCCACGTACTTGGGAATGAACAGTAGAAAACCAAGGAGGAGAAGGCCGAACGCAGCTTTGAGGAGTGACTTCGTCATGGTCAGCTCCTAGGTCCGCGACTTGCCCATCAGGCCCGAGGGTCTGAAGAGGAGCACCAGGAGGAAGAGCACGAAAACCACCACATCCTTCCACCCCGACGAAATGTAGACCGCGCTCATGGATTCGGTGATGCCGATGAGCACGCCGCCCAACGTGGCGCCCACCACGCTGCCCATGCCGCCCAACACCGTGATGACGAAAGCCTTCAGCGTGAAGACGCCGCCGACCTGGGGAAAGATGTAATAGGTCGGTGAGATCAGCGCCCCAGCCGTGCCTGCGAGCGCTGAGCCCAGCCCGAAGGCGATGATGGACATGCGCTTCACGTTGATGCCCATGAGCTGCGCGGCTTCGCGATCCTGGGCCGTGGCCCGGATGGCCTGACCCGTGTCGGTCTTCAGCAGGAACCAGTAGAGGGCCGCCGTGATGGCCGCCGTGATCAGGAAAGAGATGAGCAAGGGCGTGGACACAGACACGCCGCCGCCCACTTGGATCGTGGAAGAGGAGTAGGACGTGGTGAGGATCTTGTAGTCGGAGGTGAAGATCAGCATCACGGTGTTGCTCATGATGAGCCCGAGTCCGATGGTCAGAAGGATCTGGTTCTGGGCCAGGGCATTGAGAACCCGGTTGATGAACACCTTCTGCAGAAAGCCGCCGAACAGGAACATGAGGGGAAACGTGATCAGCACTGACACGAAGGGATCCATGCCCATCCAGGTGAAGATCACGTAGGTGAGGTACATCCCGACCATGAGAATGTCCCCATGGGCGAAGTTGATGACCCGCATCACCCCGAAGATGAGCGTGAGGCCGATGCCGATGAGCGCGTACACCCCGCCGATCAGGATGCCGCTGATGAGGGATTGCATGAAGACAGCCATGGACGCGCCAGACCTCCGTGACTTAAGCAGCAGCCCGGCTCAGCCAAGCCGCTGCGCGGAACCCTCGGGAGGGTTGCCTCCTACTTCCACTTGGGGAAAGGGAAAACCGCCTTCTTGGAGGCGAACTGAGCAGGCAGAATCGTTTCGTAGTTCCCAGCAATGATCTGCTGCACCAGCATGGTGTGATTGTTCTGGTTGTTGAAGCCATCGTAGTCGGCGAACTGCACTACGCCCATCACGCCATTCCATTTGCCTGCCTTCAACGCGGCCTGGGTCTTGACCCGATCACCCCCGGCGTTTTTCGCGCTCTCGGCCATGACCAGCATGGAAGCATAGGCGCAGGCAGCATGGTAGGTGGGTTCCTTGCCGAACTTGGCCTTGTACCGAGCGCCGAAATCCTTGGCCCCGGGCCAGTTCACATCATCGGTCCACTGGGTGCAGGAGATCACGCCCTCGGAAATGGCTTTCTCCTTGGCGAACTCCACCGTGGTGAAGCCAGCGCCCGCACCCAGGAAGGCCTGGGGCTGTAGCCCAACCTCTTTGGACTGCCGCATGAGCAGGATGGCGTCGGCCACGTAGGAAACCATGAAGACCAAGTCAGGGTTTTTCGACTTGATCTGGGCCAAGCTCGACCGGTAATCGGCGGAGCCCTTGGCGTAGGATACATCCGCCACCACCTGGATACCTTTGCTGGCCACATAGTCCTTGGCCGTCTTCGACGTGGAGGTGCCGAAGTCGGTGTTCTCGTAGATGAAGGCGATGGTCTTGGGCTTGCCCAGCGAGATGGCCGCATCGATGAGGCTGGATGCGTACTTGTCCGCAGGCGCATTCATGCGGAAGACGTACTTCAGCCCCTGCCGGGTGATCTCCTCCTTGGCCGCCGCAGGAATCAGCAGCGCGACCTTGTACTTCTCCGCGAGCTTGGCCACCGCGTTGGAGCAGGCCGACGTATAGGGGCCCACCACGCCCGCCACGTTGTCGCGGGTGGCCAGCTTTTCCATGGCGCTCATGGAGATCTGCGGCTTGCCTGTGTCGTCTTCCCACACCAACTGCAGGTTGATGCCCTTCTTCTTCAGATCCTCTTCGGCCAGTTTGATGCCATTGGTGATGTTCTCGCCAATGGGCGCCTCGGGGCCGCTCATGGAGTTGATGACGCCGATCTTCTGCGCCATCAGGCAGGGGGAAAGCGCCAGAGTGGCGCCCAGGGTCAGGAGGTGCTTTCGCATGGCTGCTCCAGAACGAGAAGGGTTGTGGGTGATTGGTACAGGCATGCTACACCTGTCGGTCCAAAAAAAGCACGGAACCCGCGGGTGGTGACCCTGGGGTTCCGTGCTTTTCAGGCTGAGGGGAATCAGCCACTCAGGCTAGATCAGAAGGCGACCATGAGGGAGGCCACCAGGCTGTTGCCACCCTGCTCACCGGTCTGGTTGAGAATGTTGTTGCCGGTGCCAGCGCCGGTCCCGGGAACCAGGAAGTTCTTGCTGCGCAGGATGTAGTCCAGCTTCAGCTTGCCCATGGACTGCTTGGTGGGCACGAAGAGGTAGTTGTAGCCGAGGGTGATCTCGGTGTACTTGGGGGTGTAGTCCACGGGGGCGCCGTTGACGGCCAAGGGGGTTCCGACCGCGCTTTCCTTGTAGGGGTTGTAGGCGGTGTACCACTTGTCGCCAGAGTTGTAGTTCAGCATGTCGTAGCGCAGCAGGAACCAGTGGGCGCCCATCTTGTAGACACCGGTGACTTCGTAGCCCAGGAACTTCTGGTCGAGGTGCTCGCGGCTGGGGGTGGCCGTGTTCAGCGAGGCGAAGCGGCGGCCCAGCAGGCCCGTGGCGTATTCGAAATCGAAGTGCCAGGCCGAGGTGTCGTAGGCGTAGAAGACACCCTGCAGGGTGGTCTTATCCATGTTGTCCTTGATCTGCTGCTGGGAAACCGCCGCCACCGGCCAGGAGGTGGTGGGCGTCAGCACCACGGTGGAGGACTTCAGGTAGGTCTGGCCTTCACGGTAGTAGGCGCCGAATTTGTGGTCGGAACCGTAGCCGCCATCAAAGCGGAAGGTGAAGTCCTTCTGGGCATTGCCATCCACGGCCGCCTTGCCGAGGCTGGGATCATCGCTACTGCCATTGGAAATCGCGAGGTTCAACTTGCCCTGGAAGCCCTTGGCATCGCCGTAGGCGTAGCTGGCCCAGACACCGCGATCACGGGGCTCCGAGAACCGGCGCGCCAGCTGGCTGCGGTCGAAGAAGAGGATTTCCTTGGCCGCCACGAGGGTGGATTCGTAGGTGGTCGGCATCTTGAACTGACCGGCCTTGAGGGTGAAGCCCTTGGCGGGCACCCAGGTGATCACCGCGTCCTGGAGGACATTGTTGCCCACGGTCGAGGTGGAGTTGTTGGGATCGAACATCACGTTCCAGCTGACTTCGTCGGAGACTTTGCCGCTGAAGTAGATCTCGGAACGCTTGATGGTGAAGGTGTTTTCCTGGAAACGGCCAGAGCTGAGACCGTCGTAATAGGTCGCGGTTCCACCGGGCTGCTTGGCGGCGGCGTCATAGCGCAGGCTGTGGTCCATCATCTGGGTGTACCAGAACTCGACCAGGGCGCCATCGAACTTGACCGAGGGCGTCTGGGCCTGAGCCTGGGTGAAACCGGCAGCAAGCAGCGCGGCGATACCAGCAAGGCGGGTGATCTTCATCGTGAATCTCCAAGGTGGGAGGGTTAGGGGGCAAATGGTTGAGGATCTGAACGGCGTTCGATCAGTCGCTGACATAGCATCAGACGGTTTCAAGCTAAACGGGCCTCTCTGCGGCGTCCATCAAAATCCCCGCATTGCTCCAGCGTTTCTGGGCGAATGAGCAACAAGGTTCCGACTTTTCTGTAAATTGTCAGGAACATCGACGTTACCGAATTTCGGATAAAACATTCTAGATCTTTTTATTATGCACTATTTTCATTACATTGCATGCACTCTACTGGTTAAAAACAAGCGTCACACAAAATGGTCATCGCGGCCTGTTCGGGAACGGATTATTTACCGTTCCCAGGCAGCGCAACGGGAGCTTTCAAGACCTTTCCTGCTCGCTGGGGCCCGACCTCTCAAGAGGAATGGGTTGAAATCGATAGGGTCGATGACCGTCTTCACCTCACCTCGAATTCCCTCCGGTCTTCCCTCGGGTACAAAAAAGGAAGGGGCCATGGGCCCCTTCCTGGTGTTCTGTTCCAGCTACTTCTTCTTGGCAGCCTTGGCGGCGGGCTTGGCGGTCTTGGCCTTGGCCTTGGCGGCCTTGGCAGCCTTGGAGGCCTTGAAGCTCATCGACTTCGAGGCGGCGATCTTGATGGGCTCGCCCGTCTGGGGGTTGCGGCCCGTGCGAGCCTTGCGGCTCTTCTGGCTGAAGGTGCCGAAACCCACGAGTGCGACCTTGCCGCCCTTGTTCACATGGGTAGCGATGGTCTCGAGGGCGCAGTTGATCGCGGTGGCGGCAGCAGCCTTGGTGATGTCGGCGGCCTTGGCGACCACGTCGACGATTTCAGCCTTGGAGAGATTTTCGGCCAAGAGAGGCCTCCTGTGTGGGTAGCGCCAACGGGCGCGGGGGGTTGGTGAACGGTGTGGCGCGAACGCCTTGCCGCTTGGATATTGCCTCAATTTCGGCTCAGATCAAGCATTCAGAATGCGGAATCTTTTCAGGGCGGGTCTGGGCCAGACCCAGACAGGTAGCCTGCCGGGGCGGTTTCGGCCCCCACTTCCGACCAAAATGGCGGCCCGTCAGACGCTTCCCAAAGCCCGGCAAAGCCAGTCCCCACAAGGGTATTTCGCAAATCAATGGACAGAACGCATGTCCAGCCAGGCCCCTGCCGATACGTGGAACAGACACCAGGAGCCCCCATGAACCGGACCTTCGTCACGCTCGGCCTTGTGTCCTGCTTTTCCCTCCAGGCGGAGGATCTGGCCCGTACCTTCCAGATCGACCTCCACCGGGTGGGCCCCACCTTCGAGGGCCATTTCAACGGGGTTCAGGACAACAAACCCCTG
>JAYVRY010000170.1:0-20982 GCA_043775845.1 Acidobacteriota bacterium
GATGCCGTGGTTGAGCATCTGGAGCATGGCGCCCTGGGTGCCGATGACGGTGAACGAAGCCAGGCCCAGCATCACGAAGCCCATGTGGCTCACGGACGAATAGGCCACCAGCTTCTTGATGTCGCGCTGGACCATGGCCACCAGCGCGCCGTAGACGATGGCGATGACGCTGAGGAGGGCCAGGGGCTTGGCGTAGTGCATGGCCGCAGCCGGGAAAATCGGAATGGCGAAGCGGATGAAGCCGTATCCACCCAGCTTCAACAGCACGCCGGCGAGGATGACGGAACCCGCCGTGGGCGCCTGCACGTGGGCATCCGGCAACCAGGTGTGCAGGGGGAAGAGTGGCACCTTGATGGCGAAGGCCACGGCGAAGGCGATGAAGAGCCAGCACTGAACGCTGAAGGGCAGCAACGCAGCGGCCTGGCCCATGAGCGCCGGGGTGAAGCCGCCGGCCTTGTTGGCCAGGTAGAGCAGCGCCACCAGCCAAAGCAGGGAACCGGCCAGGGTGTAGAGGAAGAACTTGTTGGCGGCGTAGCGCCGCTCATCACCACCCCAAACCCCGATCATGAAATACATGGGGATGAGCATGGCTTCCCAGAACAGGTAGAAGAAGAACAGGTCCTGGGCCATGAGGGCGCCCAGCATGCCGGTTTCCAGCAGGAGGAAAAGCGCCACGAAGGTGCCGATGCGGTCCTTGAGGCTGTTCCAGGTGCCCAGCATGGTGAGCGGCACGAGGAAGGTGGTGAGGATCACCAGCCAAAGATTGAGGCCGTCCACCGTGAGGGCGTAATCCACCGGCAGGCCCACCAGGGTGAACCAGGGGGTGCGTTCAACCACAGTGGCACCGCCGTGGCCCAGCAGCCAAGACAGGCTGAGAACGAAGAAGGCCAAGGCCCCCATGAAGCCCAGCATGCGGGCCAAGCGGCCCAGGTTATGCGGCAGCGCCATGAGGAGGAAGCCCAGGATCGCCGGAGCGAAGACCAGGAAGGAGAGGGGATGGGAGTTCAGCCAGGTCATCGCCCCACCTACTTCAGGAAGACATAGAGGAGGACCGCGGCCCCCAGCGCCATGCTGAGCGCATAGTTGCGCACCCGGCCGGTCTGGAAGAGGGCGGTGAAGTCCCCAAAGACCCGAGCCAGCGCGCCCGGCAGGTTCACACCCACGCCATCGATGATGATCACGTCGAAGAGCTTCCACAGCATGTTGCCGAACCAGCGGATGGGCCTGAGGATGTAGAGCTCGACACCCTCATCCACGTAGTACTTGTTCAGCAGGAGGTTGTGGATGAAGGGGAACTTCGCGGCGAAGGCCAGCTCGGCGGCGGGGCCATTCTTGAAGGTCTTCCAGCCCAGGAAGCCGAAGCCCAGGCCCAGGCTGGTGGAGATCACCGCCAGGAGCACCGCCGGGCCTTCGTGATGACCATGGCCCGCATGGGTCTGTCCAAAGGTCAGCGCAGGCTTCAGCCACTCGCCCACGGCGAAGTGTCCGCCGAAGGCCTCGGGCACGCCCCAGAAACCCCAGAGCAATGAACCGGCGGCCAGCACCATGAGCGGCACGGTCATGGAATAGGGGCTCTCATGCGCATGCTCGTAGGCGTGGTGATCGCGGGGCTCGCCCCAGAAGGTGAGGGCCATGAGGCGCCACATGTAGAAGCTGGTGCAACAGGCGCCGATGACACCGATCACCCACAGGGCCGGAGACTTCAGGAAGGCCAGGTAAAGGATCTCGTCCTTGCTGAAAAAGCCCGAGGTGCCCGGGAAACCCATGATGGCGACGGTGCCGCAGACCATGGTGATGAAGGTGATCTTCGTCTTGTTCTTCAGGCCGCCCATCTTGAAGAGGTCCTGCTCATGGTGCATGGCATGGATCACGCTGCCCGCGCCGAGGAAGAGGAGGGCCTTGAACCAGGCGTGGGTGAAGACATGGAAGAAGCCCGCCGCGAACCCGGAGGCGCCCAGGCCCAGGAACATGTAGCCCAGCTGGGAGACAGTGGAGTAGGCCAGCACCTTCTTGATGTCGCGCTGCACGAGGCCGATGGTCGCGGCGAACAGCGCAGTGGCTCCGCCCACCCAGGCGATGACATTCATGGAGATGGGAGCCAGCGTGAAGATGGGCGCCAGGCGGCAGATCATGTAGATGCCACTGGTGACCATGGTGGCCGCGTGGATGAGGGCACTGACGGGCGTCGGGCCCGCCATGGCGTCCGGCAGCCAGAGGTAGAGCGGCAACTGCGCGCTCTTGCCCGTGGCGCCCACGAAGAGCATCAGTGTGGCGAAGGTGAGCACGCCGAAACCCACTTCCGGGGCCAGATGACCGGCCTGCGTGAGCATGTCGGAAACCGTCAGCGTGCCGAAGGCGGCGAAGAGCACCATCATGCCGATGGCCACGCCCAGATCGCCCACGCGGTTCATGAGGAAAGCCTTGAGGCCTGCAGCCGGCGCAAAGTCCGTTTCGAAGAAGTAGCCGATGAGCAGGTAGGAGCAAAGGCCCACGCCTTCCCAGCCCACGAACATGAGCACCAGGCTGGAACCCAGCACCAGGGTGAGCATGAAGAACACGAAGAGGTTCAGGTAGCTGAAGAACCGCGCGTAGCCCTCATCCGCGTGCATGTAGCCCACGGAGTAGAGGTGGATGAGAAAGCCGATGCCCGTGATGACCAGCATCATGGTGCCGCTGAGGGGATCGATGGCGAGACCAAAGGGCACGCTCAGCGAACCCGTGGCCATCCACTCGCCGTAGGTCAGGATGAGCCGGTGGTCCAGCGTGGCCTTCATGGCGAAAAAGGCGAAGGTGGCCAGGACCAGGGAGGCGAAGATGACGCCCGTGCCCACGGCCGTGACCACGGATTTGCCCGCGCGCTTGCCCAGCAGGCCGTTGAAGACGGAGCCCAGCAGGGGAAGGATCGGAATGAGCCAGAAATACTTGTTCATCGCATCCTCACTGCTTCAGGCTGGCGGCACGGTCCGAGTCGGTGGTGTCCCGATGCCGGTAGAGGCCGATGACCAGCGCCAGGCCGACGGCCGCTTCGCAGGCGGCCACGGCGATGATGAAGAGGTAGAAGACCATGGCCTGTGTGTCCCCGCCGCGAAAGCGGGCGAAGGCCAGCAGGGCCACGTTAGCCGCATTGAGCATCAGCTCCACGCCCATGAACTGCATGAGCAGGGTGCGACGCAGGAGCACGGCGGCCAGGCCGATGGCGAAGAGGAGGAGGGCTACGACCAGGTATCCCTGCAGGCCGCCGTTGAGGGTAGGGAGAATCGCTTCCATGCCATTCATGCCTGGGCCGCTCATCACAGATTCCTTTTCGTGAGGGCCACGGCGCCGATCATGGCCGCCAGCAGCAGCAGGCCCGCCACTTCGAAGCCCAGCACGTGATCCGAGAAGAGCGTGATTCCCACCTTCTGGAGGGTCATGGCCTGGGGCATTTCCGCACCGCTGACATTCAGTGCCTTCACACCGGCCGAAGCAAGCACCAGCTTCACGGAACCCCCAGCCAGGGCCAGCACCAGCGCCACGGACACCCAGCGCTGGATGGGCCGGGAGGACTGGGCCTTCTCCTCCTCGTGGCTGTTGAGCATCATGATGACGAAGAGCACCAGCACCATGATGGCGCCGCTGTAGACAATGATCTGGAGCGCGGCGGCCACGGGATTGGCCAGCAGGACAAAGAGGCCCGCCACACCGAAGAAGGTGGCCACCATGAAGAGGCCGGCCACGATGACGTTCTTCTGCAGCAGCATCCCCAGGGCGCCCAGGAGCGTGATGAGGGCAAAGGTGATGAACATGGCCACCTCCTTAAAGCGCGATCGTGCGGCGCGGCACGGAGGGGGTGGGATCCTGGCTGATGCGATCCTTGCCATCAGCGTCGGCATAGGTGTTCATGAGGTCCCACTTGCCATACTGCATG
This sequence comes from Acidobacteriota bacterium, assembly GCA_043775845.1. Lineage (GTDB taxonomy): Bacteria > Acidobacteriota > Holophagae > Holophagales > Holophagaceae > Geothrix. The sequence goes on from JAYVRY010000170.1 coordinate 3,908, forward strand.
GAGAGCCGATCGTAGGCTGCCACCTCGTAGGTGTCGCGCAGCCAGATGGCATCCTTGGGGCAGGCTTCTTCGCACATGCCGCAGTAGATGCAGCGCAGCATGTCGATGGAGAACTTGGCCGGGCGCTTTTCCTCGAAACCCTGGGTGATATTCAGGTCGCTGAACTCCTCGGCCTCGATGCTGATGCAGCGGGCCGGGCAGGCTTCCTGGCACATGAAGCAGGCCACGCACTTGATGGCCCCATCCTCGAAGCGCTTCAACTCATGCAGGCCGCGGTAGCCTGCGGGAAGCTCCCGCTTCATGTCGGGGTACTGCACGGTGTAGCGCTTGGCCGTGGAGGTGAAGATGTTGCGGATGAAGTGCCCGAAGGTGATGGACATGCCCTTCATCACCGGCCAGACATAGGTGCGGTCCAGCCAGGTCAACTCAACTTTCTTGACGACGACGCCCATCGCCCCTCCTCAGTGGCCCTGGCTCATGCGCCAGGCGTGGAAGATCAGGTTGGCCATGGACATCGGAAGCATGACCTTCCAGCCCAAGTGCATCAGCTGGTCGTAGCGGAAGCGCGGGAGGGTCCAGCGAATCCACACGAAGACCCAGGCGAAGAAGAGCATCTTGGCCAGGAAGGCGCCCACGGACAGCAGCACCGGTGGATTCGGGAGGAAGGGCACCTGCCAGCCGCCGAAATAAAGCGTGGCGATGAGCGCCGAAGCCGTCATCAGGTGGGAGTATTCGGCCAAGGCCAGCAGGCTGAACTTCATGCTGCCGTATTCCGTATTGAACCCCGCCACGATCTCGCTTTCGCCCTCGGCGAAGTCGAAGGGCAGCCGGTTCGTTTCGGCAAACATGCAGGTGAAGAACACGATGAAACCCAGGGGTTGGTGGAAGATGTTCCAGTTGGGGAGGACCTTAAAGACCGTGCCCACCTGGGTACCAATGATCTCGGCGGGATCGTAGCCGCCGCTGGTCATGAAGATGCTGATCACGGCGAGGCTCATGCCGATCTCGTAGCTCACCATGGCCGCCGAAGCCCGCATGCCGCCGAGGATCGACCACTTGTTGTTGCTGGACCAGGCGGCCACCAGCACGCCGTAAACCGCCATGCCGCCGATGGCCAGGGGATAGAGCATGCCCATGCCGTTGCCGGGATCAAGTAGGGAAAGGTGGTAGGTCGTTCCACCACTGATGAAGCTCTTGCCGAAGGGGATGACCGCGAAGCCCATGAGGGCCGGCACGAAGGCCAGGAAGGGGGCTAGCCAGAACAGCTTCTTGTCGGCGTCCGTGGGGACGAGATCTTCCTTGAAGAAGAACTTGATGCCATCCGCCGCCAACTGGGCCAGCCCCAGGATGGGCCAGCGATTGAAGAGCTTGGCCCGGTTGGGCCCGATGCGGTCCTGGAGCATGGCGGAGCCTCGGCGTTCCACCCAGGTCCAGACCGCCGCCAGCGACATGACGCCGCCGAAGACGATGACGACCTTGGCCACCATCCAGAAGATGGCGGGGGTCAGATGCAGCAGGCTCGCAAGCTTGTCCATGGGCGGCTTCCCGGCAGGGCCACCGCAGGGAGGCCCAACCCATCGAGACTAGCAGAGCCAAGGGCCTGCGGACACGGTGGTAAACAGCCTCGGCCTGGCCGGGGAGGGCTGGGATCGCCGACGGCGGAAAGGCCCGGGCCATGAAGGCCCGGACCTTTCCGCCCCGATAGGGAAACAGGGCACAGCTCGCGTGGATCTACTTCCGGGCCGGAAGGGCCTCGAAGACCATTACCTCAAAGGGCTTGAGGGTGATCTTCAGGGGCCTGTAGGGGTTCTGCGCCCCCTCCAGCTCCTTGAGCTCTCGCTGTTTGAAGGCCGGCTTGACCACGTAGGCATCCGCCGCACCAGTGGGCAGCTCCAGGACCTTGGCCAGGTCCAGGGTGAAAGCCTGGGCTTCCCCGGCGGGGTTCCGCAGGGTCACGATGCCCTTTTCGGCTGACCAGGAGGCCCAGCCATAGACCTCCAGCTTGCGGGGATTGCCGCCCAGCCAATGGCTGTCCACCAGGGTCGCGGCATTGACCCGGGACCACTTGGCCCCCTCGGCCAGGACCTCCCAGTCCTCGGGCTTCAGCAGCTCATGGGAGATGTACATTTCCTGCAGCTGGGTGCCCGAACCGAAGTAGCTGCGCACTTCGTGGGTGAAGGCCTTGCCGGGATCGGTGTTGAGCCCGCGAGCTCCCTTGGCGTAAAGGATGCCGTGGAGCATGAGGGAATTCAGGGGGTACAGCGGCCCGGCCGTCACGATGCGCTCGAAGGTGTCGGCGTCGCGGTAGGTGATCCAGCGCTCCCGTTCGGAGCCCGTGCCCTCGAAGCTGTGATCCTCCCCACCCCTCCAGATGGAATCGCAGACTTGCAGCCAGAAGGGTGAGGGCCAGGTGCCCGTGGTGAGGTTGATGAAGAGGCCCGGCTTAGCCTGGCGCAGATCCTGGATGAGGGAGATGGCGGCTTCGAAGTCGCTGCCGAAACGGCTGCCGGGCATCACGGCATTGATGCTCCCCGTGCCATCCAGCTTGAAGTGGTTGATGCCGTACTTCGTCACCATCTCCATGCAGGCCTTGTGGAAGCTTTCGTAGTATTTCGGGCCCGATAGGGCGAAGAGCTGGCCGTACTCGGGATCCGCTTCCCAGGGATCGGGCACCACTTCGAAGCCCGCCGCCTGGCCACTCTTCCGCCTTGCGATGCGAGGCGGGCCGTAGCCACCCCAGGGGGAAAGCCACACACCGGGTCCCGCGCCCACGGTGGCGGCGGCCTCCTTCACGGCCGTGAAGCCATGGGGGAAGCCCTTGTGGAAGACCCACTGGCCGCCCTTGGCGGTATCGTCCCAGCCGTCATCGAAGAGGAAGGAATCCATGGTGACGCCACGCTTCTGGCCCAGTTCCTCGCCAAAGGCCTGCACCACCTTCAGGCAGTCCTTCTCGTCATAGGGAGTGAAATAGCCAATGTCGTACCAGGAATTGTAGTGCAGGAAGGTGCGGTAGGCGTGGGCCCGCTCCCGCTCCACGTAGTAGAGAAAGCCGCGGCGCAGCTGGCCCTGGGGCACCACGCCCAGCACCGAGGAGACCTGAAAATGCTTCCCCTTCTGGATGGGCAGGGCCAGGTCCAGCCAGCAGGTGGCGTGGGCCTTGCCCCATCGCTGCTCTGTGGCCTTGATCTCACCCACGGGACGGTACTGGTCCGAAGCCAGCGAGGCCTCGTCGGCGCCCGGCATGGGAATGATCTTCGGTGCGCCGCCGGACTCCACCTGAGTGACGGACATGGGGTGCTCGAAGCCCGTGAACACCGTGCCCGCCACGACCGGAGATCCGTTCACCTGGCCCACCACATCGGCGCCCTTCAACCAGTGATCGACCAGGATGACCTTGGCGAGGTCGGCATCGCCCTTCAGGGGCCGAATGACAATCTCCTGGCGGATGTAGTTGGAGCCATCCCGCAGCGTTGCTTTCCAGTCCACCCGGAGGGAACCATCGAGGGAGGTCAGCACGGCCGAGATCTGCTGACCCGGAATGCGCCCCGCCTCGCCCACCGCATCGGCCTGCCCCGCAAGGGCCGCCACCTTGAAGACCGAAGCCTTCATGCGGCTGGCCTTCATGCGGATGCCATCGTGGAACTCCAGCACAAAGGCTTCCTTGGCGGGCTCCAGATCCTTCCCCGCGAGCTTGTCCTTGAGCGTGGCGGGCACCAGCCGCCCCCCAAAGATCCCCCAGGTGGCCGAAAGGGCGTTGTTGGAGAGCGATAAATACTGGGCGGCCGTTTCAGAGGCGGCAGCCTTGCCGGGATTGGGGCCCGGGAAATCCATGCCCTGAGCCAGCGGAGCGGCTCCCAGGAGCATGGCCAGGGCGAAGGTGGTCAGGGTTCGGGGTATTTTAATTGAGTGGTCGATCATTTCAGGCTCCATCCAACTCGATGCCACAGAGTAGCCGGGACCAGCCCGAAGGAATAGCCGCGAATCTTGCCCGGTCTGAAAACGTTTTAACCGCGAATGACGCGAATGACGCGAATGGCCGCGAATAAAAGCGAAGACTGGAAAGCCGGTTTTTTATTCGCGCGCCCGAAGGGCGATTCGCGTCATTCGCGGTTTCAAGTCCTCACTGCTTGGCCTCGATCTTGCTCCAGCTGTCCTTCAGCCCCACGGTCCGGTTGAACACGGGCAGGCCCGGCAGGCTGTCCATGTCTACCGAGAAATACCCCGTGCGTTCGAACTGGAAGCGTTCGCCGGGGCGGGCCTCGTTGAGGCTGGGTTCCAGTCGGGCTTCGGCCAGGACTTCCAGGCTGCCCGGGTTCAGCAGGGCCTTCCAGTCCTGACCCTCGGGCACGTCCATGGGATCTTCCTGGCTGAAGAGGGTGTCGTAAAGCCGCACTTCTGCCTTCACGGAGTTCGTGGCGCTCACCCAGTGGAGGGTGCCCTTCACCTTGCGGCCATCGGGCGCGTTGCCGCCCTTGCTGGCGGGATCCCACTCGCAGCGCAGCTCCACCACATTCCCCGCGGCGTCCTTGATGACTTCCCTGCAGGTGACGAGGCAGGCGCCGCGCAGGCGGACCTCGGCGCCGGGCGCCAGGCGGAACCACTTCTTGGGCGCCTCCTCACGGAAGTCATCCTGGTCGATGAAGAGCTCGCGCGTGAAGGGCAGCTTGCGCGTGCCCATCGTGTGATCCTCGGGATGGTTCTGCACCTCCACCTCGAAGGCCTCGGCCTCACTCATGTTCGTGATGACCACCTTGAGGGGGCGCAGCACGGCCATGCGGCGGGGGGCGCGCTTCTCCAGGTCCTCACGGATGCAGAACTCCAGCAGGCCCACATCGGCCACCATGTCGCGCTTGGCCACGCCCACGCGCTCGGCGAAGGCGCGCACGGATTCGGGCGTGTAGCCGCGGCGGCGCAGACCGCAGATGGTGGGCATGCGGGGATCATCCCAACCGCTCACGATGCCCTCCTGCACCAGCTGCAGCAGGCGCCGCTTGCTCATCACGGTGTAGGTGAGGTTCAGGCGGGCGAATTCGATCTGGCGCGGCAGGGGCCGTTGGAAGAACGTGGCATCGCTATCCTGCTCCAGGAACCAATCGTAGAGGGGCCGGTGGTCCGAGAACTCCAGGGTGCAGATGGAATGGGTGATGGTCTCGATGGCATCCGATACGCCGTGGGCGTAGTCGTACATGGGATAGATGCACCAGGTGTCGCCCGTGCGATGGTGGTGGGCGCGGCGGATGCGATACATGAGCGGATCGCGCAGGTTCATGTTGCCGGCCTGCATATCGATCTTGGCGCGCAGCACCTTGGAGCCATCCTCAAACTCGCCCGCCTTCATGCGACGGAAGAGGTCGAGGTTCTCCTCGGGGTTGCGGTCCCGGTAGGGGCTGTTCTTCCCGGGCACATGGAAGTTGCCACGGTACTCACGAATCTCGGCCTCGCTGAGATCGCAGACGTAGGCCTTGCCCTGCAGAATCAAGTATTCCGCATAGTCATACATGAAGGGGAAGTAGTCCGAGGCGTAGTGCTCGCCCTTCCACTGGAAACCCAGCCACTGCACATCCTCGCGGATGGAGTCCACGTACTCGACATCCTCCTTCACGGGATTGGTGTCGTCGAAGCGCAAGTTGGTGGCCCCGCCGTAGGCCTTCGCCAAGCCGAAGTTCAGGCAGATGCTCTTGGCGTGGCCGATGTGCAGGTAGCCGTTGGGTTCCGGCGGAAACCGCGTGAGCAGTCGGCCGCCATGTTTTTCAGAGACGCGATCCGCCTCCACGATCTCCTCGATGAAGTGGAGACTCTTGGGTTCGGAAGTGGGCTGTTCAGCGGACATGGGGGCTCACAGGATGTAAACCTCCAAGATACTCGGTGCCCCGCACCATCGACAAAAAGCAATTGAAGCCACAGATAGAGACGGATGAGCACAGAGACTGGAATGATTTCATCTGTGTGAATCCGTGTTCATCCGTGGCTCACATCCTTCGTCTCATACGAGGAACGAAGCCCCAATCACCCCAACCCCGCCGCCACCTGCGTCGCCCGCTCGATGCCGCGGGCCACGACGGAGCGGATGCGGCCATCTTCCAGGACCATGAGCCCTGCGATGGTGCAACCGGCAGGGGTGGTGACTTCATCCTTGAGGGCGGCGGGATGGCGGCCGGTTTCCAGCACCATGGAGGCCGCCCCCAGGGTCATCTGCGCGGCCAGTTCCACGGCCACGGCCCGGGGCAGGCCGCACTGGACGCCACCCTCCGCCAGGGATTCCAGGATGACGAACATGAAGGCGGGGCCGCTGGCGCTGAGGCCCGTAACGGCATCCATGTGCTTCTCCTCCAGGTCCATGACCCGACCCAGGGGCTCGAAGAGGCTCCGCGCCTGGGCCAGCTGGGCCTCGGTGACGCCCTGCCCCGGCGCCAGCACCGTCATGCCCTTGCGGATGGAGCAGGGCGTGTTGGGCATGGCCCGCACCAGGGGCGTGCCTTCAGGCGTGTGCGCCACCAGGAAATCGAGGGTGGTGCCTGCGGCGATGGACACCAGCAGGGGCCGGTGGTCCAGGGCGCCCTTGGCCACGAGGCCCTCCAGCAACCCTTTCAACTCCCGGGGTTTCACGCAGAGCAGCACCACCTCGGAGGCCCGTACCGCAGCCTCTACTTCATGGGTCAGGGCGAGTCCGAGGGTCTCGGCCCGGGCCCGGGCGGCATTGGGGTGGCGGGTGGCGGCGTGGATGCGCTCGGCCGGATAGCCTGACGCCTCCACCAGACCGGCGCTGATGGCCTGGCCCATGGTGCCGAAGCCGATGATGGCGAGCTGGGGATGCTGAGTCATGGCCTATCCAGAAAACAGGTGCGCCGAGGCTGAAGGCCGCAGGGGCCGCAGGGGTCATGGGAAGGTGGAATTCCAGCTTACCCAGACAACCTGGAACGCAGGTGTGTTCAACTTGAAGGTCGTAAACGAGGAAGTTCATGACCGGAGAGATCCGCTTCAAGATGAGATCCGAACCAGGCCGGCTGCGGGAGGCCCCCGCCGCCCCACCTTCGGCGCCCCGGAGTGGCAAGGGCTCCTTTGACGACGAGGCCATGGCCGCGTTGGAAGCGGTCCTGGGCGCCCTGGGCGCGCAGGGCGCCCAGGACGCGCTGGATGAGGTGCTCGCTGCGCCACAGGCGCCAGCACCCAGCATCCCCCCCCTGACCGAGCCGCTGGACGACCTGGAAGCGCTCCTGCCCGCCGCACCACCACCGGCACCGGCACCGGCACCGGCACCGGCACCGGCACCGCTGGACGCGACCACGACGGCAACGACGACGGCAATCACGACCACCCAACCGAGATTGCGCACCGCCCGGGAACTGATCGAGGCCATGGATACGAGACCCCATGTCCGCCCCCACCCTGTTTCAGTCCTGGCTTTTCCCCAGGACAACGCGGAGGTGGAACCTCCCTTCGCCGTCCCCCTCGAACCGAATCCGAAGCCAACCCAACCAAAGGAGCTCCGCAACGGCGACCTGCCCCCCAGGCCGGCCGCGCCCGTGGTGCCAGACCGGCCTCGCCGGGCACTGGCCCCGCCGCTGGAGCCCCCCGATTTCCAGCTCTCGGCGCCAAAGCTCCGCCGTTTCAAATGGCCCTTCGGACGCTCATGAGCTGCACGGCCCTTTGATGTGGATTCTCCGAGCCGCCTACTGATCGCGCCCCTGCCCCAGGGTCCACCAGGCACAGTCGTCCAGTTCGGAGACGACGAAGCCCTGCTGCATCTTGGAAATGCGATGAAACTGGGTGGACACGACCGTGTGGAAGCCCGTGGTGATCTCGCCCGGGCCGGATTTCACACCGAAGAAGAAATTCGACTGTTCCAGCCCCAGGCGCAGGACGGTTTCCTGCAGGGCCGCGCGGTGGTCGATGCCTTCGGGAATGTTCTGGATCACCTGAACGGTGTCATCCGCGATGATGGTGGGCGCATAGGCCACGGCGCCATGGTCCTCCAGCACCGCCAGGGTGAGGTGAGTGAACTCGTCGAGGTCCATCAGAGCCCCTTCCTCATCAAAGCCATCGTTCCAGGCGCGCCACAACTTCATCCCGGCCCACCAACATGAGCGTGTCGTAGATGCCGGGACTGACAGGCTTGCCGCAGAGGGCCACGCGCAGGGCCTGGGCCAGGTCCTTGGTCTTGAGGGCATGGCGTTCCAGGATGGCGTGGAACCCCGCTTCCAGGCCCTCGTGCGAGTAGTCCGTGAGGGCCGCCAGCTCCGCCAGCGCAGGTTTGACAGCGGGTGTCATGAACTTCTCCACGGCCTTTTCATCGAAAGCTGCAGGCCGTTCGAACGCGAAACGCAGGGCCTCGGCCATGTCGGTCAGCGACTTCCCCTTCTGCGTGCATTGAATGGCCTGAGCTCTCCAGGCTTCTGCTTTTTCATCCCACAGCTTAGGCACGAAGGGCCTGAGATGGGGTTCCAGCTCCTGCCAGGAAGCACGCTGGATGAGCTTCTGGTTGATCCACTGCAGCTTGTCCATGTCGAAACGGGCGGCACTCTTCTGGCAGTCCGCCAGGTCGAAGAGCTGGATCATCTGCTCGTCCGTGAGCAATTCCTCTTCGGCGCTTTCCACGGCCCGGCCATCGATCTTGGGCGTCCAGGAAAGCCGCGCCAAGGCCAGCCGCACGGCGGAAGGCAGCAGGCCCATGGCCTGGTATTCGGTGATGCTGGTGGCGCCGTGGCGCTTGCTGAGCTTGGCGCCATCGGCCCCCAGAATCATGGGCACGTGGGCGAAGGCCGGCAGGTCGTAGCCGAAGGCCGCGAACAGCGGAATCTGCTTGGGCGTGTTGTTCAGGTGGTCGTCACCACGGATGACGTGGGTGACTTCCATGTGGGTGTCGTCCACCACCACGCAGAAGTTGTAGGTGGGAATACCGATGTCGCCGGGGCCGTCGCCGGTGCGGGCGATGATCCAGTCATCCAGGCTGTCGGCGGGGAAGTGGGTGTGGCCCTTGATGAGGTCGGGCACGACAATGTCGCCGTCAACCAGAATGGGCGAATCGCCCAGGGGCATGCGGAAGCGGATGGCGGCGGGCAGGCTGGCATCGTGGTTCGCGCTGGCGCAACCCTTGCCACGGTCCATGCCGCGGTTGTACTGGAAGACCTTGCCCGCGGCTTCCACGGTCTTGCGGCGCTCATCGATGGCTTCGCGGGAGCAGCGGCAGCGGTAGGCCAGGTTCTTGTCCAGCAGCTCCTGGATTTTGGCTTTGTAGAGGTCCATGCGCTGCATCTGGCGGTAGGGGCCGTGGGGGCCCACCCACTGGCTGGGGTCGCCCACCACCGGGCCCTCGTCCCAGCCCAAGCCGCACCAGGCCATGCCCTCTTCGATGATGCGGATGTTGTCATCAGTGCTGCGGGAGAGGTCTGTGTCCTCGATGCGGAGAATGAAGCGACCGCCGTGCTTCCGGGCGAAGAGCCAGCAGAACAGGGCTGTGCGCACGCCCCCGATGTGGAGCATGCCCGTGGGCGACGGGGCAAAGCGGGTGACGATGGGGCGGGACATGGTGGCCTCGGGTTCCAAACCTCCAGTTTGCCCCAAGCGCGCGGACTGCGTCTGCGCGATAACGAAAAACGCGCAGCGTTTTTCGCCTTACTTGATGTACAGCTTCAGCCGGATTTCCACGGGCGAATCGCCGCTGAAGAGGCTGCGGTCCAGGACCACGGGAACTTCCACCACACTGCTGTGGGGCATGTGGGTGCTGGCCGAGGCCGCCGCTTCGTTGGCATGGCTGGGCTCGGTGGGGATCTCGTCGATCTCCTCCAGCAGTTCCCCGGCGGACAGCTCTTCCACTTCCAGGGGCTTGGTGGATTCCACAGCCATGGGTGGGGGAGGCGGCAGCGGAACACCGCCCAGCATGACGACCGGCTCCTCGACTACGCCGCCGCCATACTTTTCGGCCAGGCTCTTCAACACCAGCTTGGCCACGCCCGTGAGGGTTTCCTTCACCCCTTCGCCCCGCATGGCGCAGGCCTCAAACGTGGGCGCGCCGAAGAGGTTGATCTCCCGGTTGAGGGTGTCCACGGGCAGGGCATTGGGGGTGTCCCGCTTGTTCCACTGGATCACGTGGGGGATCTTCTCCAGCTCCGCCCCCTGATCCCTCAGGTTGACGATGAGGTTCTGGAAGCTTTCCTTGTTGCTTTCCAGGGCCGGGGCCTGGGAATCGGCCACGAACACCACGGCATCGGCCCCGCGCAGCACCAGCTTGCGGGTGGCGTCGTAGAACACCTGGCCGGGCACCGTATAGAGCTGAATCCGGGTCTTCATGCCGCGGATGGTGCCCAGTTCGATGGGCAGGAAGTCGAAGAAGAGCGTGCGGTCCGTCTGAGTGGCCAGGGACAGCATCTTGCCGCGCCCTTCGCCGGGCAGCGTGTCGTAGACATGCTGGAGATTGGTCGTCTTCCCACACAGGCCGGGGCCATAGTAGACGATCTTGGCCGTCAACTCCTTTGTGGCCGCATTGAAAAGCACCATGCCTGCACCTTGTCTCGTGGGGGAAGATTGGCGGGTCCGCCTCGGCCCGTCAAGAAAGAACCGAGTTCCGCAGACTATCCTCTCAGTTCCTGGATGCGCTACACTTCGGCCCATCCCACACCCCCGAGGATATCCATGGCCAAACTGCTGGTTCACGAAAGCACAGGCGCCCGTGAGTTCGAGATCATCGATAACGAGGTCCACATGGGCCGGGAGCTGGACAATACGCTCCGCCTGCCAGATCCCAGCATCAGCCGCCACCACTGCGTGATCCGCAAGCTGGGCGGCGGTTTCGAGATCCAGGATCTCCAGAGCAGCAACGGCGTGCTGGTGAACGGCAACCGGGTGCAGGCCTCGCCCCTCCGGGATGGCGACCGCATCACCCTGGGCCAGGTTCAGCTGACTTTCCAGGATCCCCGCCCCGAAGTGGCGGCCACGGTGGCCCTCAACATCCAGGAAACCCCCGTCCCCACCGGCACGGTGCGCATGTCCGCCGAGGACCTGGCCGCCATCCACGTGGGCAAGGCCGCGCCAGAAGCAGCCGCCCCAGTCCAGGAGCAGCTCGCCACAGGTCCCGTGCCCATTCCCGTGCCTGTTACCGCCCCCGCTTCCGCGCCCTTCGTGCCCCCCATGCCCCCGATGGCTCCCCTGCCCAAGTCCTTCGGGGAGTTCACGAACCCTGGGGCCCCCCCTGCCGCCGCTGGCCCTATGCCTGCGTTCCTGACTGGCTACCTGCCGCCCGTCCCTGATGACGCCCTGCCCACGGGCGAGCGGGGTGATTTCTTCACCCGGCTGGTGGCGGTCATCATCGACGTCGTGCCTTTCATCGCCCTCTATGTCGTCGTCTTCATCCTCGCCTTCATCATCCCCTTCCTGGGCTGCATCATCCTCCCCTTCATCGGCCTGATGGGCTTCGCCTATGGCTTCCTCTTCATCCCCTACTGCGAAAGCCACTACGGCGGCACCATCGGGAAGAAGATGATGAAGCTCCGCATCGTGCCCGAGGACAATCCCCAGGGCCGCATCGACTTCGGCACCGCCATCCTGCGCCGCGTGGGCCACATCCTGAACTTCAACATCGGCTACCTCCTGGTGTTCAGCGGCGAACGCAAGCACGTGGGCGACATGATTAGCAAGTCCGTCTGCATCAAGGTTGACCGTTGATGAGCCATTGAGCATCGAACCGGGCGCCCGCATCTGCGGGCGCTGTTCGTTTGGGAGGCGGGATGATTCTCACCGGCAGACAAATCCTGGCAGCGAAGGCCGAGGGCCAGCTCCGCATCGAGCCCTGGCAGGACAGCCAGCTCAATCCCAACAGCTACAACCTGCGCCTGGGCGAGGACCTGGCGGTCTACACCGATCATGAACTCGACATGGCCAAACCCAATGGCATCGAGTTTCTCAAGATTCCCGCCGAGGGCCTGCTGCTGCAGCCCGGGAAGCTCTACCTGGGCCGCACCCTGGAATACACGGAAACCCGCGGCATGGTGCCCATGCTGGAAGGGCGCAGCAGTGTGGGGCGCCTGGGCCTCTTCGTGCATGTGACGGCCGGGTTTGGCGACATCGGCTTCTGCGGCTACTGGACCCTGGAGATCAGCTGCATCCAGCCCGTGCGCATCTACGCGGGCGTGGCCATCTGCCAGATCTTCTACCACACCGTGAGCGGCGAATACGACAGCTACGAATCCGGCAAGTACCAGCGCAACTCCGGCATCCAGCCTTCGATGCTGTGGAAAGATTTCATCAAAGACTAGGAGCGCGATGCTACAGCGGCGCCATGGCCCTCCTCTGCCTGGTCCCCGGCATCGGCATGATCATCGTGCTTTGCATCCTGGCCTTTGGCACCTGGCCCGCGGGCGAGAGAAGCTGAGCACGCGCTGCCACGCCAAGAGTGCCGGCCCCAGGTCGGCACTCTTGTTTTAGGAATGCGTACTGACCGATGCCTGATTCAGTCGCCTGGATCCCCTTCAGCCCAAGATTGAAGATGGGACACGGCTAGCAGCGTGAGTCCCAAACCCAACAGCCAGCCCGTGGCCAGGCGCGCCGGATGCCAGCTGGGCCTGAGCCCCAGATCCTGCGTGAGCACATCCACCAGCATGGGCAGGGCCACGCTGAGCACCACCGGCCAGGAATGGCGGGCCAACCAGCGTCCAGTCGGCAGTAGGGCGCCGCACAACAGGCCCAGGTAGATGCCCGCGCAACGGCTGCACACCAGCATCTGAACAGCGCCCAACACCAGGCTGCGCTCCGGCAGCCGGTGGCAGGTAACACTGAAGACAGCCTCCAGAAGCGGGGATCTGCTGCCTGCCATGAGCCAGGGCAGCACACCCACGCCTCCGAGGAGGATTCTAAAGGCGAGGACCCAGCGGGGCCGGGTCCAACCCATCAGCCGCGCTTCCTGTCCTTGAAGAAGAGGGCCATGCCGAGGATGCCGGCCAGCGCGCCAAAGGCGGCGAAGAGGCACGCATTCACGGGGATCATGATCACGCCCATCGCCGAAGAAGCGGCCAACTGGGACTTCAGCTGCGGCGGCGCGTTGGTGAGGACCGAGGCAAGGAGTGAGGCCATGAGATGGCTGGTGAGAATCCCGAGGGTGCCCGCGATCACGCCCGCGCCGGCACCGGCGGCGGCTCCGAAGCCGGCAGCTTCACCCATGGACACGGCATCGCCAGGGGCGCTCTTGAGATACAGGGAGAGCGCCAGGATGATGCCTCCCATGTTGAGCAGGCAGAAGCAGCAGTTGAGGATGTTCAACAGGGGAATGCCGCTGGCCACGCCGCTAATCAGCGCCCCGATCAGGATGTACTTGCCGAAACGGCCGAAGGATTGGTCTTGGGTGGTCAGGGGTTCCATGGGGGCTCCGGAGGAAAGGATGTGCACAGTTGTAGAGCGACGGCTCTCTCTGAACGAGGAGGGTAGATCTCAGTCTATGGGTGGAGAAGATCCGCGAATAGGGTGGAATCCCGCTCCCTGACTTGCATCAATGCCGGAACCCCCCCACGAGGCTCCGCAGCCCCTCCGCGACCTGGGCCAGATCCTCGGAGGTCTTGGCGATCTCCTGGACCGTGGCAGCCAGTTCGTGGGTGGCCGCAGCATTCTGGGCGAGCCCCTCGGAGGTGGCGGCCATCATGGTCTTCACCGTGCCGCTGGTTTCCGCCTGCCCGCTGGAGAACAGGCCGATCTGCTCGATGCGCCCCGCCACGCCCCCGATGCGTTTCCGGATCTCCTCCAGGCTCTGCATGGTGCTCTGCACGCTCTCCTCACCCCCGGCCACGGCTTCCTGCGTGCGCTGGATGAGCTGCTCGATCTCGTGGGCCGAGCCCCGGGAGCGTTCAGCCAGTTTGCGAACTTCCTCTGCCACCACCGCAAAACCCTTGCCCTGGCTGCCGGCCTTGGCGGCCTCGATGGCGGCGTTCAGCGACAGCAGGTTGGTCTGGCGGGCGATGTCTTGAATCACCTGGACGGCCTTGACGATCTGGCCCGTGGCAGACCGAATCTCGCCCATGTCCCGCACGGCACCCTCTCCCGCAGTCGCGCTCTGGGAAGTCTCAGACACCGCACGGTGGCTCTCCGCTTCGCTTTCCCTCGTGTGCTGCGCCACCATGTCCGCATTTTCCGCCAGCTCGCCCATGGACCGCGCGACCCGCTCGCCCGCAGATTTCAAATCCTCGCTTACCTTGGCGATCTCCTGCACGGCCCGGGTCATCTCGTCGGCGGTGGCCGACAGTTCCGTGCTGCCACTGGCCACGCGCGCGGCGAAACCGGAGATCTCCGTCACCTTGTCCCGAAGGCCTGCGTTATAGGCGTTGAAGGCCTGCGCAGCTTGGCCGATCTCATCCGCGCTATCGATGGCGATGCGGCAGGTGAGGTCGCTGTGGCGCAGCCCTTCCACCAGTTCCAGGAGGGGTCGGGTCATGCGTTTCACGAAGCCCCGCACGCTCAGGAACAGCGCACCTGAGAGGAGGGCCAACACACCCAGGATGGAGCCCGTCAGCAGACGAATCTGTGCGCGGAGATCGTCCATGTAGATGCCGGTCCCGATGTTCCAGCCCCAGGGCTCAAAACATTTCACGTAGTTGAGCTTGGGATAGGTGCCTTCCTGGCCGGGTTTGGCAAAGACCAGATCCAGGAAACCCCCTTCCGGGTTCCGGCCCAGCTGACTCAGCTCCAGGTAGATGGGCTTGCCATTGGCATCCTTGAAGGTATCCACCAGTTTCCCCTCCATCTCCGGCTTGATGGGCACGGTCACGATCCGCGGCTCCCGGGTGAAGACATAGAAGTAGCCTGACTTTCCATAGCGGATGGTCTTGAGGAGCTCCACCGCGCGTTTCTGAGCCTCCTCCCGCGGAATGGCCCCGGCCTTGGCTTGGGCTTCCTGGCCTTCCAGGATTCCGTAGGCGGTCTCCGAGAGGTGCTGGAGATACTCCCGCCGGGATTCCAGCAGGGCCTTCTCCAGCACGGGCACCAGCCCCAGCCAGGCCGCCAGGAACACCACGCCCAGGGGCGCCAGGGCCAGTAGAAGGATCTTTCCCGCGAGTGTCTTGGGAATCAGGCGGCTCATGGTTGCTCCGGACGGACTATTGATCACCCATTGATCGACAGCCAACGCACCCATGTTGATTTCCAGCGCTTCAGCCTGGATGTCGGCGCCGAACTATTTCAGGCCCTGCGTGCTTGTGGGCATGTCCTGCAGCCACAGCACCTCGAAGGGCCTGACTTCCTGCTCGATGCCCTTGAGGGCGAAGCCATCCAGCTGGCGCAGGTCAGCCCGACCGGCCAGTTCCGCCGTGTGGGGGCCCACCACGATCTGGCCGGGCTTGGCGACACCGCTTTCCAGGCGGGAGGCCAGATTCACGGTGCTGCCCATGACGGTGTAGTCCATGCGCTTCTCGCAGCCGATGTCCCCCGCGAAGGCCTCGCCGCTGTTGATGCCGATGCGCATCTTCAGCTCGGGAAAACCCACGGGCCGCGCTGCATTCAGGGTCGAGAGGCATTCCTGCATGGCGATGGCGGCTTCGATGGCGTGCTTCGCATGGTCCGGATCGGGATTGGGCGCGCCGAAGAAGGCCATGATCGCGTCGCCGATGTACTTGTCCAGGGTGCCGCCACGGCTGAAGATCTGATCGGTCATCACTTCAAAGGTGCGATTGAGGATGCCCGCCAGCACCAGCGGCTCCATGCCCTCGCTCATGCGCGTGAAGCCTGAGATATCGGCGAAGAGCACGCTGATCTGGCAGCGCTGGGCCTGCAGGGCCGGGGCTTCCTTGCTCTGGCTGGATTTCAGGATCTGATCCACCACCTGCGGGCTGTGGTAGCGCTCCAGGCGCTGGCGGAACTTGGCCTCGCGCTCACGCTGGATGCCCACGGCCGCGAAGTTGGCCATGGCGCTGAGCAGGTGCTCATCCTCGCGCTTGAAGCCACCCTTGTTGAGGCTGGTCTCCAGGTAGATGACGCCGAAGGCCTTTTCCTCCACGATGAGCGGCGCGCAAAGGGCCGAGGTGATGCCGTGGATCTTGATGCTCTCGCCCGCGCTGAAGCGGGGATCCATGCGGGCGTCCGTGGTGAGGATGGCCACGCGGTTGTCCATGGCCGTGCGGGCGATGGTGCGGCTGATGGGGTTCGTGTGGGTGCCCGGCTGCTCTTCCCAAACCAGCTCAGGCACCAGCTCGCCGCTCGCGTCCGCCAGGAGGATGAAGCCCCGCTGGCAAGGGATCTGGGCCGTGATGAGCCCCATCACCGATTCCAGCAACTCGGTAAGGCCCGCGGCCCGCAGCAGGGTGCCGGCCATGCTGGCCAAGCGCTGGAACAGCGTGACCGCCTCGCCCGCAGGATGCTGGCCACTGGCCTGGGCCAGCATGGCCTCCAGGCTGGCATGGGGCACCAATATGGAGCCCGAGGCATCGAAGGCCCGGTCCTCCAGGGAAATTTTAGATACCACCGCCCGCGGCACCAAATCCAGGTTCAGGCCCACGGGTGGCGGGGCCTGCACCCCTTCCGCCATCCACATCACCATGGCCTCGCCCAGCAACACCGTGTCGCCCGGATGCAAGGGCATGGGCTCCGTCAGGGTCACGCCATTAAGCGAGGTGCCGTTGAGGGACTTCATGTCCATGACGTGGGGCTGGCCGGCTTTGAGGAAGACCTTGGCATGGACCCGGCTCACGGCATTCGCCTGGATCTTGATGGTGGCCTGGTCGCCCCGGCCAATGGTCACGCCCTCTTCCGTGAGGGTCATGGGGTGCAGGGCACCGTCAACCTGGAGGGTCAGCTTCATGGGATGTCCGAAGGGGGTCTGAGTTTAGGAGTGCCTAACAATACTCCCACGGGGCCGCGCGAGGGTCGCCGGGCGAGCGAGGCGAGGAATGCGAGTCGAAGCGTAGCGGGTACTACGCGCGACGAGCGTGACGCGGCATCGCGACGCCCGCCGGCCCTCGCCCGGAGGGATGAAGCCAGGCAGGCGCCCCGCGGCGTCAGGCCCCTTGAACAACGAACCACGTTGCCCTGCGGGCCCTTCCCTCTCGGTATCGCCTGCGGCGATACGCGAGACATAAAGACATCTGCGGTGCATCCTGCCTGGCTTC
>JAYVRY010000171.1:0-5537 GCA_043775845.1 Acidobacteriota bacterium
AGGCCATCCTGCAGCCTTCGATCCAGGCCTGGGTGAGGCGCCCCGGTTGCGTGAACAGGGGCTTCAGTGTCCGGACGAGCGTGTTATCCAGGTGGGTCTCGAAGTGGAAGACCTCATGCAGGAAGGGCCGGAGATCCAGGGAGGACGGAACGCGGCGCTTCTCCCCGCAGGCATGGCAGAAGGGCCCTAGCAGGGCCGTTCCGCAGGTGACGCAGCTAGGGGTGGAATGATCTGGCATGGGTAGGCAAGCCTATCAGATACCCACCCTCAGGGAACCGGGTAGCCTGCAGCCCGCTTCACTTCCTCGATCTGAGCCACATGGCGAGAGGTGTGCCCTGCCGTGAGGAGCACCCACTGGTAGAGATCCAGGGTGCCGAAGAGGGGATGCGGACCGAAGCGGCCGCGCCAATCGGCCTGGCTGGTGTCCACCTGGGTTTCCAGGGGTTTCCGGCAGGCCTCAAATGCCGTGAGCACGGCTTCCCGGGTGGCCAGGCGGCCCTTGGGGGCCACGATCTCCGGGGCCTGGGCTTTGTGAGTGCGGTCAGGCAGGGCGGCGAGGATGAATCCATCGGTCACCTTGACTTCAGCGCGACGCCTGGGTTCCTGTGGGCCCGCCAAACCTTTGACGATGACCTGGCTTTCGACGATCTGCTCCACCGTGGCGATGTGCTCGGCGCATTCCTGAATCGACCAGCGATCGGGGGCGGGCTTGAAAGACCACTGGGCGGGCGTCAACCCCTCGATGGCTTTGAGGAAGGCCTGGCGGGATTCGGCCAGTAGCTGCTTGGCCTGGCTCCGTTCGCCCAGCGACAGGGGGGCTTCGGGAAGGGGAGTGGGCGCCTGGGCCATCAGGGCCGGCACCGTTAACAACAAGGGCAGGATGCGCATGGCCAATCTCCAATCTGCTGCAATGAGTTCAGGCGTGGATTCAGGCGTAGACGAGAGCCGTCCGGACTTCCCGTCGCGCCGCGCGCCACTCGGCCCAGGCTGCCTTCAACTCCGTGCGGTGGGCACCCATGGCGGCCTGCCACTCCACCTTGGCCTCCCGCCAGGCATCGGCCTTGGCCTGGCCCTTGGCGCGCCACTCGGCTTTCTTCAAGCCCCAGGCCTCATGACGATCATGGAGGGATGCCAAAGCCGCATCCAGCTTCACCCGCGCAGCAGCCAGCCGGGCCTGCATGGGCGTGGCCACGCCGGGGCTGGCCAGAAGCAGCCGCTCACGGAGCCGCTTTTCTTCCATCTGGAGCCGGGCGCGGGTCATCGTCGCCTCGGACACGCGCCGGAATCCATGCACCAGCCCCATCCAATTCAGGACATTCAGCAGCCACTTGGTGGTGTCCCACTGGTACCAGCGGGCGCCGTTGCGGTAGTCCCACTGCCACTGGTGATGAAAGTTGTGGTAGCCCTCGCCGTAGGTGAGGGGCGCCAGCAGCCAGTTGTCGCGGGCCGAGTTGGCATCCGTGTAGGGGCGGCTGCCGAAGACATGGGCGGCGCTGTTGATGAAGAAGGTAGTGTGATGCGTGAGGACGATGCGCAGGGAAAGGCCGAACACGAAGTGGCCGATGAGGTTTCCGGTGGCCAGGCCGATCCACAGCGGGATGGTGGCCACCACGGCGCCGATGAGGAAGTGGTGGCGGTGCTGCCACTGCACGAGCGGATCCTTTTCCAAATCGGCCACACCCGCGATGGGCAGGGCCTTGTCTTCCATCACCCAGGTCCAGTGGGCATGCCAGAAGCCCCGGTTGATGGCGTAGGGATCCTGCTCTGTGTCCACATGCTGGTGATGGACGCGGTGATCGCTGGACCACTTCAGGGCGGAATTCTCGAAGGCGGCCGATCCCACGCACAGGAACAGGAAGCGCACGGGCCAGGAGGCCTTGTAGGCCCGGTGGCTGAAGAGCCGGTGATAGCCGCCGCTGACGGCCGTGCCGATGGCAAAGGTCATGGCGAGGCAAACCAGCGTTTCGCTCCAGCGAATGCCGGAAGTCGCCAGCCGCCAGGGCACCAGGATGAGGGCCACGGCCAGGGTGCCCGTGAGGAAGGAGGTATTCAGCAGATTCCAACGTCTGGCCAGGGCCATTCCATTGACTCCAAAAAGGAGTTCAATTCTACTCCCCGTTCGCAACCGGCGTCCCATGCCAAACTTGCCCTATTCCTGTAACGAGGCTCCCGTGACCGAGACGCGCCCCTGGTACCGCTCCAGCACCTTCTGGATCTTTGTGGGCCTGGCCATGGGCGTGGTGCTGGGGGGCTTCCTGCCCCAGGACCAGTATC
Source organism: Acidobacteriota bacterium (assembly GCA_043775845.1). GTDB lineage: Bacteria > Acidobacteriota > Holophagae > Holophagales > Holophagaceae > Geothrix. Next base: position 2,275 of record JAYVRY010000171.1, read on the forward strand.
CCTGGGCCTACGACGGCTTCCGCTTCCTTTCCAAGGCCTTCATCAGCCTCATCAAGGGGCTCATCGTCCCCCTGCTGCTCTCCACCATCATCGTGGGCATCGCCCAGACCGGCGATATCCGCGCCGTGGGCCGCATGGGCGCCAAGGCCCTGCTCTATTTCGAGATCGTCACCACCCTGGCCCTCTTCATCGGCCTGGCCGTGGGCAACTGGCTGCAGCCCGGGGCCCACCTGCCCATGGACATGGGCGCCCACACGGCGGTGGCCGCGGTGAAGGCCAAGACTGGCTGGGAAATCGCCCTGCACATGTTCCCCTCGAACCTCATCCAGCACGCGGCTGAAGGCGACATCCTCCCCGTGGTGATCTTTGCCGCCCTCTTCGGCATCTCTCTTACGAAGGTCGGAGAACGAGGCAAACCCGTGCTGGCCTTCTTCGATGGCGTGGCGCAAACCATGTTCAAGTACACCGACTTCGTCATGAAGCTCACACCCCTGGGGGTGTTTGGTGCCATGGCCTACAACGTGAGTCACATGGCGGCGGGGCATGCCGTGAACGGCGTGGTCATCAAGGGCTGGCCTGCAGTCTTCCACCTGCTCAAGCAGTACAGCCTGCTGGTGGGTAGCCTCTATCTGGCCCTCAGCCTGCTGTTCATCCTCGTCTTCGTGCCCGTGGCCTGGCTTTCGGGCATCCGGATTCTTGGCTTCATCAAGGCCATCAAGGATCCGGCCCTCACCGCCTTCAGCACGGCCAGCAGCGAAGCGGCCCTGCCCAAGCTGCTGGAGGAGGTGGTGCGCTTCGGCGTGCCGCGCCGCGTGGCCAGTTTCGTCATCCCCACGGGCTACAGCTTCAACCTGGACGGCTCCACCCTCTATCTCGTGCTGGCCAGCCTCACCATCGCGCAGGCGGCGGGCATCCACATGAGCCTGGGCCAACAATTGCTCATGGTCTTCACCTTCATGCTCACCAGCAAAGGCGTGGCGGGCGTGCCTCGGGCTACGCTGGTGATCATCGCCGCCACCTGCGGCAGCTTTGGCCTGCCCGGCGAGGCGGGCATCGCCATGCTGCTGGCCGTGGACGAGATCATGGACATGGCCCGCACCACGGTGAATGTCATTGGCAATGGCCTGGCCAGCGTGGTCATCGCCAAGTGGGAAGGCGTGTTCGGCACCGACATGGAGACCCTGCCAGACCAGGAGGCGCCATGAAGATCATCGTGACCGACGAGGTGACTGGCGAAGGTCTAGCCCTGCTTCAGGCGGATCCACGCATCACCCTGGATGTGCGGCTAGGCCTCTCCCGGGAGGCACTCCACGCCTGCATCGGCGAGTACGACGCCATCATCACCCGCAGCGGCACCACCGTGGACAAGGCCCTGCTGGACGCCGCCACGAACCTCAAAATCGTGGCCCGGGCGGGCGTGGGCATCGACAACGTGGATGTGGACTACGCCAGTTCCAAGGGCGTCATCGTGGTGAACGCCCCCTTCGGCAACACCAACAGCGCCGCCGAACACACCCTGGCCCTGCTGCTATCCGCCTGCCGCCACATCCCCGCCGCCCACGCCAGTCTGAAGGCGGGCGAATGGAAGCGGGCCAAGTTCACGGGCGTGGAACTCAAGGGCAAGACCGCCGGCGTCATTGGCCTGGGCAAGGTGGGCGGCCGCGTGGCCACGCGGCTCAAGGCCTTCGAATGCGAGGTGCTGGGCTGCGATCCCTACATCAGCGCCAAGCGCGGCCAGGATCTGGGCGTGCGGCTGGTGGATCTCTCCGAACTCTGCCGCAGCTGCGACATCATCACCGTTCACACGCCGTTGAATGATGAAACCCGCGGCATGATCGGCGCCGAGCAGGTCGCGCTGATGAAGGAGGGCGTCATCCTCCTCAACGTGGCCCGGGGCGGCATCATCGATGAGGCCGTGCTGCTGGCCGCCCTGCGGTCCTTGAAGGTAAGCCTGGCCGCCGTGGATGTCTGGTCCGAGGAGCCGCCCGCCACGGAAATTCTGAAAGCCCTCATCGCCCAGGAGCGCCTGGTGGTCACGCCCCACCTGGGTGCCAACACACAAGAGGCCCAGGTGAACGTGGCCATCGACGTGTCGAAGGAGATCCTCGCCTACCTGGACAAGGCCCCCCTGGAGAACGCCGTGAACCTGCCGCGCTTCGACCCGGCCGTCATGGAACAAATGCGGCCCTACTTCAAGCTCATGGCCGTGCTGAGCGAGTTTGGCCTGCAGCTCATGAAGGGCAACCTGGATCGCATCACCTTCAGCTTCAGCGGCGCCATCGCCCACCACGACTGCTCGCCCCTCACCGTCAGCGGCCTCGCAGCCCTGCTGGACCGGGCCACGGATCAGCCCGTGAACATGGTCAACGCGGGCCTGGTGGCCGAACGCATGGGTCTGGTGGTGGAAGAACACAAGTCCACCCAAGGCGGCGCCTTCTCCAACCTGGTGACCCTCACCCTGGACGGCGCCAGCGGCACCCGCGTGGTCTCGGGTGCCCTCTTCGAAGGCGCGCCCCGCATCGTGGGCCTGCGGGACTACGCCATGGACTTCCCGCCCGAGCCCCACATGCTCCTGCTGAGCTACCTGGACCGCCCCGGCATGATCGGGAAGATCGGCACGGTGCTGGGCCAGCACGAGATCAACATCGCCTTCATGAACCTGGGGCGCCGGGAAAAGAAGGGCGAGGCCATGGTGGTCCTCTCCGTGGATTCCCCCGTGCCGCCGCCTGTGCTTGACGAACTGCAACAGGCCACGGACGCCACCTTCATCCAGGCCCTGCACCTGCCTTCGGCCTGATGCTGTCCGAGGGGACCGCCTGCTCGCTGAAGCTCGCGAGGTGCGCGACCGCCGGGTGGCAGAGCTGGCTTCGGGGGAGCCTGCGGAGCCGGAACACGGCGAGGAGCGTATGCCACTCCCCCGGGAGCACGGTAGGGCATCATGGAGGCTGGAGGCCTCTTTGAAACTCATCGCCTGGGACTTTGATGGAACCTTGGTGGACAGCCGTCCCCTCATCGAGGCGGGCATGGCCCACGCCTTGGATGCCCTGGGCCAGCCCCGGTCCGTCATGCAGGAATGGCTGAAGTATGTGGGCCTGCCCGTGGAGGCCGGCATCCGCCATACCTTCGATCCCCTGGGCCTGGAGATGGACGCGGTCCTCAAGGCCTACCGCAGCTTCGGTCACACGGAACACGAATACATGATGCAGCCCTTCGAGGGCATCTCTGAGTTGCTGAAGGAGCTGAAGGAACGGGGCCAACGCATG
>JAYVRY010000172.1:0-20566 GCA_043775845.1 Acidobacteriota bacterium
CGGCCTCCTCCTTGGTTCCAGCCCCAGTCATGGGCACGGCCAGCAGGTGCGGGGTTGCCACCAACAGGAAGGCGAGCGTTGCAGGCGAGCGGAACCAGGGCATAGTGCCTCCTATTACGATGTTTCCACCATCATGCCCGAATCCGGAAAAACGTCACCAGCCTGATCCGCTCCCCTTGCCCCGCACATGGCCCTGCCACCGCACGGTCTGGGTGCCTGGTTCCAGTTCCAGGGCTTCCCCCTGCCCTTCGCCCATGCGGCCCCGCAGGGTCACGGAGCCTTGGGCCTGAACGAGTTTCACGGTGCGGTCAGCGGCCAATGTCACCGTCACAGAGTCCGCCCCCAGGCGCCAGCCCTGGCCCTGGCATTCGACGCCCCCGTTGAGGGTGATCTTCTGGCCTTCGCTCAGGCCCTTTTCGGCCCGCAGAAAAAGGTCGCCATCGGGGGCGGCCAGGGCCCCATTCAGCCCCTCCGGAAAGCTCACCTGCTCACCCTTCCGCACGATGCGCGGCCCCGAGAGCCGCTCCCGCAGCCTATTCCAGGCCGCAGGGCGCCCGGTGAGCGTCCAGAGCGCATCCTCCCAGACCAGCCGGGCCCCGCGCAGGCTGCCACCCATGAACAGGTTCACCTGCACGGGGCCTTCGATGGTCCAGGCCCGGGGATCCCCCTGCCCAGCCCCACCGCTGAAGGTGCCATCCTCGCTCCGCCCCAGGACGGGCGCCTGGAGCTTCCAGCGGCGGGTGGCCCGTTCCACGAGCATGCGCGGCGAGGAGAGGTTGCGTTTGCCCCAACTGAGGAAGGCCTGGCCATCGGCCTCGGCAAAGCCCATGGGCAAGGTGTCCGGCAGATCCTTGCCCGGGGCTTCCCGCATGAGCACCCGGGGCGCCTTCAAGGTGAGCCGCTGGCCATCCACCGGCTGCTCCCACACCACATTGCCTTCGAGGCGCAGCCCCGCCGGGGTCCAGCGGGCCCCTTCCGTCGTCAGCTGCTCCTGACCCGCAGACATGGCCCGGTGCGCCCTGAACTTGTGGAACTCCACCTGCTGAAAGGTCGATCCAGGCAAAGGGCGGGGAGCCGTGCCGCTCTGAGCATCGCCCTGCCACCCATCCCGGCGTTCGAAGGAGAGGGGGCCGGGCCAGGTCACCGTGTCCGGCGACAGGTCTGCCACCGAAGCCTTCAGAGAGCCTTCACTCAGCCGGGCCTTGACATCCTCCAGGTGGCCCGTCTGGAAGCCGGGCGTGGCCCAGAGCCGCTCGGCTTCCAAGCCCTGCAGCGTCGGGGCCGGACCACCAGTGGGGGCCTGCCAGCGCACGGGACCGCGCTCCACCCGGAGGCGGCCATCCACTTCCCGGTGCCACCCCGCAGGCAGATCCCATACGCCCCTGGCGGAACCTTCCATGGATTCCCAGCGCAGGGGCGCCAGCCCTTCCCATTCCCCGCCAGTCCAGCGGAGGGCGGGGCCTGCCTGCTCAATGTGGCCCTTGCCGATGATGTCGGCGGTGTTGGGGTGGGCCACGCCCAGGTCCATGGGGCCCTGCATGGTCCAGACCCCGGCCTGACGCCGCGCCTTGGGAGAGAGGAGGCGCCATTGGCCTGTGGCTTCATCCAAGCTGCCCGTTACCTTCTCCAACTGCAGGTCGTTCTCGGAGCCTTCGATGGTCTTGTAGGACAGCACCATGCGGTTGGGCCCCAACTGCTCAGTGAGCGTGCCCACGCTGCCCTGGATGCCTTGGCCGAAGAGGGGGTCGCCGCCCACGATGCGGCCCGGCATGCCCTCGCTGCCGAAGGACAGGAACTTCGTGGTGACGCCAAGGGTGCCCGCCACCAGGGCCCAGCCCAGCCACCGCCACAGGGGATGCCGGGCGGGCGGCACGTCCTGAAGCAGGGCCGACACCTTCATGGCAGGGCCTCGCCGATGGGCGAATCCACCAGCCAGGAACGGCCCCAGCGGGCACTGCCCTGGGGCGCGGCGGCCACACGAAGGCGATCGCCGGTCTTGGGCAGGTTGGGCCGGGCGCTGCCGGCGAACCAGGTCAGGGGATCCGCCACGCCATCCAGGCGCAGCTTCCAATGATCGGCACTGAACACGTTGGCGGAGGCGACCCTGCCATCGATGCAGGCCAGAACCGGCGCGAAGCCCTGGCCGTAGGGTTCCAGCAGGGCCATGGCCTCATCCGAAGGCAGTTCCGAAGGTGCCCCATCCACCAGGGTCGGCGGAAGGTCGCGCCCCACCGCCTGGGCCGCTGCGCCCCGCTGCAGGGCCTGCCGCACGAAAGCCAAACGCGACGCCTCGAAGCTGAGCCCTGCCGCCACGCGATGCCCGCCACCGCCCAGGATGAAGGGCTGGGCCAGGACCAGCAGCGCTCCCAGGTCATAGCCATCCGGGGCGCGCAGGCTGCAGTGGGCCACACCATCGATGACCGTGCAGACGCCCGCAGGCCGACCGCTGGCGCGCATGCGATGGCCGGCCACGATGCCGATGACGCCCTTGTGGGCCGTGGGGTCCAGGACCAGATCGAAGGCCTCGGAAGAGACATCCGGCAGGCTCGCCGCCAGTTCCTGCTGAATGGCGCGGCGTTCCGAGTTGAGAGCTTCCACCCGCGTCATGAGGGTCGCGGCCTCGGCCTCGTCCCGCGTCAGCAGCAGGCGCACCGCATCTTCCGCTCCGCCCATGCGGCCCACAGCATTCAGGCGCGGCGCCAGGCCGAAGGCGATGTCCTGGGCGCCGATGTCGCCTTCCTTCTTCGCGGCCTTCAGCAGCGCGGCGAGACCGGGCCCGTTCTTGCCCGCCAGTGAGGTGAGGCCGCGGCGCACCAGCAGCGCATTCTCATCCACCAGCGGCATCACGTCCGCCACGGTGCCGATGGCCACCAGCTTCAGCAGGCCGTCCAGAAAGGCCGCATCGGCGCCCACGGGATGGGGCACGGCGCCGAGCAGGGCCTGGGCCAGCTTGAAGGCCACGCCCACACCGGCGAGGTAGGGATTGGCGTAGCCGTCGAGATGCGGATGTACCACGGCGCAGGCGGCGGGCAACTCGGCGCCCAGGCTGTGGTGATCCGTGATCACCCAATCCATGCCCAGCTCGGTGCTGGCCTGCACTTCCGCGAGGCTCCGCACGCCGCAGTCCACGGAGATGAGCAGGCGTGGATCGCGGCTTGTTTTCAGCTCCTGGATGCAGTCCAGATGCAGGCCGTAGCCATCGGAAAAGCGGTTGGGAATGAAGAAGGACACATCCGCGCCCAGCTTCTCCAGCGTGCGCACCAGCAGCGAGGTGGCGGTGACGCCATCCACGTCGTAGTCGCCGTAGACCACGATGCGCTCGCCCTTATCGGTGGCCTGGCGGATGCGCGCCACAGCTGCATCGACGCCGGGCAGCAGGTGGGGATCGGTGCTGCGAGCCCAGGAGGCATCCAGCCGCCAGGCCAAGGCCTCAGGCCGATCCACGCCCCGCAGCCAGGCCAGCCGCGCCAGCTTGGGATCGATGTCCCAGGCCTCGGCCAGCGCCTTCCAGGGCGCCAGTCCCGCCGGACTGCTCCGGCGGAGGCGCCAGGGCATGGCCTCCATCTCAGACCACGCTGCCCATGCGGGCGAACTTCTGGTACCGCTCCTCGACCAGATCTTCGGCCGAGAGGTCGGACAGCTCGGAGAAAGCCTCGATGATGGCCTCTTTCAGCGCGGCTGCGGCTGCGTCGACATTCGAGTGGGCGCCACCCAGGGGTTCCTTCACGATGCCATCGATGACGCCCAGCTCCAGCAGGTGCGGGGCCGTGAGCTTCAAGGCCGCCGCTGCCTTCGGGGCCTGGCTGGCATCCTTCCACAGGATCGACGCGCAACCTTCGGGCGAGATCACCGAGTAGATGGCGTTCTCCATCATGAGCACGCGGTCGGCCACACCCAGGGCCAGGGCCCCACCGCTGCCGCCTTCGCCGATGACGATGGCCACCACGGGCACTTCCAGCTTCGCCATCTCCAGGAGGTTGCGGGCAATGGCTTCCGCTTGGCCGCGCTCTTCCGCATCCACGCCGGGATAAGCGCCGGGTGTATCGATGAGGCAAAGAATGGGCCGCTGGAATTTCTCGGCCATTTTCATCAAACGCAGGGCCTTGCGGTAGCCCTCGGGCTTGGGCATGCCGAAGTTGCGCAGGATCTTCTGCTTGGTGTCGCGGCCCTTCTGCTGGCCGATGATCATCACGGGGTTGCCTTCGATCCAACCCATGCCGGCCACGATGGCGGCATCATCGCCGAAGCGGCGGTCGCCGTGCAGCTCCTCGAAGCGCTCACAGATGCGCTCGATGTAATCCAGGGTGTAGGGGCGTTTGGGATGCCGCGCCAGCTGCGCCCGCTGCCAGTCCGTGAGGTGCGAGAACAGCTCGGCCTTGAGCTTGTCGAGCTTCTTTTCCAGCTTCTCCCGCTCCTTGTTCAGGGAGGGGTCCATCTCCATGGCCCGGATCTGAGCCTCCAGCTCCAGCACCGGCTTTTCCAGCTGGGACAGATCCATGGTCTGTTCGGGGGACGCGTCTTTCATGAAACCTCAAGCCGAAAGGGTCGACGATCCAGTGTAGAAGGCCAGGGCAGGATTGGATAGGGCGGCCTGACCGCGGGTAGGAAGGCAGGCAGGCACCGGCACCCATCATTCCCGCTTCCGCAGACGTGGGGCACAATGCCCATCGAGGTGCCCTCCTGATCACAGCCCCCTTCCCCCTCCTCGGCCTCAGCGGCGGCATCGCGGCTGGGAAGTCCTTCGTGGCCGCCCGTATGCAGGCCCTGGGCTGGGCCGTCATCGACACCGATGCCCTGGCACGGGAAGCAGTGCTTCCTGGCAGTGAAGGCTTGCGGGAAGTGCTGGAGGCCTTCGGTCCTGAGTATCTGCTGGGAGATGGCAGCCTTGACCGTGCCAGGGTGGCTGCCCGGGTGTTTACCGATCCCGCATCACGGGCGCAACTGAACGCCATCCTGCATCCCCGCATCGAGGCTATGCTGGCCGCGCGGCTGACCAAATTACCGCCGAACACGCGCGGTGCAGTGCTGGATGCGGCGCTGTGGGTGGAACGGGGCCGGGCCCATCATTTCGACGCCTTCTGGACCGTGGACGCGCCCGAGGCCTTGCGACTCGATCGGCTCCTGGCGCGGGACGGAATGGCGCGCGAGGCGGCCCTGGCCCGCCTGCGGGCCCAAGCCACGCCTGCTGAGCGGGCCCTGCACGCGGATCTCGTCATCGTCAACGACGGCCGTGAGCTGTCTGGAATCCTCGCGGGAGCCGAATCGACCCTTCTGTCAAACTGGAAGGTCCGCCGCGCGCGGACCTGGAGACCGACCATGCCTGCACCTTTCAGCGCAGACCAGCTGCGTGATGTTCTGACCGACCTGCTGAGCTGCGGTGGCGATTACGGGGAGGTCTTCGTGGAGCGCCGCCGGGCCCATGCCCTGGGCATGGACGATGGCCGCATGGAGGATGTGCTCGCCTCCGAAACCTTCGGCGCCAGCCTGCGCCTGGTGGATGGCGACACCACGCGCTTCGCCGACCTCATCGCGCCTTCCTTCGACGAGCTCACGGAATCCGCGCGAACCTTGGCCGCGCCTGGCACAGGCGCTCCTGCCTCCGTGCCTGCCCTGGCGGTCCGCACCTTCCCTACGCCCAGCCCTGTGACTCAGGATCCTGGCCAGGTGCCTCTATCCGACAAGGTGGCTTTGGTGCGCAAGGCCGAAACCCTCGCCCGCGAGCACGCGGAAGCGCTGCGTCCCGGCGCCCTGAAGCAGGTCTCCGTGGGTTATGGCGATAGCACGCAGCGCGTGTGGATCGCCGCCGCAGAAGCCAAGGGAAGCGACTGGACGGGAACCCTCACCGAGGATCACCGCACCCAGGTCGTGCTGCGCACGAACGTCACCGCCGGGGACGGCGTCCAGCTGCAGACCGGCTACCAGCCCCTGGGCGAGACCTGCGGCTTCGAGCTGTTCACCGATGAAGCCGTCACGCGCATGGTGCACGAGGCGGTGCGCCTGGCCATCCAGGCCCTGGACGCACAACCTGCGCCCGCCGGCACCTTCCCCGTGGTGCTCAGCAGCAGTGCGGGCGGCACCATGATCCATGAGGCCTGCGGCCACGGGCTGGAGGCCGACCTCGCCCTGGCGGGCATGAGTTCCTTCGCGGGCAAGCTGGGTCAGAAAGTGGCCGCCGAAGGCGTGACCATCATCGATGACGGCACCCTGCCCCACAAGCGCGGCAGCCAGGCCATCGACGACGAAGGCAACCCGGTGAGCCGCGTGGTACTGATCGAGAACGGCATCCTCAAGGCCTACCTGCAGTCGCGGAAGACCTCGCGAAAAATGGACACCGAGCCCACGGGCAATGGCCGCCGCGAAAGCTACCGCCACTTGCCCATCCCCCGCATGCGCAACACCTTCCTGGCCGCGGGCAGCGAGGCGCCAGAGGACATCCTCCGCGACCTCGATCGCGGCCTGCTTGTGAAGCACATGGGCGGTGGCCAGGTGGATACCGTCACCGGCAACTTCGTGTTCCAGGTGACCGAGGGCTACTGGGTGGAGAAGGGCGTGGCCATGTACCCGGTGAAGAACGCCACCCTCAGCGGCTGCGGCCCCGAGGTGCTGAAGGGCCTCACCCGCATCGGCAACGACCTCCACCACTTCGACATCGGCACCTGCGGCAAGGACGGACAAGGTGTGCCCGTCAGTGATGCCCTTCCCACCATCCTCTGCCCTGCCCTCGTCGTGGGTGGCACTGCCGAGCCATTGCCGAGCGTCATCTGAAATAGAAGATTTATTTCTAACCGCAGATGACGCAGATTTCGCAGATGAACTCACGACCTGCCATCCCCTGCTTTTCATCTGCGCCCATCTGCGCCCATCTGCGATATCTGCGGTTAAACCAAAGGTTTTCCATGAACCCCTTCACGACCTTCATTCCCGAATCCCTCGAGGCGCGTCTCCAGGACGGCCTCCAACATGCGCTGTCCCTGGGCGCGCATGGCGCCGAGGCCTTCATTTCGGTATCGCGCAGCCGCAAGGCCAAGGTGCAAAACGGCAACCTGGAAGATCTCACCGTGAGCAAGCGGGGCGGCCTCGGTGTGCGCGTGATCCGCGCCGGGGGCAAGGGGTTCCGCACGGGTCTCGCCACCACCACCGATCTGGCCGCCACGGATTTTCGGAACCTCTTCGCTCAGGCCTGGGAACTGAGCGCCCTCGGCGACGAGGATTCCTGGTTGCGTCAGGCCGAACCCTCCGGCGCCGATGACCTCCCCAGCCGCTTCGATGCCAGCGTGGATGCCATCACACCCAAGCAGCGCATCGCCTGGGCCCAAGACCTTGAAGCCCAGGCCCGGCGCGCCTCTAGCAAAGTCGCGGCCGTGCGGGGATCGGCCTGGAGCGACGGTACCGGCGCCAGCCTGCTGCTCACCCAGAGGGGCGTGCGCACGCCGGATGTGTGGTCCAGCTGTTCGGCATCAATCGAGCTGGCCGTGGCCGATGGCGAAGAGCGACAGGCTGCCTGGCATTGGGACGTGGCCCGCCGGCCCGGGTTGGATCTGGCTGCCATCGGCGCGGAAGCCGCCCTCAAAGGCGAGCGGAAGCTGAATCCCCAGCGCCTGCCCGCCGGGAAGTACGCCGTGGTGCTGCACCCGGAAGTGGCCGTGGATCTGCTGGGCATCGTGGCGGACATGTTGGATGCGGAATCCGTGCTGAAACAGCGCAGCCTCTTCGCCGGGAAGCTGGGCGAGACCATCGCCTCGCCCCTGCTCACGCTGGTGGATGATGGCCGCCTCACCGAGGCCCCCGGCCGCCCCGCACTGGGTACCGAGCCCTGGGATGCCGAAGGCCTTCCCACGCGGCGGAACGTGCTGCTGGAAGGCGGCATCCTCAGGACCTACCTCCACACCCTCAAGACTGCCGCCGAAATGGGCGTGGCCCCCACCGCCAGCGCGGGGCGCGGCTTCGGCAGCCAGCCTGGGGCCACCACGTTCAACCTCTTTCCCATGCCCGGCGACACCGCTCCGGATGCGCTCTACCGCATGGCCGCCAATGGCGTTCTCATCACGGAGATCATGGGCCTCCACACCGTGGATCCCGTGAGCGGCGACCTTAGCGTGGGCGCCAGCGGCATCCGCATCCGCGATGGTGTGCTAGCCGAGCCCGTGGACAAGCTCACCTTCGCAGGCAATCTGCGGGATTTCCTCACCCGCATCGTGGCCCTGGGCAGCGATCTCCGCTGGTACGGCAGCAGCGCCGGCCTCAGCATCCTGCTGGAAGACATCGCCCTGGGCGGTGCGTGAGTCCTGGCAAATTATTGAAAAACCGGAACACAGAGGTCGCAGAGGTTTCAGGAGGACACAGAGAAATGCATACTTCTAAGTAGGCTCCGTGTCCTCTGTGAGATGTTTGTGCCCTCTGTGTTCCGCTTTTATTTTTTCAAATTGGTTATCCCCTGCGAGGTCCCATGTCCCTGAGCGCCGCCAAACAATACCTTTCCTACACCCATCTCGAGCCCGAACTCCGGGCGGATCTGGAGCCCCTGGTGAAGGCCGCGGAAGCGGGCGATGCCATGGCCACCGCCGAACTGGAGGATCGCTTCTTCGAACCCTTGGCCTTCGGCACCGGCGGACTGCGCGGTTTCATGGCTGCGGGCCTGAGGCGCATGAATCAGCCCAATGTGCGCCGCACCAGCATGGCCCTCGCGGCCGTGGCACACCGCCATGCACCTGCCAAGAAGATCGCCGTGGTGGGCTATGACACGCGCATCAACTCCGAAGTGTTCGCCCAGGAAAGTGCCGCCGTGCTGGCGGCTGCGGGCTACGAGGTCTTCCTCGGCACCCGGCCCCTGCCCACGCCCTTCCTCTGTTTCGCCATGAAGGCCCTGGGCTCGGCCTGTGGCGTCATCATCACTGCCAGCCACAATCCGAAGGAATACAACGGCTTCAAGGCCTATAACGATTTGGGCGGCCAGGTGGTGGATCCCTGGGATGCGGAGGTCGAGGCCCACATGGCCTCCTTGCCCGTGGTCCCCGTGCCCCCTGTCGCCCCTGAAGGCCGCATCAAGCCCATTCCGGCCGAGGTAGAGGCCGCCTATCTGGCGCTGGGCCAGGAGCTGCTCCAGCACCCAAAGCCCTTCACACCTGCCAAGGTGCTCTACACGCCCTTCCACGGCACGGGCATCGCCTTCGTCCCCGCGCTTTTCGAACAGGCAGGACTCCCACTCTCCGTCAGCCCCAGCCAGGGCATCCAGGATGGCACCTTCCCCACGGCCCCCCGGCCCAATCCCGAAGAGCTGGCCGCCTATGCCGCCCCCATCGCCGAAGCCGAAGCCATGGGCGCCGAAGTGATTCTTTCCAACGATCCCGATGCAGATCGCATCGGCGTGGTGGCCAAACGCCACGGCGCCTGGGAGCTCATGTCCGGTAATGACCTCGCGGCCCTCACCCTCGACTACCTCTGCACCCAGAAGGGCCGTAAGGGCGCGGTCATCAGCACCGTGGTGACCTCGGATTTCATGGCCGAGGTGGCCCGCCAGCACGGCTTGCCCGTGGTCTGGACCCTCACAGGTTTCAAGAACATCGCCGTGTGCATGGACCGTCTGGAGGAGATCGGCGAGCCCTACGCCTTCAGCGCCGAGGAGAGCTATGGCATGCTGCTGCCCCCCAGCCTGCGGGACAAGGATGGCGTCACGGCGGCCCTGGTGGTGGCCGAGATGGCGGGACACTACAAGGCCAAGGGACAAACCCTCTACGATGCCGTGAACGCCCTCATGGCCCGGGTAGGCACCTTCCACAACCGTCTGGTGAATCTCGAAGATCCCCGGCCCGGTGGCGCCAAGCGCTTCGCCGAAGCCATGGAGCGCATCCGGACGGCGGGCTTGGCTTCCCTGGGTGGTGAAAAGGTCATCAACTGGGAGGACTTCCAAGCGGGGCAGTGGCATGGCGAGGGCCGCAGCGAAACCATCCTCGACCGGCCCGACAATCGCGCCGTGGCCCTGCCCATCCTGCACAGCAACGTGCTGAAATTCCGCCTGGAAAGCGGCGCCTTCGCGGCCTTCCGCCCCAGCGGCACGGAACCCAAACTGAAGGTCTACCTCCAGAGCCGCACGGACGCGGCGCTGCTGGATCGCCTGGAGTCTGAAGCACGGAGCTTGTTGGGTCTTTAACTAACTCAAAAAAAGAACGGCGCCGTTACCGGCGCCGTTCTTTTTTTGGGCGCTGAAATCAGCCCTTCTTGGAGGTGAACTTGCCATCGGCCATGGCGTGGCAATCCTTGCACTTGTCTTCCTTGTACTTGGGGAACATCTTCGTGGCGGCCGCGTTGAACTTCTTGTCCTTGGGGGCGCCTTCGTGGCAGATGGTGCACTTCGCGCCCTTCACGGTGGTGGGCTTGGCACTGGCGACAGGGGCCAGGGCCAGGACGAGGGCGGCGGTGAGCAGGGTGATGCGGCGCATGGTTGCTCCTGGAATATGAGGCCCGAATGAAGTTTCGGGTCTTGGTTGGAATGCAAGGCGTGTTCCGATTCTACTTCGAATTGTCATCGGTTTGTGCATCCTGCTTTTTGCGGAGTTCGGCGTAGTATTCGGGCCGGGTTTCCCGGAGGTGGTCCGCAGAGGCCTTGCCCGTGAGCCAGGCCATGTCCATGGGGTAGACCTCAGGGTCGAAGATCACCAGATACCAGTGCCACACGAGGATCGACAGCGTGGCGAGGATCGCTTCGTAGTAGTGGGCGGCCGTGGCGGCATCCATCACCCAGATGGGGAAGCGGCCGAGGCTCCAGTTCTGGGCCCAGAGCAGCACGCCCGTCACAGCCATCACAACGGTGCCCCACATGAAGGCCCAATACTCCATTTTCTCGGCGTAGCCGAACATGCCGAAGGTGGGACGCTTGTCGGCCAGGCCCAGGTTGTAGAGGATCGCCTGGAGGATATCCTTGGCGTCCTGGAAGCCCGGCAACAGTTCCTTGACGATGACCCGGTCGCGCTTGACCAGTACCAGGTGGACGATATGCAGCACCGTGGCGGCCATGATCACCACGGCGGCGATGCGGTGCAGCAGGCCGCGGAGGGCGCCGGAACCGCTCAGGCCGAAGAGCTTCACCCAGCCGGCCTCGGGAAACTTGAGGGCAAAGCCCGTGATGACCAGGGTGATGAAGCTGACCATGACCATGCCGTGGGTGATGCGGAACCACTTGTTCATACGGGGCAGCTGCTCGCCGGTACCATGGTGCGGCTTGTGGCGGCGCAGCTTGGACAGCCAGTCCAGGCCGTTGTGGAACAGCATGAACCCGATGGTCATGGGGATGAGCAGGTAGTAGGTGAGGCGGATCCACTTCACCGAGATGTGCTCGACGCCGCCCGCCATGCGCACATGCACCTTGCTGACGGCGATCTTGTCGCCGACGCCGGGGTGGCACTGGCCGCAGGTCTGCTTCAGGTTGGCGGGATTGATGGTGGAGCGGATGTCGGCGGAGGAAAGGATGTTGTGCACGCCGTGGCAGGAGGCACAGTTGGCGGCGGTCTTCTGGCCGCCGCGGATGGCCAAACCATGGAAGCTGTCCTGGAAGGCCGGCACCTTGTCGCCGAACTCGTAGCGGGAGTTCATGCGTTCATCGCCGTGGCAGCGGCCGCAGGTCACGGTGGACACGCGGGCGGCATTGACCATGGAGCCAGGGTCCTTGGGGGCCAGGATGTTGTGCTCCCCGTGGCAGCCCGTGCAGGTGGGCGAATCGTTGGAACCCTTCTTCACCGCCAGGCCATGGACGCTGTCCGCATAGACCGTCTGCACCTCGTTGTGGCACACCCCGCAGGTGTCGGCCACGTTGGCGCGGTTCACCTTGGCCTTGGGGTTGCTGGAGGCCAGGATGTCGTGGCTGCCATGGCAGTCCGAGCAGCTGGCGGCGGAGAGGTTGCCCTTGGCCACTTCGCGGCCGTGGACGCTGGCCCGGTAGGCTTCCACGGGCTTGGCGAAGGGGATCTTGTGCTTGGCGAGGAAGTCGGGATTCGAGTGACAGGTGCCGCAGGTGTTCGCCAGGTTCTTCTTGTTGACGTTGGATCCGGGCTCACTGGAGCCAAGAATCGTGTGCGGGGAGCCGTGGCAGGAGGAACAAGTCGCTGAATCGGCCATGCCGGCCTGCTTGGCCGTGCCGTGGACGCTCTTGGCGTAGGCCTTCACCTGGTCTTCGTGGCAGGTGGCGCACTTCACGGGTGCCGGTTTGCCATCATGGGGCGACTTCGTAATGCTGCTGTGGCAGCCCGTGCAGCCCATGCTGGCGTGCTTAGAGACCTCGAAGACCTTCAGGTCCACCTCATGGCAGCCCACACAGTCCGACGGGCTTGGCGCGGCAGCGGTGAGCACGGCGGAGAGCAATCCTACGAACAAAAGACGCATAACAACCTCGTGAGTCCTCTAAACCTTGCCTGACAAACCCGTGATGTGCCAGAGAGAGGTGATCTCTGTCACGACTCCTAGAGCAGGTCAAAATCGCGTTAGAAACCCTGGCCACGGTTGCCTATCTCAAGACTCGTCGGAACGGATCACCAGGATCCCTGTACGATTGATTCAAGCCTCCTCATCTGAGCCCAGGCCGGGCTCATTTGCCCTTGTAATCCTTGAGCCAGTTCAGATCGACCTCGGCGGCCTTCTTCTCGGTCTTGACCTTGAGCAGGAACTTGCCGCGCTCGTTGTTCTCGGAAGCGCCCTTCTTGGGCATTTTGTCCACATGGCAGGACTGGCAGTTCATGATGTCCTTGAAGCCGAGCTCCTGGGCCTTCTTCACGAAGGGCAGCTTGGCCTGGGCCGACACAGCCAGAAGCAAAGCAGCGGCGGTGAGAAGGGTGGCGTTGCGCATGGCCTCTCCGGGTGGGATGTCCCCTGGAAGGGAGTGATGGGGGATCTGGGGTTGAGGCTACCAGGACTCCCTGTCCTCAGAAGACCAGCTGTTCCTGATACTCCCCGAATTCGGCACGAAGGACATCGCAGACCTCGCCCACGGTAGCTTCGGCCTTCACGGCCGCCAGGATGAAGGGCATGAGGTTGGCGGAGCCCGAAGCGGCGGTGCGCAAAGCGGCGAGCTTGGCATCCACAGTGGCTTGATCCCGATCCGCCCGCACCTTGGCGATGACCGCGCGGCGCTGGGCGCCCAGGGCCTCATCCACCCGCAGCAGGTCCGGCGCAACCTCGCCGGTCACCGTGAACTTGTTGACGCCCACCACCACCTGCTCGCCCTTCTCCACAGCCTTCTGGTAGGCATAGGCGGCGTTCTGGATTTCCCGCTGGGGGAAGCCCTTCTCGATGGCGCTCACCATGCCGCCCAGGTCATCCACCTTGGCCAACAGGGCCGTGGCACGGGCCTCCAGCTCATCCGTGAGGGATTCCACGAAGTAGCTCCCGGCAAAGGGGTCGACCACATCGGCGATGCGGTGTTCGAAGGCGAGCATCTGCTGGGTGCGCAAGGCGATGCGGGCACTCACCTCGGTGGGCAGCGCCAGGGCTTCGTCCCGGCTGTTGGTATGCAGGCTCTGGGTGCCGCCGCACACGGCCGCCATGGCCTGCACCGTGGTGCGCACGATGTTGTTGTCTGGCTGCTGGGCCGTGAGGGTACTGCCCGCCGTTTGCGTGTGGAACCGCAGCATCTGGCTCTTGGGGTCATCCGTCTTGAACCGCTCCTTCATGATCCGGGCCCAGAGGCGGCGGGCCGCCCGGAACTTGGCGACCTCTTCGAAGAACTGGTTGTGGGCATTGAAGAAGAAACTCAGCCGGGGCGCGAATTCCTCCAGTTTCAGACCGGCGTCCAGCGCCGCCTGCACGTAGGCGATGCCATCCCCCAGCGTGAACGCGATTTCCTGGGCCGCCGTACAGCCCGCCTCGCGGATGTGGTAGCCCGAGATGGAGATGGTGTTCCAGTTGGGCACCTGTTCGGCGCAGAAGGCGAAGATGTCCGTGATGAGACGCAGGCTTTGGCGGGGCGGGAAGATGTAGGTGCCCCGGGCCATGTATTCCTTGAGGATGTCGTTCTGGATGGTGCCGCTCACCTGCTGCCAGCTCACGCCCTGCTCTTCGGCCACAGCCAGGTACAGCGCCAGTAGTACGGCCGCCGGGGCGTTGATGGTCATGCTGGTGCTCACCTTGTCCAGGGGAATGTCCCGAAACAGGGCCCGCATGTCGTGGATGGAGCTGATGCTCACGCCCACCTTGCCCACTTCGCCCAGGGCCATGGAATGGTCGGGATCCATGCCGATTTGCGTGGGCAGGTCGAAGGCCACGGACAGGCCCGTGGTGCCCTGCTCCAGCAGGTAGCGGTAGCGGGCGTTGCTCTCTTCGGCGGTGGCGAAGCCGGCGTACTGGCGCATGGTCCAGAGGCGCCCGCGGTAGCCCGTGGGCTGTACGTGCCGCGTAAAGGGGTAGCGGCCGGGGGCGCCTAGATCCTTCAGTGGATCAAAGTCCACCAAGTCCGCTGGCGTGTAGCTGTTCTTCAGGGAAATGCCCGAGCTGGTCTCGAAGCTGCGCTCCCGCAGCCTGGCCGGATCTTCCTTCACCGTGAGCTGCGTGCGCACCTGATCCAGGAAATCCTTTTGGTACATGAAGCCTCCGAATCTTCCACCTTATCTCCCGAAGCCTTGTGGGCGCTACACTGGCTCTCCCCCACCACGAGTCGCCCATGCCCCTGCCGCCTGCCCCGCCTGCCCATGTACAGCTCATCACCGGCGCCGATATATGGACCTCCCAGGGCCCAAAAAAGGGCCAGGCCGTGGCCATCCAGAAGGGCCGGATCCTGGCCGTGGGGCCCCTCGAAACCCTTGCCAAGGCCCACCCCAAAGCCAACCGGGTGGAACTTCCCGGTGGCACCCTGCTGCCGGGCCTCATCGAGGGCCATGCCCATGTGCATGGCATCGGGGCCCTGGGTCGTCAGGTGAATCTCTCCGGCCTCGACAGCCTGCCCGAAGTCCTCGGCAAAATCCGCGAATGGTCCACTTCCCACGCCGAGGATTGGCTGGTGGGCCGGGGCTGGGATCAGAACCGCTGGCCCACCAAGGCCTTTCCCCGGGCCCTGGATCTGGATGCGCTCACGGGTTCACGACCGGCCATGTTGACGCGGGTGGACGGCCATGCGGCTTGGGTGAACACCGCCGCCTTGGCCATCGCGGGGATCGGCCCCGACACGCCAGATCCTGAAGGCGGACGCATCCTCAAGGATGCCTACGGCCGGCCCAACGGCCTCCTCCTCGACGCGGCCTTGGATCTGGTGGCCAAGCACATTCCCCCAGCCACGGAAGCCGAACTGGAAGGCCAGCTCAAGGCCGGGCTTCTATCACTGCGCGCCGATGGTTTCACTGCTGTGGCCGACATGGGCATCGGGCCCCGGGAACTGGCCGCCTACCGGCGCTTGGCCGAAACGGGCAACCTGCCCATCCGCGTCTTCGCCTACCTGGCCCATGACCATGACCTGATGCTGAAGGAACTGCGCCCCATCCGGGCCAGGAAACTGTCCTTCTTCCAGGTGCAGGGCGTGAAGTTCTACATGGACGGCGCCCTGGGCAGCCGGGGGGCCCGCATGCTGGCTCCCTACACCGACGAGCCCACCACCAAGGGCCTCTGGGTGACGGAGCCCGCCAAGGTCGCCGCCGATGCCGCCATCACCCTGCGCGCAGGCTACCAACCCGCCATCCATGCCATCGGGGATGCCGCCAACCGCGCCGCCCTCGACCTGCTGGAAACCGCCATGAAAAAGCACAAGGGCACCTTGCCGCCCCGCATTGAGCATGCCCAGATCGTCACCGCCGAAGATGCCGCCCGGTTCGGCCGGCTGGGCGTGGTGGCCAGCGTGCAACCCGTCCACTGCACCTCGGATCACAGCTGGACCCCGGCCCGCCTGGGCCCCGGGCGCACCAACGAAGCCTTCCCCTGGCGCAGCTTCGTTGAGGGCGGCGCCCTGCTGGCCTTCGGCAGCGACGCGCCCGTGGAAGAGGCCAATCCCTTCGTGAGTCTCTCCGCCGCCGAAACGCGCCAGGATCCCGAAGGCAACCCACCCGGGGGCTTCCTGCCCGAGCAGCGCCTTTCCCGCTACGAAGCTGTGCGCGCCTACACCGCCGGCAACGCCAAAGCCCTGGGCCACCTCAAGGAACTGGGCAGCATCCAGAAGGGAGCCGTGGCTGACCTCCTATGGGTGCAGGTACCCCTCGGTGAGATCACACCCGAGGCCCTGCGGAAGGTCAAGCCGGGGCGGCTGTGGGTGAATGGCGTGGAAGCCAGCCTGGCCACCAAGCCCTGAATCAAGGCTGTTGGCGGACAGCTTGGATGTAGGAGGGCGTGTAGCCCTCCCATTCCCAGGGAATGACGGTGGCGCCCAAGAGCTTCTCGAACAAGGGCCGGAAGGCCAGCTCGCCATTGTCGCTGTTGGTCAGCAGGATCATGCAGGTCTTGGACCGTTCGAAGCAGATCAGGTAATTCTGCGCGCCATCCCCATGTCCCTCCTTGAAGAAGGCGGGACCGAACTTCGTTTGCGTCAGCAGGCCCCAACCCATGCCGTAGGCCAGCCCCACTTCAACGGCTTCGGCCCCTTCACCTTCATCGGCGGTCAATGCGAACTGATGCAGTGAGCGGATCTGGATGAAGGGGTTCAGCATCTGCTTCAGCGTCGCCGCTTTCAGGATCTTGCCTGCCCACAAGGCGGAGATGAAGCGGCCGAGGTCCTCGGCGCTCGTGGTCATGGAGCCGGCCCCCCGCGCTGGAAAGCGCTGCGTTTTGGAGCGGAACACCTCCGCCGTGTCGTAACGGTCGGCCACATTCGCCTCGAATTCCTTCCGATAGATCAGGCCTGTACGCATCATCCCTAGCGGAGAGAACAGCGCTTCCTGCATCAGCTGATCCAGTGCTTTCCCCTTCTGCGTCTCGATGATGAACTGAACCAGGTTGATGCCTTCCCCTGAATACAAGAAGGTCGTGCCTGGCTTGTGATGCAGCCGCATCTTCTGGTCTGGCTCGAACATGGCGAAGTTGCCTAGGCCAGAGGTATGCGCCAACAGCATCCGGGGCGTCACCCGCAGCCAGTCCGGATCCCGCATCAAATCGGCGGCTTTTTCTTTGTAGACTTCGTGGCTGTCCAGCGGCTGGCTGAGCTGCTGGGCGATCGGCTTGTCCAGGTCGAACTCGCCGCGCTCCACCAGCTGCATCACGTAGGTCGCGAAGACTCCCTTGGTGATGGAAGCGGCCCAGGTGGTGGTCTCCTGCTCCATGGGAAGGGCCGGCTCCCGCCTCCGCAACCCAAAGGCCATGCTCCAGACCACTTTCCCGTTCACCATCACAAGTATTTGGGCCCCGGTCACGCGAGCATCTGCCAGGGTTTTTCGGGCGAAGGCATCGGCCTCTGCCAAGGAAAGCCGCGATCCATCCAGTCGGGTGATCGCGGGTGCAGGCTTGGAGCCAGACCTGGGTTGGCCGAAACAAGGAGGCAGAACCGCAAGGGCGAAGAGCGCAAGGGAGAGGGACAATCGCATGACCTGGAGGCCCTCCCAAATCCAAACAAATGTCAATCGAATGACAAGGTCCTTTGGTGCTTGGACAACCATCGTGGACCAGATAGAAACCTTCAAGCGTTTTTATCAGCCTTTCTGCACGGTGGTTCCAGAACCTCCTCCTGGGCCCGCCTTTCCTCGCCCTGGCCTTGAAACCGGATGATTCGCGCGGAGCCTCTGAGATACTGATCTGATGAACCTGCGTCCCGCCTCCCCCCTCCTCTGCCCATCCCTCCTTTCCGCAGACTTCACCCGCCTGGGCGAAGAGCTGAAGGTCATCGAGACTTCGGGCGCCCAGGTGGTGCATGTGGATGTCATGGATGGCCGGTTCGTGCCCAACATCACCATCGGCCTGCCGGTGGTGGAGGCCCTGCGCCGAGCCACCACCCTGCCCCTGGACTGCCACCTGATGATCGTGGAGCCCCTGCGTTATGCCGCCGACTTCGTGAAGGCAGGCGCCGATTGGGTGAGCGTGCATCAGGAAGCCGATCCCCACCTGCATCGCACCCTGGCTGCCATTCGCCAGGCGGGCGGCAAGGCGGGCGTGGTGCTGAACCCCGGCACGCCCGTGGACACCCTCATCGATCTCGTGGGCGACTTCGATTTCGTGCTGCTCATGAGCGTGAACCCGGGCTTCGGCGGCCAAAGCTTCATCCCCCGCGTGCTGGACAAGGTCCGGCGCCTGGATGCCCTGCGCACCGAGCGCAACGTGCCCTTCTTCATCGAGGTGGATGGCGGCGTGAGCATGAAGAACGCGGCGGAACTCATCCGCGCCGGGGCCGATGCCCTGGTGGCGGGCAACGCCTTCTTCAAGGCCGAGAGTCCCAAGGCGGCCGCCACCGCCCTGCTCAGTGAGATGGCGAAGGGGCGCTGAGGTTCATCGAACCGGGCCATTCCGCATTCGAGCCATGTTCATCAGAATAAAGCGGCCCTACTTCTCCACCGCCACCGGCCCGCTGTCCCACAGAATGGTGGCCCAGTAGTGCATGTCGCCCGGCGGGATGACGAGGGGCAGCCGATCCTTGCGTGATGCATGAGGAGCGTAGACGGCCACTGCCAGCTCACTGCAGTAGTAGCGATCCGGGTGATTGAGCCCGATGAGCCCCGTGAAATCGTAGGGTTTCCCCACCAGGGAGCGAGCCTTCTCCACCGCCGCGACCTGGCGTTCCAGCGTGGTCGCCCACATGGGGCGCATGAGGATCACGCGGTGGGCCCGGTGCATGAAATCCGCCAGGGGCGCCGTGCGCAGCCCTTTCCCTTCCGCTTCGATGACCTGGCCCCGCTCCGGATCCAGCACCGCCACATGGCTGAAGGGCGAGGAGGTGGCGACGGCCACCAGGTTGTCCGTGGCATGGTAGCCGCGCATCACCAGCCAATCGCCGGGTTGCCCCAGGCGGGCCACTTCACTCAAGGCCAAGGCTTCCCGCGTGGGCCGATCCGCAGGAGGATGCACAACCATGGGCGTAGAACAGCCCGTGGCGAGCAGCAACAGGAATAGGGAAACAGAGAGGCTTCGCATGCCCGATTCTCCCACGAGCGAGCCTCGGCGATTCAAGAGATCCCGGCGAGGCTGGCCTTGGTCCCGCGCCGCATGCGCTTGATCTGCCGCTCGCGCCTCAGGGCCTCGGCCTTGCCGGCGCAGGCCTCCCGGTAGAGCACCTCCAGCGGCCCGCGACCCCGGGTGTACTTCGCACCCTTGCCTTCCTCGTGTTGCTTCAGGCGCGCCGCCACATCGAGGGCGATGCCGCAGTACAGGGTGCCGTCCCCACAGCGGAGGAGGTAGACGAACCAGGTCGGAGGAGGATCGCCCTGCTTGCCTTTCCGCTGGCTCACTTCTTCAGCCGCAGAATTTCACGGAGGCGCGCCATGCCTTCCTCATGTCCCTTCCCCCTGGGCAGATGCAGCACCGCGATGGTCGAGGCGTTGCCGCCCACCACCCAGGCGCTGGTGGCCGAAGGTTCACCTGGGACCGGGGCCGTGGCAGTCTTGAACCACCAGCCCTCTTTGTTGAAGAGTTCCTTGATCTCGACCCACTGACCCGCCAGGAAGCGCTTGCCGAAGGTCACGACCTCGGACTGCTGTGGCTCCATGAGCCAGCGGAGGAAGGCCTCAGGGCTGGTGCGCAGCAGGTCCCCCTCGCCCACCCAGGCCGTGGTCAGGGCTGGCAGCGTGTCGCCCACGGCCAGACGGCGCCCAAGAAAAGGAGAAAAGATCTCCTCCATGCGGTAGCGGGCGGCGGCCTCGCCATATTCCGTTTTCCAGCGGATCTCTGCATCGGCGATCCAGAACAGGAAGGCCAAGTCGCAGTCCGCCTGCAGTGCCTTCCCCACATCCAAGCGGCCGTGGCCCTCCGGTTTCCAGCACTTGAAGGGGCCTCCCTGGCCTGTGCACTTGAAGGACACGCCCTTGCTGATCCACTCGGAGCCTTCCAGGCGCATCCAGGCCAACTTGGATAGGCTGCCCATGGGGGCCTCCCGCTTGGCCTCGCCATAGGCCCGTACCTCGCCATCGCCCAGGGTGATGGCGAAGCCTTCACCTGGCTTCAGAGCTGGCGCTGCCGGGGTTTCAGGCGCGGGCTGGGCGGTCAGTAGCAGTGTGGCGGTAAGGCTCAGGAGCAGAGCCCTGGCGTTCCATCGCGCTTGAACCATCCCTGTCACCTCGCATCACTTTCCCAGGCAGAGTCCCACGCGATGGCCCTGCCCCGACCCAAAGAGTCGCACACCCTCGGTGGTGGCGAATTCCAATCGATCTGCGGGACTGGGCAGCGCGTCCCAGCCCAGGACGGCGGCGATGCGGCGATGGGCCTCGTCAAAGGTGTAGGACGAGGGCTGGCCGTGGCGGATCACCGTGAGCCTCCACACACCGGTGGGAGGCTCCAGGCAGAGGCTTTCGATGTCTGAACCAAAGGCCCGTTCCAGCGCCTGCGGAGGCCAGCTCCGCGACCAGGTCATGGAGGTTCCCGGATGTCGCGGGCAGGGCTCGGCAACGGCCTCGCCCCATCCCCACACCCGTTGCGTGGACAGCGGTGTGCCCCCGCAGTGGGCGCTCCAGAAGGCGGGCCCAGACTGCTT
>JAYVRY010000173.1:0-20538 GCA_043775845.1 Acidobacteriota bacterium
TGTGATCCCCGGCCTGGAGGCTGCCCCAGATGGCCAGGTTGAGGGCATCCGTCGAGTTGTAGCCGAACACCAGGCGGTTGGGATCGGTACCGCCGAAGAAATCGCAAAGCAGGTGGCGGGTTTCATCCACCAGAGAACCCGCCTCCAGGCAGAGGTCGAAGCCGCTACGCCCGGGGTTCACGCCCGCCGAGCGGTAGAAGGTGTCCATGTGCTGGTAGACCTCCTGGGGCTTGGGAAAGGAGGTGGCCCCGTTGTCCAGGTAGATCACTTTCACTTCGGGAGGGATGGGCAGTTGCAGGAGGGTCATGAGGGAACCTCTTCAGGCATGGGGGTGACGAGGGCCGCGGCGACGAGTTCCGCCACGGTCTTGATCTGGACCTTGAGCTTGTATTCCTTGTTCAGTTCGCCCAGCTGATCGATGCAGTTGTGGCAGGGCGCGGCCACCACCTTGGCGCCAGTGGCCGCGATCTGCTCGGCCTTGATCTGGCCGGCCTTCAGGCGCCGACCCTTGTACTGGCCCATGGCCAGCTGGCCACCGCCCCCGCCGCAGCAGAAGTTCTCCACGCCATGGGGCGCCATCTCCACCAGGTTCGCCACGCTGCGGCGAAGCACGCGCCGCTGGGGTTCGGTGATGCCGCCGTGGCGCACGAGATTGCAGGGATCGTGCAGGGTGACGGGCTGGGGATTCTTCGCGGGATCCACCTGGATGCGGCCCGATTCCAGGTACTCGTCCATGAGCTCCAACATGCTCACCACCGGGAAGGGGAACACGGTCTTGAGCCACTCGGGGCCCATCCAACGGGCGCTCTGATAGCCATGGCCGCATTCGCCGATGACCAGCACCTCGCAGCCCAGGCGGGTCATGGCGTCCGTGAGGTTCTTCACGATGGCTGCGGCCTGCTCGTCCTCGCAGGTAAACAGCGCGTAGTTGGTGAGATCCCAGCCCCCGTCGCTGGCCAGGGTCCAATCCTCGCCCGCGGCCCAGAACACCTTCGCGCTGGCCTGCAGCGAAAGCGGGAAGAATTTCGCCTCGCGGGGATTCACCGTGAAAAGACAGCGGGCGCCTTGCTTGTCCAGGGGGATGCGTGCGGAAGGATCTCCCGTTTCTGCCTGCAATTCCTCCTCGATCCACTCCACGGTCTCCACCCATTCATCGCGGGCGATGGCCATGTTGTTGCCGTGTTCCAGGCTGTTGTCCACCGTGGCCTGGAGATCATCGGGCACCAGGCCCATGGCGCCTAAAGCCTTGCGGGCCGCGCGGAAGAGGGCGGGCATAGGGATGCCGATGGTGCAGTTGATGGAGCAGCGGCCACAGAGGGAGCAGCGGCCAAACACCGCATCCACCCAGGCGCGGAGCATGTCGCGATCCATGCGCTTGGCGCCCACCAGGCCCGGCGCCAGCTTGCCCATGGTGGTGAAGTGGGCCTTGAACACCGAGGCGATGTGGTCCAGCTTGCGGGCCGGTACATTTTCGAGTTCCGGCATGGCCCGGTGGTAGTGGCAGCTGTCGGCGCAAAGGCCGCAGCGCACGCAGGAGTTGAGGAAACTGACATCGCCTTCCTTCAGGTGGGCATGGAAGACTTCCAGGCCCAGGGTGTAGTCCGCTTCGCTGAGGGCTGCCAGTTTGGTTTCCAGTTCAACGGACATGGGAACTCCCCGGGGGAAAGACGCCCCGCCGTCCGAAGAAAGCGCCAAAGGCGGCGCGGGTGCTGAAGAAGAAAAAGCAGTGCCGGATCTTGCCCAGGGGCACGTAGACCAGCAGGAGGATGGCGCTCAGCAGCCAATATGCCGTGGGCCCCGTGAGGGCCAGGGCCACGAAGGCCGTGCCTAGCAGGTTCGATACGTAGTCATCGGGATGCGAAAGGCCCCGCAGTTCCGCCTTCAACACGCGCTTGAGCAACAGGGTGGAACCTCCGATCACCCCGACCACCAGCAGTGCGCGTGACAGCCAGACCAATGACGGAGGCAGAGGCGCACCCAGGAGCTGAACCACCAACAGGGCCAGGGCCATGAACAACCCGCTGTGATAGGCCATGCCTGCGGCATAGGAAGCTAGATTTTCCCGCACGCTTTCCTTGGCCATGGGGCTCATGGCCTTGGTGAAGGCATAGCGCACACCGGCCTTGGGATCGCCCGCCGGGGCGCTGTGCAGCTGGCGCCGTCCATAGGCCCGGGTCTTCGACCGGAGGAAAAGCAGGCCCAGCACGGCCCAGGTGGCGGCGGCCACCACGCCGAAGGAGAGCGGATTCAACACGGGCATCCCCTAGACGCAGCCATCGGGCTTGGGCAGGCCCGCCAGCTTGCAGGCGCCCTTGGCGGGGCCGCTGGGGAAGAGGTCGTAGATCTGCTGCAGCCGCAGGCCCGTGCCCTTGCAGACGGCTCGCACCATGGGCGCTCCCTGCTTTTCCTCGAAGTGCCCGCGGATGAAGCGGATCACCAGCCAGTGCTCGGGCGTGAGGCTATCCAACCCCTCTTCGACCCGGGCCAGCACCAGGGCCAGTTCTTCGTTCCAGAGGCTGGGATCCACGAGGAAACCTTCCTCGTTCAGTTCCACTTCCATTTCATTGAAAGCCAGGCTGCTCATGGGTTTCTCCTGGGCCGCATACAGGCGGCCTGTTTCAGTGCTGGATTTTGTGTGCATTGGATTCAGAATTGTGTGCATGACAATCTGGATGCCTGATCTAGCCGATGCCTCTGGCCCCACCTACCTGGCCCTGGCGGATGCCCTGGGAACCGCGGTACGGCTGGGTCATTTACGACCGGGCGATCAGCTGCCGACCCACCGCGCCCTGGCCGATCTTTTGGGGGTGAATGTGAGCACCATCACACGGGCCTACCATGAAGCGGCCCGTCGCCTGCTCGTGGGCGGCGAAGTGGGACGGGGCACCTACGTGCTGGGTCTGGCCTCGGAGGCCGCCCTCTTCGCCCTGGAAAACCGGCCTGCGGGCGGCGTCATCGATCTCTCCACCAACCGGCCCCCCCTGGGTTTGGGCGAAGGCGACCTCGGCTCGGGGCTGCTGGCCCAGGGTAAGGGCCTGGAGCGCTTCCTCGACTACCCCACGCCCGAGGATGCCCTCCTGCATCGCGAAGCCGCCGCCACCTGGCTGGAGCGGCGCCAACTGAAGTCCGCGCCGGAACGCCTGCTGGTCTGCGCCGGGGCCCAGCACGCCATGGACGCGGCCCTGGGTCTGCTCGGAGAACACGGCGAGCTGGCCTGCGAAGCCCTGGTCTACCCAGGCCTGAAGGCCCTGGCCCGCCAGCGACAGCTGCGCCTGCATCCCATGGCCACAGACGCCGAAGGTGTGCTCCCCTCCGCCCTGGAGGCCGCCTGCCGCTCTGGACTGCGGGTGGCGGTGCTCTCGCCCACCCTGAACAACCCCACCACCACCACCATGGGTCTGGCCCGCCGGGAAGAGATCGTGGCTCTGGCCCGGCGCTTCGACCTGCTCATCGTCGAGGAGGATGTCTACGGCCTGCTGCCCGAATCCGCCCCGCCGCCCCTGGCTGCCCTGGCCCCGGAACGGGTGCTCTATGTGACGGGCCTCTCCAAAACCGTGGCCCCGGGCCTGCGCCTGGGTTACGTGCTGCTGCCGCCCCGGCTGCAGGCGCGCGCGCGGGAAGCAGAACCCCACACCACCTGGCACGTGAGCCCCCTCAGCATGGGCCTGGCCACCACCTGGTTGGGGGAGGGCACGGCCTGGCGGCGCCTGCTGGCCCAGCGCCGCGAGCTGGCGGCCCGCCATCGCCTCTGCGCCCTGACCCTGCGCAGCCTCGCCTGGCGGGGCGAGCCCCATGGCCCCCATGTCTGGCTGCCCACGCCGCCCGGCGGCCCCGAGCGTTTCACGAAGAAGGCACTGGAGGCAGGCGTAGTGGTCGTGCCCTCCAGCGTCTTCGCCGCCACGCGGGCCGTGCGGGACAAGGGCATCCGCATCTCCGTGGGCGCGGCCCCGGATCGCGCCACCCTCGCCGAAGGGCTGGCGCGATTGGAGGCACTGGCCTCGCCCTGAGGGCTCAGTCGGTCTTGGAAATCAGTCCGTACAGATCCGGCCGCCGGTCCCGGAAGAACCCGAAGGAGGCCCGGTTGCGCCGTATCTCGTCGAGGTCGAAGGCGGCGTGGATGACGCCACTGTCCGTGCGGCCCAGTTCTGCCACCTTTTCGCCGCGGTGGTCGGCGATGAAGGAATGGCCATAGAAGGTCTGATCGCCCTCGAGACCGATGCGGTTGGAGGCGATCACGGGCACCACGTTGGACACGGCGTGTCCAATCATGGCGCGCTGCCACAGGTCCTTGGTATCGAGATCCGGATTCTCGGGTTCGGTGCCGATGGCCGTGGGGTACAGCAGGAGCTCGGCGCCCATGAGCATCATGGCCCGGGCGCATTCGGGGTACCACTGGTCCCAGCAGATGCCCACGCCGATCTTTCCGAAACGGGTATCCCACACCTTGAAGCCCGTGTTGCCCGGCCGGAAGTAGAACTTTTCTTCGTAGCCGGGACCATCGGGGATGTGGCTCTTCCGGTAGATCCCGAGCAGGGATCCATCCGCATCCACCATGGCCAGGCTGTTGTAGAAGTGATGGCCGTCCCGCTCATAGAACGATACGGGAATCACCACGCCCAATTCCTTCGCCAGCTTCTGGAAGCGGGTGAGGGTTGGATGCCCGTCGACCGGCTTGGCCCAGTCGAAGAATTCATCCTTTTCCTCGCGGCAGAAGTAGTAGCCCTCGAAGAGCTCCGAAGGCAGGATCACCTGGGCACCCTGGGCGGCGGCCTCGCGCACGAGGGCTTCGATACGGGCCACGTTTTCCTCGAGGCTGGCCGTGAAGGCGCACTGGGTGGCGGCGACGCGAACCGTATTCACAGGACCTCCGGCTGCTGCTGGGTGATGCAGTGGAAGGCACCCCCGCCGCTGAGGATGGCACGGGCGGAGCGGCCCACCACGCGGCGGCCCGGGAAGAGCGGGGCCAGGGCAGCCACGGCGGCCTCGTCATTGGCCACACCATAGGTCGGCACGACGACCGTATCGTTGCCGATGTAAAAGTTCACGTAACTGGCGGGCATCAATTCGCCCTCTTCGTTTTCCAGCAGGCCGGGCGAAGGGATGCGCACCACCTGAAGCTTCCGCCCTCGGGCATCGGTCATGGCGGCCAAATCCGCCGCCAGGCGATCGAGCGTGGCGGCGTTGGGGTCGGCCGGATCTGTGGCCTGCATGCACACCACCACGCTGGGTGCGGTGAAGCGGGCCAGCGTGTCGATGTGACCATCGGTGTGATCGTTGATGAGGCCTTCGTCCAGCCACAGCACTTTCTCGGCGCCGAGGCCCTCCCGCAGGGCCGCTTCGATCTCGACCTGATCCATGCCGGGGTTGCGGTTGGGGTTGAGCAGGCATTGTCGCGTGGTGAGCACGGTGCCTTCACCATCCACCTCGACAGAACCGCCTTCGAGAATCCAATCATGGTCGATCAGGTGCGCGCCGCTGCGCCCCGCCACGCGGGTGGCCACATGATCATCGCCGGGCAGCTCGTACTTGCCACCCCAACCATTGAAGCGGAAGCAGGCGGCGTGGAGATGGCCCGCCCCATCCTTCACGAAGATGGGGGCCGTGTCCCGCAGCCAGATGTCGCCCACGGGCACCGGATGGAAGCGCACCTTCGTCAGCACCGGAGCCAGGGCGGACCGGGCCTGGGCCTCGGCGGCTTCACTCTGCACCAGCAGCTCCAGGGCTTCGCCACCCTCTTCGGCGATGGCCAGGCAAAGAGCCGCGAATTCCGCCTGGGCAGGGCCCAGGTTTTCCTGCCACAAGTGGCGGTGGCTGGGCCAGGCCAGCCAGCAGGCGCTGTGGCGATCCCACTCGGCGGGTTGATGAACGGCTGGAGACATCATGGCGGGTGCATTCCTGGCAAGGGACACCCCTGAGCGGGGCGCACCCTCCAGTTCAGCAAAAGTCGGACCCCCCGTCGAGGAGAATGGCTGCCGGAACAGGAAGATCGTTCCGCCTTCCGGCATACCGCTTAAGATGAGGGTCATCTCCGGGAGTCCCCATGCCGTTTCCCCGTACCCTGCGGGTTTGCGCCCTGCTCATCGCGGTGCTGCTGCCGGTCACTCCCACCTTGCAGGCGCAAAAGGCCCGGCCCCTCAGCAAAGCGGCCGCCGCCGTCCGGGAACACTACCTCAAGCGCGAGGTCCTGGTTCCCATGCGGGATGGTGTGAACCTTTTCACCGCCATTTACACGCCGAGGGATGCGAGCCGCACCTATCCCATCCTCTTGAACCGCACCACCTACAGCGTGGCGCCCTATGGCGAGGAGGCCTACTCAAGCCAACTGGGCCCTTCGGCGCCTTTCCAGGAAGAGGGCTTCATCTTCGTCTTCCAGGACGTACGGGGCCGGATGATGTCCGAGGGCGAGTTCATGAACATGCGTCCCCAGCGCGCGGTCAGCGGGGCGGCCGTGGATGAAAGCACGGATACCTACGACACCATCGAATGGCTGCTGCGCCATGCCGAGCGAAACAACGGCAAGGTCGGCATGTGGGGCATCAGTTATCCCGGCTTCTACGCTGCCGTGGGCATGCTGTCGGGGCATCCAGCGCTGAAGGCCGTGTCGCCCCAGGCGCCCATCACGGACTGGTTCCAGGGGGATGACTTCCACCGGAACGGCGCCCTTTGGTTACCCCACGCCTTCAACTTCATGACCTCCTTCGGAAAACCCCGGTCGGGGCGCACCAAGGACTGGGCGCCGGGTGTCGACCACGGCACCTCCGACGGTTATGAATGGTTCCTGCGTCTGGGCCCCACCGGCGCCACGCGCCAATACACGCGCGACATCCCCTTCTGGAACGAGATGCTGGACCACCCCACCTACGATGCCTTCTGGCAGGCGCGCAACCTGCGACCCCAGATCAAGGACGTGAAGCCCGCCGTGCTCACCGTGGGCGGCTGGTTCGATGCGGAAAACCTCTTTGGCGCCCTGCAGGTGTTTCGCAGTGTGGAAACCCAAAGCCCCGCCACGGACAACCGGCTGGTGATGGGGCCCTGGTTCCACGGCGGCTGGGAACGCAGCAAGGGCGACCACCTTGGCCCCGTGCAGTTCGGAGCCGACACCTCCGACTGGTTCCAGACCGAGGTGCTCTTCCCCTTCTTCATGCACCACCTGAAGGGCGCCAAGGTCCTGGAACTGGCCAAGACCACCGTGTTCGAGACTGGCGCCAACCGCTGGCACAAACTGCAGGCCTGGCCGCCGAAGAACACCACGCAGGCCACGTTCTACTTCCAGCCCAGCGGCCGACTTTCCCTCACGCCACCTTCCCCAAAAGACGGCGCAGATTCATTCGACTCGGATCCGGCCAAGCCCGTGCCCTTCATCGAGAACGTGGCCATCGGCATGACCAAGGAATACATGTCCGCCGATCAGCGCTTCGCCGGACGCCGCCCCGATGTGCTGGTCTACCAGACAGAGCCTCTGTCTGCCGATCTCACCTGCGCCGGGCCCCTGCGCCCCGAGCTGTTCGTGGCCACCACGGGCACGGACGCGGACTGGGTGGTGAAGCTCATCGATGTCTACCCGGACAGTTTCAGGAATCCGGATTTCAAAGAAGGCGAGTCTTCCTGGGATCACACCCCCAACCCCATGGGCGGCTACCAGCAGCTGGTGCGCGGCGAGGTCATGCGCGGCAAGTTCCGCGACAGCCTCGAGAGGCCCGCGCCCTTCACGCCGGGCCAACCCACCCGCGTGGCCTGGTCCATGAACGACATCTTCCACACCTTCAAGAAAGGCCATCGCGTCATGGTGCAGCTCCAAAGCACCTGGTTCCCGCTCATGGACCGCAATCCCCAGGTCTTCATGAACATCAACGAGGCCAAGGCCGAGGATTACAAGAAAGCCACCCACACCGTGTTTCACGACGCGGCGCGGCCCAGTGGGCTGGGGGTGGGTGTGTGGTCCGAAAAACAGAAATGAGCCGCAGATGAACACGGATCAACGCAGATAAGCGCCTTTACGCGTCCTCCGTGTTCATCTGTGTTCATCTGTGGCTAATCCTTCTTGTCTTTCCACCCCTCCAGCACCCTAAACCGGCTGCCCATCATATTGGGCAGGGTGAGCTGCATGAGGTTATCCGTGCGGGACCTGCGCTCGGCCTCGGGCAGACTCAGCCATTCCGCACCCCATTGATCCAGGGGTGCGTGGGTGCGGATCCACTTGCTCAGGTCCATGTGGGTCAGTTCCGTGCAGCCCTCAGCTTCTAGCAGGGCTGCCAGCCGGGTGAAATCGACATCTGCTGTCAGGTCGGCCTCGCCCAGATCTTCGTGCCACTTGCCATCCACGCCGTGGGCCTTGAAGCGGCGCAGGTCCGCGCCTTTGGCCAAGAGCCTGTCGGCGGCTTCACCGTAATCCACGGTGAGGAAGAGACCCGCTTGCAGGGGCGCCGCCTGGTCGTGAACCACGGCGGGGAGGGCCTCACACCAGATGCTGCCATCGCGCGGCTCCAGGCCATCGGTCTGGGCGGCGAACCAGGCTCCGGCTTCACCGGGATCCGCCGCCTGCCATTCGGGGCCAGCGGAGGTCAGCGCTTCGCGGGTCCACCGCTCGCCCTCCCAGCGCCAGGGCTGGGCGGGCAGCGCGTCGAATAGTTCGTTGCTGAAGATGGCGCCGGTAAACGGCTCCAACGGCTCGGACTCGGTGGCAAATCGCGCACGATTTGCCCTGAGAAAGGGAGCTAAGGCCGCTTCAGCGGCCTTCTTCGCGGCGGGGTTGTCGTCGCGGTGGACGTAGATCAGGGCTTCGGCGAAGGGGCCCGATACCGCGTTCAGCACATCTCGGCCCAGCCAGCCGCGACCGGCGCCGGGCTCCAGGGCCACGAAACGTGCCGGTCGATCCAGGCGTTCCCAGGCCGCTTCCAGCCGCAAGGCCAACGTCTGGCCCAGGAGGGGACCCAGATCCAGGGCTGTGTAGTAGTCCTTGCCTTCGAAACCCCAGGGGCCTTCCTCTCGACGGTAGTAGCCGTGCTCGGGGTGGTAGAGGCCCAGGGCCATGACCTCGGCGGCTGGAACAGGGCCTTCGGCCAGGCGGGCATCGATCAGGGACTGGAGGGGATTCATACCGAAGGTTCCTTCGCGACGGGCCGGAGCCAGGAGGGGCTTGGATGGAGGCGCCGGATCTCCAGTCTAGGCGCGCCGAAATTCAGCAGGAGGCAGGCGGGCAGGAGTGAGGCCCGGAGGTAGTTGAGGGCCTGGGCCAGGTGGAAGTCCTCCAGCACCCGCACGGCCTTGAGTTCGACGAGGACTTGGTCTTCCACCAGAATATCCACCGTGAACTGGCCAATCTGGATGCCGTCGTACCAGACCGCGAGGGGGTACTGCCGGGCCACGCGCAGGCTGGCCCGCTCAAGCTCGAGGACCAGGGCGTTCTCGTAGAGCTTTTCCAGGAAGCCAGGGCCGAGCCCCGTACTCACTTTGAAGGCACAGCCGAGAATCCGCTCCGTGATGGCATCAAGGTCAGCCAAGGATCACCTCAAAATGAGTAAAGTCAGAGATGAACGGAGATGAACAGAGATAAAAACAACCAGCTTTCTCCGTTCATCTCCGTCCATCTCCGGTTTTCATTTCTTCTCCCCGTCCTCCAACGGCCACTTCTTCAGCAGCACAGGCAAGAGCCATTGCGTCAGCAGCAGGGCCAGGGCCACGCCGCCCAGGCAGGCGAGGCCCAGGCCCCGCAGACCGCGGTAGCCGCTGAAGACCATGCCGCCGAAACCCGCGAGGGTGGTTCCCGCACACACGGCGTTCACGCGGGCCACGCGCTGGGAGGCATCGGCTTCGCCCCGGGAACGGTGCAGCAGGTTGAAGGCGGTATCGACGCTCACGCCCAGGGCGATGGGAATGGCCATGAGCGACAGGAAGGTCAGCGGTTCGTTGCCCCAGCCCAGAGCTCCAAATACACCGGCCTGGCTGGCCAACAGTGGCACCAAGGCATAGACGGCGAAGCGAAGGTTACGACCGAAGTAGGCGATGACGCCAAAGATGCCGACGAGGGCCAGCAGCACCGCCTGCTGCACGGCCTCCTTGGCGATGCCCTTCACCACGCGGAAGAGGGGCTGGGTGCCCACGAAGCGGCCGCCTGCGGCTTCCACGACCGGTGTCAGGCGGAGGAGAGAGGCCTCGTCCAGCCGCAGGGGCACGGTCAACGCAGCGGTGGCAGGGGCTGGCTTCCGGGCCCGGTGGAGTCCATCCCATAGATTCCAGGGATGAGCCTCCTCGGGCGGAGCGGCCCTGGGCAACAGAGACTGCAGGGCGCTCACAGGTTGGGTGGGGTCGGAGGCCGCTGCGGCGAGGGCGGAGAGTGGACCCTCCAGGCCTGCGGGATCCAGGCCGGCCTGGGAGGCCGCCGCCAGCACCTGCCGCCGCCAGGTTTCCGAACCCAGCGCGTGGCGGAGTTCGGGATCGAGGGCCTTCCAGTCGGGTACGGGGAGCCCCGCTTCCCGCAGGATGGGACTGAGCTTGTTCCAGCGGGCTGGCAGTCGATCGGGATCCTCCAGTGGAATCTGGAGGGCCAGGGGCTGGAGGCTCGCGCCGAGGTTCCGTGTCAGGCGTTCCTGCAGATTGAGAGCCGGATTGCCCTGGGCGCGAAAGCGGCGAAGATCCTCTTCCCATCGGGTGCGGGGAGAGCCGATGAGGGCCAGGAGCAGGACCGTCAGGGCCACCCAAGGGGCCCAACGTCGGAGGGGTTTGGCAGGGCGCACCAGGCCGGGCGCGAAGGTTCCCGTGCCCCGGTCCATGGCCAGCAGCAGGGGAGGCAGCACCAGGAAGGTGGCCAGCAGGCAGGCCAGCAGTCCCAGGCCCGTGGTGAGGCCCAGGTCGCGGATCCCCGGAAAGGGGGCGAAGGCCAACGCCAGAAAGGCCAGGGCAGTGGCCAGGGCGCCCGCGACGACGCCCGGACCGGTACCCAGCAACGCCGCCCGCAGGGCCCAGGGCTTGGACCGGCCCGAACGCCGCTCATCGCGATAGCGGCTGAAGAGCAGGATGCCCACATCATCGCCCACGCCCAGCAACACGGCGCCAAAGCCCGCAGCCATGAGGTTCACGCGGCCCAGCACCCAGCCCGTGAGACCCAGGGCCCACACCATGCCAATGAGGAGGGGCACCATGACGAAGCCGTAGCCCGCCAGCGTTCGGAAACCCAGCCAGTAGACCAGGCCGATGAGGACAAAGCTGAGGCCCAGGCTCAGCAGGACTTCCATGGTGAGTCGATGGGATTCCCAGGCGGTGATGGCATGGGCGCCCGTGATCTGCAGGGGGAAGGGGCGTCCCTTCATGGGTGCCAGGGCGCCCTCGGCCTCGCGCAGGCTCGCCCGAGGGGGCAATGGGCCCTCCGCGCCGCGACCCAGCCAGGCCATGACGCGGGTGGTGGCCTTGCCATCCGACGCGGGAAAGCCCGCTACCAGAGGCAACAGCACGAAGCGGCCATCCTTGGTTTCGAAGTAGCCGGTGCGCATCCGCAGGGTAAAGGCCTTCCCCAGCGCCGTGGCCTTGGCCATGCCCTCGCCATCCTGGGGCGCCAGGTCGCGCAAACCCAGGGGATCCAGTCGGGCCAGCGCCGCGGGCAGCGGCTCCGGGGAAGCCAGGGCCCTGGCCGTGGCCTGCAGGCGCCGCTGCAGGGCCACCGGGTTGGTGAGAGGGGCGAGGCGGTCGCCCAACCAAGCCGGCGCGAGGGTGTAGAGGGTTTCGGTGGTGAGGCGGCTCACGGCCGCATCCCCTTCGGCGATGGCACCCACGGCCAGCAGGGCGGGCCAGGGACTCACCCCACCGGGGCCCGGCACGGGCACGGGGTCTGACAACCGGCCTTCGGCGGCCAGGCCATTGAGCGGCAGGTTGCCATTGGTGAGGAGGCGATCCACCAGGCCTTCGGCCCAGGCGCGCCGGGCATCCAGGTCCCCATCACCCCCTTCGGCCACCAGCCAGATCAGCTCCTGCTGTCCGACACCGGCCTCGAGATTGGCGCGCACCGCCGGGTGCTCCGCGGGCAGGAGGCTCATGAGATCCAGGGCCCGCTCGACCCGCAGGGTTCCCCAACCCAGGATCAGCGTGAGGCAGGCCACGGACACCCACAGGCCCCGCGAGCGGGTGAGATGCAGGCGAAGCAGACCGCGCAGCAGGGTTTTCATCGCTCGATTCGATCGATCCAAGGTTTCAGCGCGGGCACCATTTCCACGCGATCAGCGCCCCGCAACCGCTCGAAGAGGCTGGCGTCTTCCAGCCGGACGAGCGGATGGTTTTCGCGGCGGTCCATGGCCTCGGGCGGATAGGAGGCCGTGAGGATGGTGGGCAGTTCTTCGCTGTAGCGATGGTCCAGCAGCTGGGCCAGGGCCGCGGCGATGCGAATATCCGAATCCATGCGGTCCCAGTCGTCCAGAATCAACAGGGGCTGATCCTGGAGCGGCTCGATGAGGTCGCGCACGCTCTGGAAGGCCTGGTTCTGGAAACTGCGCACATCGTAGTAGGCATCCTTGATGACCTGACTCAGCGTGCGCACAGACACAAACTTGCCACTGCGACCAGTGCGTTCGCTCCAGGCCCGCAGGGCTGCGGCCGCCAAGGTGCTGCGTCCGCTTTGGGAAGGGCCGTGGATCCACCAGAGCTCCCAGCCGTGCCGGAACTTGTGTTTGCCGCTCGTGGCCCACTGCGAAAGGCTCTCGGCGCCCACCGGACGGATGCCGTGCTCGGGCCGCTTGCGCAGGGCCGCCAGCAGTTTCACCAGCTGATCGCGGCCTTCCAGCTCGCCCACTTCCTCCACGGGACGGGTCAGCAATTCCTCCAGATCCGACACGCGGTCCAGCAGGGCCCGCACGCCGCTGGCCTGGGCGTTGTTCCACCACTTCCAGAAGTGCGTGAAGTCCGCCTCGCGGTAGCGCGCGGGCAGGCCAAGGGTCTCGGCATCCGGCGCCACATCGGCGGTGCAGCCGCAGACCAGCACCGGCTTCTGGGGATCCGGATCGAAGACCAGGCCTTTGCCTTGGCAGCGGGGACAGTCGGGACGACCCTTCAAGGCCCGTCTCCCCCGCGCAGGAAGCCGCCCAGCACCTCGCGGCGGCGCTCGCGGATGCGCGCGAAGGCCCGCTCTTCCAGCTGGCGCACGCGTTCCCGCGAGATGGGCGGATCGAAGCGCTTGCCGATCTGTTCGAGGGTGAGGGGATCCTCGCCACCGATGCCGAAGTGGAGCGTGATGATGGTACGCTCCTTTTCGCTCAGCGAAGCCAGGCTGGCGTCGATCTGTTCGAGAAACGCCTCCTGATCCAGCGTGTGCATGGCGGAAGGTTCGACTTCCTGCTCAAGACTGTCGCCCACGGTGAGATCGGAATCACCGAGACCCTGTTCGGTCGAGATGGTCGAGGTCGTCTGCTGCAGCAGCTGGTAGCGCTCCACATCTTCGAGGCTGAGCCCAGCCGCATCCGCGATTTCCTGATGCAGCGGCGTGCGGCCCAGAGACTGGCTGAGCTTCTGCGTGACGCGGTTGAGTTGCACCAGGTGCCCCGCCACCTTCTGCGGCAGGCGGATCTTGTTCCCGTGCTCGGCCAGGGCGTGAAATATCGCCTGCCGCACCCACCAGGACGCGTAGGTGAGGAACTTGTTGAGCCGTTCGGGATCAAAGCGCTTGGCGGCTTCGATGAGGCCGAGGTTGCCCTCGCTGATGAGATCCAGCAGGTCAAGGCCCATGCCTTCGAATTTCCGCGCTTCCTTCACCACGAAGCGCAGGTTGCCTTCCACGAGTTTTTTCAGGCCCTCGGGATTGCGGTCGTTTTGCCACAGGCGCCCGTTGATCCGCTCCTCCTCCGCCGTCAGCAGCGGAAGGTGGCGGATCGAATCGAAGTACTTGTCGAGCGAACGCTCTTCGAGATGCCGGAGGGGCACGAATCACCTTGGAGGAAGGATCAGCATAGCAAGCGATCGCGGCTGCCTGCACAAATCGGACGTGCCGTCCGGACTTTGCCAGGGCGCCACGTGGGAGCACGAGGGGGACGCAGAGGAAG
Organism: Acidobacteriota bacterium; assembly: GCA_043775845.1. Lineage (GTDB taxonomy): Bacteria > Acidobacteriota > Holophagae > Holophagales > Holophagaceae > Geothrix. Next base: position 14,019 of record JAYVRY010000173.1, read on the forward strand.
CGAAGCGACCGGGCGGTCCCCCTCGTCAGGACCGTTTGCGCAAACCATGGGGAGTCAATTTCACCAGGCCTGTGGCCGAGGTGGGCCGGGGCACCTCCTTCAGCCCGGCGGCTTCCAGGGCCAGGGCCAGGCGCTCGAGATCCTCCTGCAAGTGGTTCAGGCGATCCCGCATGCCCAGCACCACTTCCACGCCCGCCAAATTCACACCCAGGTCACGGGTGAGGTTCAAGATGAACTCCAGGCGTTCCAGATCCTCGTCACTGTAGAGGCGGGTCTTGCCTTCGGTGCGGCTGGGTGTGAGCAGGCCCTCGCGTTCGTAGAGCCTCAGGGTCTGGGGATGCACGCCATAACGCATCGACACCACGCCGATCATGTAGGCGCCGAGGCGGGGATCCCTGGAACTCATACGGTACTCCGCTGCTTTCGTACTGCCTCGTCGTTCAATTCAGCCAACTCCCGCAGCAGCTCCTTGCTGCGTTCGTCCTGGATGGTTGGGGTGACCAGGGCCACCTCGGCAATGAGGTCACCGCGCTGGCTGCTGCGGGGAATGGGCATGCCCTGGCCTTTGAGCCGTAGGCGCGCCCCCGTCTGGGTACCGGGAGGCACCTTGATGGTCTGCTGACCCTCGGGCGTGGGCACGTCCACCTTGGCGCCCAGGGCCGCCTCCGTGAAGGAGATGGGCAACTTCACATAGAGGTTCGGTCCCTTCCGCTCGAAACGCGCATCCGGTTCCATGCTGATCTGCAGGAAGAGATCGCCGGGCCCGCCGCCCCGCCGCCCCGCTTCACCCTTGCCCGCCACCCGTAGCTTGGCGCCGTCTTCCACACCGGCGGGGATGGCGATGGTGACCGTCTCCTGCCGAGCATGGCGACCCGCGCCGCCGCAATCAGGGCAGGCAGGCGCCTTGGAGCCGCGGCCCTGGCAATCCGGGCAGGTCCGGCCGAAGGACAGGAACCCCGTGCCACCACCCACCTTGCCCTTGCCCTGGCAGGTGCGGCACTGCTCCTGTTTGCGGCTGGATTCGCCGCTGCCCCGGCACGTGAGACAGGGTTCCGAGCGGTTCACGCGCAGGTTGAGGCGCGTGCCTTCGAAGGCTTCACGAAAGCCCAGCCGCACCGCGTGCAGCAAATCCTCGCCGCGTTCGGGGCCATGCCGCATGGGACGCCCGCCAAAACCCGCGAAGACATCCTCGAAGGAAAAGCCGCCGTTACCCTGCTGGAAGCCAGGCGGAATCTGTGCCCCGGGCCCGTTGGGATCGCCGTAGGTGTCGTAGTTTTTTCGTTTCTCAGCATCCGACAGCACATCGTTGGCTTCGGACAGTTTCTTGAACTCGGCCTCAGCTTTGGCGTCGCCGGGGTTCAAATCCGGGTGGTGCTTGCGGGCCAGCTTCCGGTACGCCTTCTTGATGTCCTCTTCCGAGGCCGACTTCGGCACGCCGAGGATCTTGTAGTAGTCGGGGTGTGGCATTGGTTTAGTGTATGGCACTAAGATTTGTTCGAGGCACAAAAAGGGGGAGCCCGCAGGCTCCCCCTTTTTGTGCCCAGGCTAACTCACGACTTCTGCATCAATGACACCATCATCGGCTTTTTTCTCTCCAGGCGCGCCAGCGCCTGGAGCCGGGCCGTCACCCGCCGGGGGCTCTTGCTTGTATAGGCTTTCGGCCAGCTTGTGGCTCTTCGCGGTGAGGACTTCCAGAGCCTTCTTGATGCGCTCTTTCTCCAGGCTGGCCAGGGCGGCCTTGGCTTCGACGATGGCTTCTTCGGCCTCCTTCTTGTCGGCCTCGGGCAGCTTGTCGCCGCTGTCCTTCAGGAGCTTCTCGACCTGGTAGACCATCTGGTCCAGGTGGTTCTTTTCTTCCAGCATGGACTTGCGGTCCTCGTCCTCGGACTTGTGGGATTCGGCGTCGCGGACCTTGGCTTCGATCTCTTCCTTGGAAAGGCCCGTGCTGCCCGTCAAGGTGATGCTGGCGTCCTTGCCGGTGCCCTTGTCCTTGGCGGTGACATGCACGATGCCGTTGGCGTCGATGTCGAAGACGACTTCGATCTGGGGCATGCCGCGAGGCGCGGGGGCGATGTTGCCCAGGTGGAACTGGCCCAGCAGCTTGTTGCCTTCGACCACGGGCCGCTCGCCCTGGAACACTTCGATGTCCACGCCGGGCTGGTTGTCCACGGCGGTGGTGTAAACCTCGGAGCGCTTGGTGGGGATGGTGGTGTTGCGGGGGATGATGACGCTCATCTGGCCGCCGTTGGCGTTGATGCCTAAGGAGAGCGGGGTCACGTCGAGGAGCAGCACGCCCTTCACGTCACCGGCCAGCACGCCGGCCTGCACGGCGGCGCCCACGGCCACGACTTCATCGGGGTTCACGCTGTGGTTGGGCTCCTTGCCAAAGATCTGCTTCACCATTTCCAGCACCTTGGGGATACGGGTGGAGCCGCCGACCATCACCACTTCGTCGATCTCGTGGTGGGCGATCTTGGCATCCTTGACCGCGTTTTCGCAGGGGCCCTTGAGCTTCTGCAGCACGGGCTCGATCATCAGCTCGAACTTGGCGCGGCTGAGGGTCTGGTTCACGTGCTTGGGCCCGCTGGCGTCCGCCGTGATGTAGGGCAGGCTGATGTCGGTCTGGGTGGTGCTGGACAGTTCGCACTTGGCCTTCTCGGCCGCTTCCTTCAGGCGCTGCATGGCGTCCGCTTGCTTCCGCAGATCGATGCCCTCGGCCTTGAGGAACTCTTCCGCCAGCCAATCGATGATGGTCTGATCGATGTTGTCGCCGCCCAGGTGCGTATCGCCGTTAGTGGACTTCACTTCGACCACACCCTCGGAGACTTCGAGAATGCTGATGTCGAAGGTGCCGCCGCCGAAGTCGAAGACCGCGATGGTGCCATCCTTCTTCTTGTCGAGGCCATAGGCCAGGGCCGCAGCCGTGGGCTCGTTGACGATGCGCTTGACCTCCAGGCCCGCGATGGCGCCGGCATCCTTGGTGGCCTGGCGCTGGGCGTCATTGAAGTAGGCGGGCACGGTGATGACGGCTTCCGTGACCTTTTCGCCCAGGTAGGCCTCGGCGGCTTCCTTCATCTTGGAGATGACGGCTGCGCTGATTTCCTCGGGGCTCAGCTTCTTGCCCAGCACATCCACCGTGCAGCCACCCTTGTCGGCGCGCTCGACGGTGTAGGGCACCAGCTTCTGCTCACGGTCGGAATCGGCGAAGGGCAGGCCCATGAAACGCTTGATGGAATAGATGGTGATCTTGGGCTGGGCCACCGCCTGGCGCTTGGCCGAGGTGCCCACCAGCCGCTCGCTGGTCTTGGGGTTGAAACCCACAACCGAAGGCGTGGTGTTCGCGCCCTCGGGATTCGGGATCACCTTGGGGACGCCGCCTTCCATCACGGCCACGCAGCTGTTGGTGGTGCCGAGGTCAATGCCGATGATCTTGCCCATGGGGTTGCTCCTTTTAGCTCGGGTTCCTGATCGGGAACAGGCCGGGCTGCGCCCACCCTGTTCCTATGAGAATAAGGGGTGATGAGTCATTGTCAACATGATCTTCTGGTTTTGACTCATGTTTTCTTCGTATTTGATATCGCAAGGGTGGAGGATATGCTGATAGCCATGACGCTTCGCCCCTGCCCCACCTGCCGCATCCCCACCTCTTGGGAGGGCAACGCCTTCAAGCCCTTTTGTTCGGAGCGCTGCCAGGTCCAGGACCTGGGTGCCTGGGCCAGCGAAAGCTACCGCGTTCCCGAGAAACCCCAGGAAGAGGATGGGGAAGGCTGGAGCGGGGACCCGGAGTTGCATTAGTCGGAACCCGGCCATTTCTCGATGGGATACGAGCCGAGCCGTTGACCCAAGGCCGCTGGCAACTTAGGGCTTTGCACTGGCTTTTCCATCAAAAATGAAGAAGGGTAGATCACATGATTGCTCGAATCGTCTACCTATTCCTCATGCTTGGCGTTCCGTTGCTAGCCCAAGCATCCAGAACGCCTGAATCTCTTAACCTGGCTCCAGCCAGGCTTGTACCCGTGGAGCGGGTGCCAACGAATCTGTTGGGGAGCAACCTTTCCCCAAAGGGGAATTTTCTGAGCACCCACTTTTCTGGCGCCACCTGGGTGTGGGATGCACACACCGGGGCTTGTCTCTACACCTGGCAGGACCGCAGCAGCCCAGTCGGTTTCACTCGAGGTGAGCGTTGGGTCGTGATCTGGGACCCGACAGGTACCTGGCTGGAGGTTTGGGACTGGATGCTGAAAAAGGAGGTGCGACGTCTGGGCCCGTTCCCAACGCGTTTAATCGCGTCATACACTCCCGACCAGCCCTCCTACGGATTTCTGGCTGGAGAAGGTAATCATGATCTTTGGGTGAAGCAGAACGGCTGGGCGGGTCCTGTCCGTGGGTGGAACCTAAGCGATGGAAAACTTCTCGGTAATCTGGCAACAGGCAGGATCGAAGGCGACCCACTCCTCTTCCATGGAAATCTGCTCTGCCTGTCACCAGAGGATTTCAATCTTGAAATATGGGAAACCAAAGGGGGAAGTCGACTTCGGAATATCTCACTCCTGCCTCCTGACCTTCCAGAATCCAAACACCATCTCCATGCACCAGAAGATATGAAAATCCTCAATTTTCAGATCCGGGACCGCGTGTGCCAGGTCGAAATTCAGTGGGAGTGCTGGAAAGAGAATCGGTGGATCAGAAGTTGTTGGGAACTGGTTGTCCCGCTACCCGATGGTCTCCCCATCTGGAATGCGATCCCGCCGGTACCAAAGTCGAACCAAACTTCCAGTCGGCCACCTGATACACGATTGCATTTTATAGTGGATGCCACCATCAAGCCCCCTAGCCTCTTCAGGCAAACAGGCAACGATTGGCGCAATAAACTCCCACTTGAAGCCGAAGTGTGGCGGTCCATTGCGGTGCTCCCTCTTCCCGAAAAGAATCTCCTTTTGCAAGCAGGCTCGGATGGCTGTCTCCGCTTGTGGGATCTTCGGAAGGGAACGATCACGGCCACCCTTGCTCTACCCCCCAAACTCAGATCCATTTCGCGAATTGATGAGGTACGGTCGTCCACCCTTCACCTCGTGGGTGGAGGGAAGCAGGTTTTGGTGTCCTGGGGTTACATGGACTTGTTCGACCTTGAGAACCATTGTTTCCAGGCCCGCCTAGGGCATACTCCGAATCGAGGGGACGGGAAGGAGGATGGGTGGGTCGACGAACATTCCGTCTTTGCTACCGGTCCAGGTGGCCTCCTGCTGTGGGACCTCCAGAACCTCACCACCACTCGGACTTGGGACAGGGCCTTTCTCACTGCGATTTCTCCTGATGGGCGACATTTAGCTTTCGCCCGCCCGGACCCTGAAAACCCGAAGAAGAATCACGTGCTGGAGGTCTGGGATCTCATCACCATGAAGCCCTTAGGTGAAACCAGACACAAAGGGGACATTCAGGCCTTTCGCTTCACCGATGATTCACGCAGCCTCTCGATCGCCTCTGAGGTGCGAAGGCCCTCCGTGTTGGGATGGCCCACTTGGGACGGGGTTCGCTCCAGCCCCGATGGTGTGACCCAGCACATTAGCCGTTGGAGCCTGGACGAGCCTCCTCGGCAACAGGGGCACCAGGAGACCGACCGCCCAATGTCCCCACGGTGGACGCCGCAGGGCTTCATCCTTGGTCCTCCTTACAACTTCCAACCTTCGATTCTGCCCGCCAGGGAACCTGAGACGAGACCTCTGACCTATGCCTCCTCCGATGGGAGATATCTCCTCAAGGTGTCAGTCGAATCGCCTAAACTCCTCGCCGACACTCATACCGGCAGAACTTGGAATCTTGGTCCCACTTCGGAGAAGCCCGTCTTTTTCCACTTCGTAGAAGGCCAGTTGGTGGAGGGGACCCTTACCCGACTCCAATACTGGGATCTTGCGGGGTTGGACCGGGAATAGGCAAGAAGGCCCTCCATTGTCCAGCGTCAATGGGACGCACCCTTGTAATGAAAAGGGAATTGATTCAATTCAATTCTGGCCCAGGGCCCGAGTCCGGATCTCTTCCAGACTCGCCGGCACGGGGTGGAGATTCTGGGCCAGTCCCGCATGCATGACCTGACCTGGCACGTCATGGCCTAACAAGGCCGGCAGAGACCGGGCCGCGCTCAGCAGGCCGGACAGGTCCACACCCGTGTCGTAGCCCATGGCCTGCAGCAGATTCACCAGGTCTTCGGTGCAGACATTTCCCGTGGCGCCTGGCGCGTAGGGGCAACCGCCGATGCCGCCCAGGGACGAGTCGAAGCGGTCCACGCCTGCCTCGATGCCCGCCAACGCATTCACCAGGCCCATGCCCCGCGTATTGTGCAGGTGCAGGGTCACCTGGGCTTCGGGAAAACGCTCGCGGAAGCTCCGGCACAGCGTCTTCACATGGCCCGGGTGGGCCATGCCTGTGGTGTCACAAATCGATATCCCATCGACGCCACGACTGAGGAGGCGTTCTGCGTACCCGAAGACCACGGCCTCGGGCACATCGCCTTCCATGGGGCAGC
>JAYVRY010000174.1:0-20513 GCA_043775845.1 Acidobacteriota bacterium
CGCTTCGCAACGCTAGCGTCGCTTTTTTTTCCGTTTTCCGTGACCTCGAGTCATGCCGGGTCGCGAAAGTTTGGTTTAGGAATGTTCGATCTCACGTCCAGCAAGCTACTGATTTTAGGCCTGGTCGCGCTCATCGTGGTCGGCCCGAAAGACTTGCCCTTGCTGCTGCGCACGATCGGCAAATACGTCGGCATGATCCGTCGTCAGGCCAACGAATTCCGCGCCCAGTTCGACGAAGCCATGCGCGAAGCCGAACTCGACAGCATCAAGAAGGATTTGGAAAACGTTGCGCGCGACACCGAGAACACCATACACCCAGTCCATCGGGAATTTCACCTCGCCCTACCAGGGCCCGAATTCCCTGCGCCCCGGCCCGGAGCGGGCCACCTCCTTCACCACCACGCTCATGGCCGGCTGGCGGCCCTGGTCGGGGACCGAGGTTTACCTCGATCTGGAAGGGGCGGCGGGCAAAGGCGTCAGCAGTGTGGTGGGGCTCGCGGGGGCACCCAACGGCGAGACCTACCGGGTGGGCAGCACCGACTTCCGGGCCACGGTGGCCCGGGCCCTGATCCGACAAACGATCAACCTCGGCGGTGAGGCGCAAAAGGTCGAGGACGATGCCCACCAATTGAGCGGATCCCATGATGCGCACCGCCTCGTGCTGCACCTCGGCAAGTTCAGCGTCATGGATGTCTTCGACGCCAATGCCTATGCCCACGACCCCCGCACCCAGTTCTTCAACTGGACGCTCATGGGTCATGGCGCCTGGGATTACCCGGCCGATACGCGGGGCTACACCTGGGGCCTGGCCGCAGAGCTTTACTGGGATGCCTGGGCCCTGCGCTATGGCCGTTTCGCCGAACCCCTGGAGGCCAATCAGCTGGAGATGGATCACGGCCTGGCCCGCGCCCACGGCGACGTGGTGGAAGTGGAACACGACCACACGCTGGGAGCCCAGCCCGGCGCCGTGCGGCTGATGGTGTTCCGCAACACCACCCGCATGGGCGACTATCGCCAGAGCCTCGCGGAAACGCCGATCGCCCCTGATGTCACCGCCACCCGCGCCTACGGCCGCGTGAAGCAGGGTTGGGGCCTCAATGTGGAGCAGTCCCTCACGGCCGACCTCGGCGCCTTTGCCCGCTGGAGCTGGAGTGATGGCCGCACGGAATCCTGGGCCTTCACGGAAGTGGACCGATCGGTGTCCGCCGGTCTGACCCTCAAAGGCACCGCTTGGAACCGCCCGCAGGATCGCCTGGGGTTCGCCTATGTCCTGAACGGCCTGAGCCCTGACCACAAGGACTATCTTGCGGCCGGAGGTCTGGGCTTCCTGCTGGGGGATGGCCGCCTGACCTACGCTCCCGAGCGCATCTATGAGGCCTACTATGCCTTTGCCCTGGGTCGTTTCCTCACCGCCACGGTCGACGCGCAGCGGATCGCGAACCCCGGCTACAACCGCGACCGGGGGCCGGCGAACCTGGTGGCCCTGAGGCTACACGGGCAGTTCTGAAAACTACTCCGGCGTCAGCACGCCCTGTTCCTCGCGATAGGCGAAGAGTTCACCAAAGCGGCCCCACGCCACGATGGTCTCGAAGGTGGCTTCGGGATCCTCCATGGGCAGGCGGGTGGAGATTTCCTGGAGCAGGGCCTCCTTGGATAGTTCGCCTTCTTCGAGGCGCAGCATCTCCTGCACCACGCGGAAGAGGCGCAGCTCCAGGAGCTGGGCGCGCCAAAGATCCTTGCGGTCGTCCATGTTGGCGTTCACGAAGCGCTTGCCCAGGGGCGTGAGGAGTACACCCCGCTTGGGCGTGTCCACCAGATCCAGCATCTCGGCGGCCTTTACGGTGGTGAGCACGCGTTCGAAGGGCACGTGGGTGTGAGAGGCCACATGGAACAGGTCACTGGTGCCGCCTTGGGACTCCACGAATTCCAGAAGGCCCAGGATATCGGCGCTCTGCACCATGGGCAGCGGCTCCACCAGGTCTTCGTCCGAGGCACTCATGACCGGGGCCGAGACCTGCACATCGGGCAGTTCGGCGCTGGTGATGATGTCGTGGAGGTGGTCCACCAGTTTCATGAACTCGGGCGAGCGGCTGTCCCGGGGGCGGGGCAGGGGGATGTCCAGGATGGTGCGCAAACTACCCGGGCTGCCAGACAGCACGGCGATCCGATCAGCCATGAGCAGGGCCTCGCGGATGGACTGGCTCACCATCACGATGGCCGAGGGATTGCGTTCCTTGTCCGCCCAGATGTCCAGGATTTCCGCGCGCAGCGCTTCGGCCGTGAGGGCGTCCACCTGGCTGAAGGGTTCGTCCATCACGAGGATCTCGGGATCCACCGCCAGGGCTCTGGCTACGCCCACACGCTGCTTGGTGCCTCGGGAGAGTTCCCGGGGGAAGGCTTCTTCGAAACCTTCGAGACCCACCTTGCGGATGGCCTGGTGGGCCCGCTCGCGCACTTCGCCCTCAGGCAGATCGCGGGCGCGGAGCACCACCCGAACGTTTTCCTCCACGGTCATCCAGGGGTAGAGGGCAAAGGTCTGGAACACCATGGCCACGCCGGGGTTCAAGTCCTCCAACTTCTCACCGTGGTGGCGGACTTCGCCCTGGGAAGGCGGCATGAGGCCCGCCAGCAGGCGGAGCAGCGTGGATTTCCCGGAGCCGTTGTGGCCGATGATGCAGAGGATCTCCTCGGGCCGCACCTCGAGCTGGATGTCTTCCAGCACTCGATGGACCTTGCCCCGGGGACCGGGGAAGCGCATCTGTACGCTGCGGAGTTCACAGATGGGGGAGCTGTAGGCCTGTTGCATATCCACCCTCAGCGGTTGAGCGCATAGCGGGTCTCGGCCAGGCGATAGAGCGGCACCCAGACGAGACGGTTGAAGAGGACGACCATGGCTGCCATGAGCAGCGCGCTGGCGGCCAGGTTGGGCATGGAACCCTGGTCCGTGGCCAGTACCACCTCGGCGCCCAGGCCGAAGGTGCGCAGCGTCTGGCGCTTGGCCGTGACGATTTCGGTGACGATGCTGGCGTTCCAGGCGCCGCCTGTGGCCGTCACCCAGCCGGTCACCAGGAAGGGAAACACCGCCGGGAAATAGAGATTCCAGCAACGCTTCCACAGCGACATGCGGTAGGCCGTGGAGGCTTCACGAAGGTCCGAGGGAATGGCCTGGGCCCCCGCAATGATGTTGAATAGCAGGTACCACTGCGTGGACAGCACCATGAGCAGGACGCAGCTCACGCCGAGGCCGATGCCCAGGGACTGGAAGACCAGGATGAGGGTGGCGAAGAGCAGCGACGATGGGAACGAGGCGGCCACCTGCACCACGGATTGGAGGCGCCGCGACCACTTCGGTGACATGCCGATCCAGAGCCCCACGGGCAGCGTCCACAGCGTGGCGAGGAAGGTGGAGAGGAGCACCCGGGAGAGGGACGCACCGCCAGCCTTGATCAGTACCACCCATTTACTGAGGCTCACCGAGGCCAGCAACCGCAGCACCGAAACCCCGCCCAGGGCCAGCAGGAGGAGGACAGCCACCAGGGCTGAGGCCGCGACCCAGGAACCCAGGCGTCCGGGGCGCTCGATCTCCTGCTGGGCCTTGCGGATGAGGGTGGGCCGGGGTCTGCGCTGGTGCAGTCGACGGGTCCGGCGCTGTTCCAGCCACTTCAACAGGCGGGAGCGCCGGAACAGGCGGAGCAGCCAGTTGTCGCCAGGATCCACCTCGGAACCTTCGTCCACCTGGAAGCGCTGGGACCAGGCCACCACGGGCCGCCAGACCAACTGATCCAGCAGCACCACCAGGGTCAGCATGGTGACGATGACCAGCACCTGGGCCCGGCCATTGCCCTGTTCCACCGCAGTGTTCATGTATGAACCCAAGCCCGGCAACTGGAAATTCTTGTCGCCGGCCCGAAAGGCTTCGGCGGAGACCAGGAAGAACCAGCTGTTGGCCACGCTCACCATGGAATTCCACACCAGCCCCGGTGTGGCGAAGGGGATCTCCACCCAGCGCAGCTTCTGCAGCCAGGTGAAGCCGTAGAGGCTCGAGGTCTCCTCCAGCTCCTTGGGCAGCGTTTTCAGGGACTGGTAGAAACTGAAGGCCATGTTCCAGGCCTGGCAGCTGACGATGAGCAGCACCGCCGACAACTCAAGGCCCACGTTACTGCGGGGGAAGAGCGTGAGCATAAGCAGCAGCACCGGCGGCAGGAAGGCCAGCAGGGGCACGCTCTGGAGAATGTCGAGGATGGGCACGAGGATACGCTCGGCCATGGCATCTTTCGCAGCCCAGTAGGCCACCACCAGCGTGAAGGCCAGTGAGACCACATAAGCGGCGATGGCGCGGATGAGCGAAAGCAGCAGGTACTTGGGCAGGGCCCAGGCGCTGAGCGAAATCTCCACCGTGGGCCGCTGGACCGAGGTCCACTCCTTGCCCACCAGCCAGAGGGCCGCCAGCGTGCCCATGAGGGCCGCCAGCACCAGCAGGTCGATCCAGCGGCGGTGCCTGATGGGCGCCGTCAGAAGGTTCATCGCCTGGCCCCATACGGTATCTAGGAAGCGGTGGATCATGGGCCGGTCCGGTGCAGGGGAGACAGCGCGCGGGCGCGCCGCCATCCCGTTCAGGGTGCGGATTCGGGGAGCGGGGGAAGGAACCGCCTCAGCGGGCGGCGCGTCTCGACGGAGGTTCGGAGAGGTCGGCTTGCTGTCCCATGGAACCTCCTTTCCGCCGTCTAGGCCAAGGTCAGTCTGCCCCTCGGTCAAAGCCTGGTCAACCCAGAGTAGCTTCAACTTCACCCGGGTTGGCCTCAGGATGGAACCTTCACACAGGAGTTACATCGGTGGGCAAGGCTGGCCATGGCGACAGCTGACGAACGGGTGCTGGCCCTGGCCGTGGCGCGGGGGCTGCTTGAACCGGCAGAGTCCCAGGGGGGTGACCTGGGATCTCTCGTGGCCTCGGGCCGCCTTTCGCAAGGAGACAGCCGCCTGCTCATGCAGGATCTGGAGGATCTGGAGGCCGATGAAGTCCGCCAGTGGTCTGCGGCCATCACGGCGCAGAACCCGGCGCTGGATGGAGCGGCAGATACCCAGGCCGTGGCATCGGCACCCGCCTCCGACCCCTCCATGCCGCGGGGGGGGCTGCGTCAGGGCGGGATCTTCCGGGCCATTCGGGTGGAGCAGTGGGGCCGCTTCGAGCGGTTGGAGCTGCTGGGCGAAGGGGGCATGGGGCGCATCTTCAAGGCCACGGATCCACGCCTGCACCGGGTGGTGGCCCTGAAACTGCTGCGCCGCGATGATCCGGAACAGCTTCAGCGCTTTCTACAGGAGGCCCAGCTCCAGGCCCGAGTGGATCACCCCAATGTGTGCCGGGTGCATGAGGTGGGCGAATGGCGCAGCCAGCCCTACATCGCCATGCAGTTCCTGCGGGGGGAGACCCTCCAGAAAGCCGCGCCCCACCTACCTCTGGAGGCCCTGCTCCGCCACATGGTGGAAGTCTGTGAAGGGGTCCACGCGGCCCATCGCGTGGGCCTGGTTCACCGCGATCTCAAGCCCGCCAACCTCATGATCGATTGCGCCGAGGATGGCGTCACGCAAGCCCTGGTGCTGGATTTCGGCTTGGCCCGGCGCACCGATACCCGCGGCCTCACGGAAACGGGCCGGGTCATGGGCACCGTGAGCTACATGTCCCCGGAGCAAGTGCAGGGCCAGACGGCCCTGGTGGACCGCCGCTCCGATGTCTATTCGCTGGGGGCCACCCTCTACGCGCTGCTGACCGGGGCGCCCCCCTTCGGTGGCGACACGCTGGAATGCATGTCCCAGATCGTGAAGGACGATCCCCTGCCCCTGCGGCGCAAGGTGCCCACCATCCCCGTGGACCTGGACACCGTGGTGCTCACCTGCCTCAAGAAGGATCCCCGCCAGCGCTACGCCACGGCCCGGGCCCTGGGGGAGGATCTGCAGCGCATCCTGAACGGCGAGCCCATCCAGGCCCGCCCGGCCACGCCCCTGGAGCGGCTGGGCCGCTGGGCCCGCAAGCACAAGGCCCTGGTGGTGGCCACGACGGCGGTGCTGCTTTCCATCATCTTGTTCGGCGGCTTCGCCTTGCGCGAGCGCGTGCGGGCCAGCGCCCGGACCGCTCTCGCCCAACGCTTCGCCCAGGCTGCGGAACGCATCGAAGCCTTGGCTCGCTACATCAAGCTGTCCCCGCCTCACGATCTGGGCCCGGAACTGCGAGATCTGGAAGGGCGGGTGGCCCGCCTGGCCGAAGACGTGCAGGCCGAGCATTCCCTGGCGGAAGCGCCAGGCCAGTACGCCCTGGGCCGCGCGCGGCTGGCCCTGGGCCAGCCCGAGCTGGCGAAGGATCACCTGGAACGATCCCGGGCCCTGGGCTTCGATACGCCGGAGCTGCGCTCAGCCCTGGGCCGGGCCCTGCTGGAACTGCACCAGCACGCCCTGGACGAGGCTTGGCGCATCGGCCAGGAAGACACCCGCAAGGAGGCCATCGGCCGCCTGCAAATCCAAGCCACTTCCCGCATCGAGCCCCTGCTGAAAGCCGGGGCCACGGCCTCGCTCATCCCCCTGGCCTACTTGGAAGGGCAGGCCGCCTGGGTGGCCGGGCGCTGGGAAGAGGCCGTGGCCCAGGCCCGGAAAGCCCAGGTCCAGGCGCCTTGGTTCTACGAAGCCCGCCTGCTGGAGGCCCAGGCGCTGCTGTCCTGGGGGCTGCCTCAGAGCGGCTCAGAGCGCGCCAGCCTGCTGGCTAAGGCACAGCAAAGCGTTCAATTCGTGCTGACTTCTGCCCCCTGTGATCTTCAGTCCCTCACCTTGGCGGGCCGAATCAGCGTGCTGCGCTACGGCTCCTATGTCACCGACCCAGTGCAGGGACCTTCTCTCCGCGCATTGGTAATGAGTCAGGTTTCGACCCTGCGAATCCTGGAGTCCTCGGGGCAACTGGCAGCCGTATTGGAGGCGAACCTGCTTACGGCCGAAGCCGTCAGTGCGGAGATGAGGGGGCGCCCTGGCGCCGAACCCCTGCGCAAGGCCTTGGCCTTGCTGGCCCCACTCTTGGATTCCGCCCAGCCGCCCTTCGAGGCGCTGGAGGGGGCCATGAAGGCGGAGTGCTGTGCTGCCAAGTTCCCCGAACTGGGGGACCCCTTGCCCTGGCTGGATCGGGCCTTGGCCCATGGCCGCCAGGCCTTCGACCTGAGACCCAGTCGGGCGGATCTGGCGGCTGAGTTGACCCGCGTGGCCACCTGGCGCATGGGGTATGGCGCACAACGTAGCCAGCCTCCTTGGGAGGTTTTCGAAACAACATTGCAGGTGGTGCTCCGTGGACTGGAGCGGGAGCCGGAGGCAAAAGCTCTCCGGGAGTCACTGGGCTACCTCTGGGGGGAGCGGGCGGAGTTCGAGCGGACCCATGGTTTGGATCCTCGATCCTCCCTGGAGAAGTCCGTTGGCAATTTTGAAATGGTGCTCAAGCAGGGGCTCAGTTTCCGCTCTCTCAATGGCTTGGCAGATTCAGCCCTCATGCGTGGTCAGTGGGAAACGGACCATCACCATCCGGGCGCCCTGGCAGCATTGGACCAAGCGGGCCAAGCTTATCGCCAGGCCCGGCAGATCGAGCCGTTTCGTCCCGTTTTCTTATCCAGTCTGGTGGAAGTCGCCTGCTGGAAGGGCAAGGCCACGGGGTTGGGAACGGCCGAGGGGGCTCAGACCTTGTTGGAAGGCGAAGTTCTGTTCCGAGAGGGTGTGAAGCGGTTTCCAGAGAATGGCCTTCTCTGGCTGCGGGGGGCGCAACTGGCCGAAACACAGGGGCAGATTCAAGAGGCGAAGGCCCGCATCAAGCGGGCCTTCGCACTGGATCCGCATAACCCGGAAGCCCTTTCCATGCTGGAAAGCCTTCAGTCGCGGAAATAGCCTCAGAGGTCTCCACTGGGTGGGCAGCCGGGAGTCTTCCTGACCAGCATGGGTAGGTATTCAGGGTCGGCCCGGGCATCCAGCCGAACGTTGGATTTGCGCGCGGCCTTCTTCGTGTCCTTGCCCCAGACCAGCTTCATGAAGGCCTTGTTGAGGGGCAGCACATCCTTGCCTCTGGGGAACCAGGCCTCGGCACGGATGCCGAAGCGGGCGATGGCCTCTTCCTTGGTCATGGTCTGTTTCCGGCCATCGTAGAAGCCGCCCAGGATCTCCACGACGGCTTTCTCGTCGAGGAAGAGGGCGTTGGTGGTCGCGGGATCGATGTCCAGTTCCAGGGGAACCGTGGAGCCTTCCACGCTGTAGATCAGGCGGATTTTCAGCAGTTTCGGTCGTGACATGTTGCCTCCAGGGGGAAGGTGGTGGGATCGCCCGTTTTGCATCAAGGCCTGGGCACGGCCTGCAGAAGTTGGGCGATGGCCTGGTCCGTGGTGGCGCCATCGGCCTCGCTTTCGAAGGTGAGCAGCATGCGGTGGCGCAATACATCAGGCGCCAGTTCCACGATGTCCTGGGGCAGCACGTGGTCGCGGCCCATGAGGTAGGCCAGGGCGCGAGAGGACGACTGGAGCGCCAGGGAGGCGCGGGGGCTAGCGCCGCAGCGGAGCAGTTCCTTGCCCTTCCAGGGCTTGCCGTGGCCGGGTCGCGTGGCCTGCACGAGGCGCACGATGTAGGTGCGGATGGCGTCATCCAGGCGCACCTGTTCGGCCTCCTTGCCCGCAGCCAGCAGCATGGCGGCGTCCACCACGGGGCGCACTTCGTCGCCGGTCAGATGGGCGCGGCGCAGCACTTCGACCTCCTCCTCCTGCTTGGGGTAATCCACGCGGAGCTTGAAGAGGAAGCGGTCCATCTGGGCCTCGGGCAGGGGGAAGGTGCCCTCCTGCTCCAGGGGGTTTTGCGTGGCCAGCACCAGAAAGGGATCGGGCAGTTTGAAGCTGTCCTCGCCCAGGGTGACCTGGCGCTCCTCCATGGCTTCCAGCAGGGCCGCCTGCACCTTGGAGGGGGCGCGGTTGATCTCGTCGGCCAGCACCAGGTTCGCAAAGATGGGCCCGCGCTTGGGCGTGAAACTGAGCTGCTTGGGGTCGAAGATGAGGGTGCCCACCACATCGCTGGGCAGCAGATCCGGCGTGAACTGGATGCGGCGGAAACTGGTGTGACTGGCGGATGCCAGCGTCTTGATGGTGCGCGTCTTCGCCAGACCCGGCAGACCCTCCAGCAGCACGTGGCCACGGCAGAGCAGAGCCACCAGCAGGCGGTTGAGCAACAACGGCTGGCCCACGATCACCTTGCGGCATTCGGCAAGCAGGGGTTCCAAAGCGTGGGGGAGGGTGGCAGCCATGGGGAATCCGGGGAATGGCTCCATCTTGCCTGGAATCCAGCGAATCCGTCCAAAGGATCGGAACACAGGGCACCACCGAGAAAACCCAGGTCCACAGTTTCCACCGATTTCACAGATTCACACCGACCCGAGCAGAGAACCCCGAGCCCCAATCCCGTACTTTCTTTATCAGCTTTTCATCGGTGTTCATCGGTGGTTAAAAGCCCTTTCCCTGGTTTCTTCCGGGTTCAAGGGACAGGCCACTGAACACAAGCACAGAGGCTGAAAAAGGGTGAGCCACTCCAATCGTTGGTTTCATCTAAAGGACCCAAAAAAACGATTGAATCCACCGATGAACACCGATGAACACCGATAAAAGCATGAGAACTGCAAGTGGATCAGTGGATGAACGGTGGCCCATTTCAGCCCTTTTCGCGCCCTTTCGCGCCTTTCGCGGTTTCCTGCATTCTCGACAACCCGTTGACCCGTGGTAGGTGAGCTATGACTCACGGTAAGTGCTGTCGCGGGTGGCCGCGGGTGCTAGGCTCCTCGGAAACCCAGACAGCCACTTCCCCACTTGGAGGACCCATGCGATCCGCAGTCATCGTCGAGGCCAAGCGCACCCCCATCGGCCGGGGCGTCAAGGGCAGCTACGCCGCCACCCGGCCCGAAGCCATGGGCGCCGCGGTCATCGAAGCCATCAAGCCCCTGCTGAAGGATTGGTCGGGCCTGGAGGATGTGCTGGTGGGCTGCGCCATGCCTGAGGGCGAGCAGGGCATGAACATGGCCCGCCTCATCAGCTTCCGCGCCGGTTTGCCCATCACCGCCGGTGCCGCGACCATCAACCGTTTCTGTGGCAGCAGCCAGGAAACCATGCTCATGGCCGCCCGGGCCATCATGACCAACCAAGGCGACCTGTTCCTCGCAGGTGGCGTGGAGAGCATGTCCAAGGTGCAGATGATGGGCTTCAACCCCAGCGTGGATCCCTACCTCAGCGAGCACTACCCCGAGGCCTACTGCTCCATGGGCATCACGGCCGAAAATCTGGCCAAGGAATACAAGATCAGCCGCCGTGACCAGGACGAGTTCGCCTTCAATAGCCACCAGAAGGCCGCGGCCGCCTGGAAGGCTGGCAAGTTCGAAAAGGAGATCGTGCGCTTCGAGACCAAGGGCCTCGATGGCAAACCCGTCACCCTGCAGCAGGACGAGTGCGTGCGCGCCGACACGAGCATCGAGAAGCTGGGCGAACTGAAGGCCGCCTTCCTGGTCGATGGCTGTGTCACGGCCGGCAACAGCTCGCCCGTGACGGATGGCGCCGCCTTCCTCCTCGTGATGGAAGAGGGCCTGGCCAAGTCCCTGGGCCTGAAGGCCCGCGCCCGCATCCTGGGTGGCGCCGTGGCCGGTGTCGAGCCCGACCGCATGGGCATCGGCCCCGTGCCCGCCGTGAAGAAGGTGCTGGATCGCTTCGGCCTCAAGCTCGATCAGATCGACGCCATGGAACTGAACGAAGCCTTCGCGGCCCAGAGCCTCGCGGTGATTCGCGAAGGTGGCTATGACCCCGCCAAGGTGAACGCCTGGGGCGGTGCCATCGCCGTGGGCCATCCCCTGGGCGCCAGCGGTGCCCGCATCCTCACCACCCTGCTGAACCGCCTCGAAACGGATGGTGGCAAGTACGGCATCGCCACCATGTGCATCGGTGGCGGTATGGGGATCGCGTCCATCATCGAAAAGATTTGATTATTAACCGCAGATGACGCAGATGACGCCGATGGATTCTGGAGATCCTCGCAGCTACGCCATCCTTGGTGCTGCGATGGAGGTTCATCGTTGCCTCGACCCTGGTTTTCTGGAAGCGGTTTATCAGGAGGCTTTGGCGGTCGAGTTCGCGGCCCGCGGCATTTCCTTTCGTCGTGAAGTGGAGCTTCCGGTGATCTACAAGGGGCATGCTTTGAAGACCACCTACCGTGCGGACTTCATCTGTTTTGAGTGCGTGATCCTGGAATTGAAAACCATCGTGAGATTGGGTGCCCTCGAAGAAGCCCAGATTCTCAACTACCTCAAGGCGACCGGGTACGAAGTCGGGCTTCTCATCAACTTCGCCGAGCCCCGGCTGGCCTACAAACGGTTTGCGAACTCCAAATCTGCGTCATCTGCGTCATCTGCGGTTTCAATTTAGGAGTTTTTATGGTCATCAAGAAAATCGGTGTGCTGGGTTCGGGTGTGATGGGCTCGGGCATTGCGGCGCATGTGGCTTCGGCGGGCTGTCAGGTGGAGCTGCTGGACATCGTCATCGACGAGGCAGCACCCGATAAGCTGGCAGAAGGTGCGCTGGCGGCCCTGGCGAAGTCCAGGCCCGCGCTGGCCATGCACAGCTCGTTCCTGAAGAAAATCCGGCCCGGCAATCTGCGGGACCATTTGGATCGCCTGGCGGACTGCGACTGGGTGGTGGAGGTGGTCAAGGAGGACCTGGCCATCAAGCGCGAGCTGTATACGCGGCTGGAGCCCAAGCTCAAGGCAGGGGCCTGGATCAGCTCGAACACCTCGGGCATTCCCCTCAAGCTGCTGGTGGAGGGCCGCACGGATGCCTTCCGCCAGCATTTCGTCATTACCCACTTCTTCAACCCTGTTCGCTATCTCAGATTGCTGGAGTTCGTGAAAGGGCCCGAGGTCGATGAAGCGGAGGCCAATGCCTTCCGCACCTGGCTGGAAGAGTCGCTCGGCAAGGAAGTGGTGCCTGCCTATGACAGTCCCACCTTCATCGGCAACCGCATCGGCATCCACGGCATCATGGCCACCATGCACTTGGCCCTGGCCGAGAAGATCCCCTTCGAAGTGCTCGATATGGTACTCGGCGATGCCGCGGCCCGCGCCAAGAGCGCCGCCTTCCGTACCGCCGATCTGGCGGGCGTGGACATCCTGGCGGCCACCGCGAAGAACGTGTACGACCTCTGCCCCAACGATGAAGAGCGCGACACCTTCAAGTTCCCCGAGTTCCTCCAGTGGATGCTGGACAACAAGCTGCTGGGCAACAAGGTGAAGCAGGGCTTTTTCAAGAAGGGCCCCAAGGATGCCAAGGGCAAGAAGACCTTCCTGGCCATCGATCCCGAGACCCGCGAGTACATCCCGCAGGTGAAGAAGGATTGGCCGATTCTGAAGGAACTGAAGGGCATTGATGACCCTGCGGAAAAGGTGAAGACCCTGCTCACCAGTGACACCGAGGCGGGGCGCCTGGCCTGGCGCTGCATCGCGCCGAACCTCACCTATGCCGTGAACCGCCTGGGCGAAGTGACGGACGGCCCCCTGAACGTGGACCGCGCCATCAAGAATGGTTTCGCCTTCGATCTGGGCCCCTTCGAATTGTGGGACACCCTGGGTGTCGAGCGCATTGTGGCGCGCATGACATTCGATGAGCAGCCTGTTCCTCCTCTGGTGGAGCAGATGCTGGCCAAGGGCATCACCAGCTTCTACCGCTGGGAGCACGGCGTTCCCGTTTCCCAGCTGAATCCCAAGACGCTGGCCTTCGATCCCATTCTCGAAGACCGCCGCGTGATCATCCTCAAGCGCGAAGAGGGCCGAGGCAAGGTGGTGGCCGAGAACGGCAGCTGCCAGCTGCTGGACATCGGCGATGATGTGGCCTGCCTCAGTTTCCGCAGCAAGATGAACGCGCTGGATGACAGCATCATCATGCTCATGGAAGACACAGTCCAGAAGCACGTCCCGGGCCGCTTCAAGGGCCTGGTGGTGGGCAACCAGGGCCAGCATTTCAGTGCGGGCGCCAACCTGGTCATGGTGCTGAATGCCGCCAAGGACAAGCAGTTCGATCTGATTGAAGAAGTG
Source organism: Acidobacteriota bacterium (assembly GCA_043775845.1). Taxonomy (GTDB): domain Bacteria; phylum Acidobacteriota; class Holophagae; order Holophagales; family Holophagaceae; genus Geothrix. Next base: position 13,115 of record JAYVRY010000174.1, read on the forward strand.
GCCCGGCGCCTGCAATACGCGGGCCGCATGCTCACCTACGCTCCCTTCCCCACGGTGGCGGCACCCTTCAACCTGGCCCTGGGCGGTGGCTGCGAGATGACCATGGCCTGCCAGCGGGTGGTGGGCCACGCCGAGCTCTACATCGGCCTGGTGGAAGTGGGCGTGGGCGTGATTCCGGCCGGTGGCGGCTGCCTCCAGATGCTGCTCCGCATGGAAGACGCCATGGCTGCCAAGGGCGAGCTGGGCCCCATGCCCAAGGTGAAGGCCAGTTTCCAGGGTATCGGAACGGCCGTGGTCCACACCAGCTTCGACGAGGCTCAGCGCAACGGCTACCTGCGTCGCACGGATCGTCGGGTCATGAACAAGGCCTTCCTCCTGAACGAAGCCAAGCAGGAAGTGCTGAAGATGGCCGCGGACTTCCGGCCCGTGAAAGAGCGCACCCTGCGCCTGCCGGGCCGGGGCGGCGCCGAGGCCCTGAACTTCGCCGTGCGGGACTTCAAACTGCAGGGCCTGGCCAGCGAACACGACGGCATCATCATGGGCGAACTGGCCACCATCCTCACCGGTGGCGACGTGAGCCCGGTCCAGGAGATCACCGAGGAGCGCATCCTCGAGCTGGAACGGCAGGCCTTCGCCCGGCTCTGCAGCTACGAAAAGACTCAGGCCCGCATGGAGTCCATCCTCAAATCAGGGAAACCACTGAGGAACTGAAGCCGTTCCCCAACTCGGAACCGCAGGTTCCGAGCCCGGCCTCCATCAAAGTTGGAACCTCCACCATTTTGTGACTTAAGCCGCCTTTTCCCGGGCGGCTTTTTTTCGGTGTTGCCAGGGTGTGACAAGCTCGGAACACTTGGGTCGATCACCATCTTCACCACACAATCAGGGGGCACTGTGAGCGGAAATTCTCAGTCAACTCCACGCGTAGCGGCCATTGTCGGTCCCTACCTCTCTGGAAAGACCTCCTTGATGGAGAGTCTTCTCTTCGTGGCAGGCGCTCTGCCACGCGAGGGCTCCGTCAAGGAGGGGAACACCGTTGGCGACGCCTCCATGGAAGCCAAGGCCCGGCAGATGAGCGTGGAGGCCAGTCTGGCCGCCTGCGCCTACCAGGGCGAAGCCTGGACCCTCATCGACTGCCCGGGCTCGGTCGAGTTCAGTCAGGAAGCGGCCCATGCCCTCATGGCCGCCGACATCGCCGTGGTGGTGGTGGATCCCGATCCGGGCCGCGCCCTCATGGTGGCCCCCACCCTCAAGTTCCTGGACGACCACAAGGTGCCCCACGTGGTCTTTGTGAACAAGATGGAGGCCCCGGGCAGTGCCGGCAAGCTTAAGGACGTGCTCAACGCCCTGCAGGTGGTGTCCGAGCGACCCCTGGTGCTGGTGGAGATCCCCATCCGCGAAGGTGATCAGATCACGGGCTATGTGGATCTCATCAGCGAGCATGCCTACAAGTACGAAGTAGGCAAGGATGCGGACTTGGTGCAGCTACCCGAATCGGTTATTCCCGAGGAGCAGGAAGCCCGCCAGGCGCTGCTGGAGAAGCTCGCGGATTTCGATGACCACCTCATGGAAGAACTGCTCAGCGACATGGTGCCACCTGTGGAAGAGGTCTCCGAGGATCTGGCCAAGGATGTGCGGGATGACCTTCTGGTACCGGTGTTCTTCGGGTCCGCCGACAAGGACACGGGTGTCCGTCGCCTCTTCCAGGCCCTCTGCGATGAATCCCCCTTTGTGGATGTCACCGCCGCCCGCCTGGGCATTCCCGAGGGCAAGGAGACGCTGGCGCAGGTCTTCAAGACCGTTCACGCCCAGCATGTGGGCAAGCTGAGCATCTCCCGCGTGTGGCGCGGTGAGGTGGTCGATGGCACCTCCCTGGCCGGCAACCGTGTGAGCGGCATCAACAAGCTCTTCGGCTCCCAGCAGGTCAAGCAGCAGAAGGCCACCCTCGGGGAAGTCATCGCCCTGGGCCGCATGGATGACGTTCACACCAGCGAAGGGCTGACTCCCACGGCCAAGGTGGAACTGACCTGGCCCGAACCCCTCCAGCCCATGCTGGCGCTCAGCCTGCACACCACCAAGAGCGGCGACGATGTGAAGCTGTCCCTGGCGCTGCAGCGGCTTTGCGAAGAAGACGCCTCCCTGAAGGTGGAGCAGAACGCCGAGACTCAGGAACGCATTCTCTGGGGCCAGGGCGAGGTGCACCTCAAGTGCGCCCTGGATCGCCTCAAGAGTCGCTTCGGTCTGGACGTAACGCACCACCCGCCCATGGTTCCCTACCGTGAGACCTTCACCAAGGCGGCCAAGGTCCACGGCCGCCACAAGCATCAGACCGGTGGTCACGGCCAATTCGGCGATGTGTGGCTGGAAGTGAAACCCCGGCAGCGGGGTGAGGGCTTCGAGTTCGAAGAGAAGATCGTGGGCGGTGTGGTGCCCAAGAATTTCTTCGGCGCCGTCGAACATGGCGTGGTGGATTGGATGAAGCGCGGCCCCCTGGGTTTCCCTGTCGTGGATATCTATGTGGCCCTGGTGGACGGCAGCTACCACACCGTGGACAGCTCCGACATGGCCTTCAAGACCGCTGCCCGCATCGGCATGAACGAGGCCGCGCCGGTCTGCAACCCGGTGCTGCTGGAACCCATTTGCGAAGTCCACATCTGCGTCCCCAGCGAGTTCACGCCCAAGGCCCAGCGCCTGGTGACGGGGCGGCGTGGCGGCCAGGTGCTGGGCTTCGATGCCCGGCCCGGCTGGAACGGGTGGGATGTCGTCTCTGCCTACATTCCCCAGGCCGAGATGGGCGATGTGGTGGTGGAACTCCGCAGCCTCACCATGGGGGTGGGATCGTTCACCTGGGCCTTCCACCACCTGCAGGAACTCATCGGCCGCGACGCCGACAAGGTGGTCGAGGCCCGCAAGCAGACCAAGGCTCCGGCCTAGTTTCCTCCGGGGGTTCCACGCTCCGCCTCGCTGCGCGAACACCCCCGGGCCGCCGAGAAGAAGCCCGACTCAGCCTCGTCAGGGCTCCGGGCCTGGAGGGTCGGAGATAGGAAAAGCCTTTCTTCCTGTCCGATGAGACAATCTATCTCCGGAATTCCGAAGGAATTCCGGAGCATGGAGTCTCCTTGGCACAGAAGGGCGTTCAGATCATCACTGTGGAACCGGGCAGCCTGGCCGACGAGGCGGGCATCCAGCCCGGCGACACCCTGCTGCAGATCCACGGCGAGGCCGTGCTTGACCAGCTCAACTACCAGTACCTGATCACCCGGGAAGATGAAGCGGAGCTGGTGCTGCAGCGGCCCGATGGCAGTTCCTATGAAGCCTACGTGGAAAACGGCGGCGAGGGCATCGGCGTGGATCTGGCCCAGGACGAGGTGAAGGTCTGCAAGCAGAACTGCGTGTTCTGCTTCGTCCACCAGATGCCCAAAGGCTTCCGGAAATCGCTCTATCTGAAGGACGAAGACATCCGCCTGTCCTTCCTCTACGGCCACTTCACGACCCTGTCGAGCAGTGATGATGCCGAGCTCGATCGTATCATCCGCGAGCGGCTGAGCCCCATCCACGTCTCGGTGCATGCCACGGATCCCGTGGCCCGCGTGAAGGTGGTGGGCAATCCGCGCGAAGGCGACATCCTTCGCAAGATCGACCGCCTGCTGGCGGGCGGCATCGATGTCCACACCCAGGCGGTGGTGGCCCCGGAGCTCAACGATGGCGCCATCTGGCAGCGCACCCTGGATGATCTGTGGGCCCGGCGCCGGGAGGGGCGGGGCAGTGTGCTGAGCCTTTCCTGCGTGCCCGTGGGCCTCACGGCGCATCGGGAGAACCTGCCCAACGTGGCCGATGTGAGCGCCTCTTTTGCCACGGATTGGGTGGCCCGCTGGACACCCGAAGTGCGGAAGTACGCCAAGGCCAATGACGGCGAGCCCTGGCTGCTCCTGGCGGACGAATGGTTCACCCGGGCGGGCATCGAGGTGCCGGGACGGGCCTTCTATTCCCGTTCCTGGGCCCAGCTGGAAAACGGCGTGGGCCTGGTGCGGCGCTTCCTGGAGCACAGCCGCCGCTTCATCAAAAGCCCCCGGGCCCGGGGTTTCACGGGCCGCCGCATTCTGTTGCTGACGGGCCCCAGCTTCGCGCCCACGTTGAGTCGCGTGGCCGCCGAGCTGAACCGTGCCGTGGGCAGCCACCTGCGCGTGGTGGCTGCGAAGAACTTTAGCTTCGGCGAGACCGTCACCGTGGCGGGTCTGCTCTGTGGCGAGGACCTGAAGTACGCCGCTCACGCGGATCGGGATGCCCAGGCCCAGCGAAAAGAGCGAGGCGGCAAGCTCGCCTGGGTGGATGCCGTGGTGGTGCCTTCCGCCAGCCTGCGCACGGTCACGGGACCCACGGACCAGTACACGCTGCGGGGTGCCGTGGTGCGCGAAGAAGGCACTTTCCTCGATGACCTGACGTTGCCCCAGTTGGCCACAGATCTGGGCGTGCCCACCGTGCCCAGCGGTGCCAACCTGTCCCACCTGCTGGATCACCTGGAGGCCGCTGACCGCGGCGCCTTCCGGGGCGGGGCCCTGCAGTCAGCCTTCCATGCCGAAGGGCTGAATCTGCCTCAAGGGGCCTACAACCCTTGAGCGTTCCAAGGAAAAGGAATGTATGAAAGCGGAGGGGTGCGGAGGAGCAGAGGAGAGCTGAGAAAAACCTGCTTTTCTCTGCTTTCCTCAGCCTCTCAGCTTTCCTCCGCTTTCAAAATTCCTTTCCCATATTGGATGATTGGAACATGCCCACGTTCACCCCCGCCCAGTCCCACCGTCGCATGGTGGCTCGCCTGGAGCTGGCGGGGGCGGCGCTTTGCTTTGGGTTGATGGCGGTGCTGGCGCGGAAGCTGACGCTGCCGGGCCTGGGCTTCACGGCGGGGCATCTGGCGGTGCTGCGCTTCGTGGTGGGGGCTTTGATCAGCCTGGCTGCTTTTGGGCTCATTCCGGGGCTGTACCGGCCCAGCAACCACCGTCTGTTGGTGACGCGCGGCCTGTCCGGAGGCGCCGTGGTGGCCCTCTACTTTTATGCCCTGGCCCACATCTCCGCTGGCGAGGCGGGCATTCTCTACAACGTCTACCCGGTCCTCGCCACGGGCCTTTCCTTGGTGCTCCTGCGGGAACGCCCTTCCATCCATCTGTGGTTGGCCCTGCTGGCGGCCTCCATGGGGGTGGCGATGGTGCTCGGCCAGGGGCATCTGGGCTTCGGTTTTGGGAAGGGCGAGCTGGCGGCCCTGGGCGCGGCGGTGTTCGCGGCCGCCAGCGCCAATGCCATCCGCGCCGTTCGCCACACGGACAACGCGGCCACGATTTTCTTTTTCTTTTGCGTGGCTGGGTTGCCGGTGGTGCTGCCCTTCGCCCTCACCGCCTTGCCGGGCGGCCTGGTGCCCTGGCTGCTGGCCATCCTCATGAGCGTATTGGCCTATGCGGGCCAGATGCTCATGTCCGATGCCTACGGCACCCTGTCCGTGGCGGAGGCCTCAGTCTGGCTCCAGTTGCTGCCCATCTTCCAGTATCTGCTGGCCGTGCCCCTGTTGGCGGAACGCGTATCGGTCGCGGGACTGAGCGGCGTGCTCATCACCGTGGCGGGCGTGGCCTACGGAACCGTGCTCGGTTCGCGCAAGCGGGCATGAAAAAGGGCCCCGATTGGGGCCCTTTTCTTATTGCGGAACCACTCAACCGACAGGTGCGACGGCTGCGGGGCGCCTGCGGAGGGAGACGGCCACTTTCACGTCGCCGCCATCCTGGCCTTGGAACTTGTCTTGGTTTTCCAGAGACTTCTTCTTGGCGGTGTCCGAGGAGACGCGAATGGCGTCAAGCACGTCCACCATGGCCTGGAACTTCACATCTTCATCCACCTTCAGGAAGACCTTGCGGTAGCCGAGGGGCTGCAGCATGACGGCTTCCGGAAGCCGGTCCTTCAGACCCTGGGCATCGACCTTGTCCTGCTGGAGGGTCATGTTCCCGTCCTGATCGATCTGGATCAGGATGTTGTTGGGATCGGGAGGGGTGGGCTTGGAGGTCACCTGAACCTGGGGAACCACGACCGGCGTGGCCTTGTCGAGGCCGGGCACCATCACGATGAAGACGATGAGGAGCACCAGCACGATGTCGATTAGGGGGGTGACGTTGATGTCTGACTTCTGCTTGCCTTTTGCGCCGCCGGCATCCATTACTTGCCCCCTTCCTTCACGTCCTTGTCTTCGCTGGTGACGATGGACGCCTCATCGGCGCCCCCCTTGCGGCAGACCTGGAACAGTTCGTTGACGTATTTGAAGGGGAGATCGGCGTCGGCCTTCACGAACACAATCTTCTGGCTCAGCTGGGAGACATTGCGATTGATGTAGTCGACGAGCTTCTGCTGCTGCGCTTCGTTGTTGACGAAGAAGACCTCATCCTTAGCGTCCTTGTCGTCGATGAGCACGGGGCCGGGTCCGATCACCTCGTACTTGTCGTTGCGCTTGGACTGGAAGAGCAGGGTGAGGTACTTCTCATCCTTGTTCTTCACAGCCTTGGGACTGTGCTTGGCGAGCGGCAGCTTGACGCTGCTGTTCACCGCGGGCGTGATCACGATGAAGATGATCAGCAGCACCAGCACGATGTCCACGAGGGGCGTGACGTTGATGTCGGCCTTCATCCCACCCTTTTTGCCACCACCTGCATCCATGGTGTTCTCCTCTGAATGGCCCGGGAGCTCGCGCTCCCGGGCGGGGGTGGAAAATCTTTAGGCCTGGCTCTCGCGACGGATGAATTCGTCGATCATCTGGGAAGCGGCATTGTTGATGTTGGTGACGACCACGTCCTGCTTGTTGGTCAGCAGGTTGTAGATCCACACGGCGGGGATGGCGACGATCAGGCCGAGCGCGGTGGTGGCGAGGGCTTCACCGATGGAGCCGGCCAGCGCGTTGATGTCGCCAGCGCCCTTGGTCTTCAGATCAGAGAAGACCTTGATGATGCCGATCACGGTGCCGAGCAGGCCGATGAAGGGGGCCAGGGCGCCGATGGTGGCCAGGCCGCTCATGCCCTTCTTGAGGAGCTCGATGACTTCGGCCGTTCCGCGGGAAATGGCGCGTTCCACGGGCATGATGGCATCGTGGTTGGGGTTCATGGTCTTGAGCTGCTTCTCGTACTGGAAGATGTCCAGGCCGTGCTTGAGCACGAGGGCCACGTGGCTCTTGTTGTGGGTGGTGGCGGCGCGCTTGGCGGCTTCGAAATCACCACGGCGGAGGGTGTCCATGAAGAGCTTGAGGAACTTGTCGGAGGCAGCGTTGCTCTGCGCGTAGGTGACGAAGCGCTCGATGGCCACGTAGATCTGGTAGCCCAGCAGGATGAACAGGATGATGATGATGCCCTTGTTGGCGGGGGAGGCCGCCATGAAGAGCTCC
>JAYVRY010000175.1:0-20289 GCA_043775845.1 Acidobacteriota bacterium
GACCGAGAAAAAGGCCGAGAAAAAGGCTGAAGCCAAGAAGGCTGATGCTCCTGCCGCCGAGCCCAAGAAGGCCGAGCCCAAGAAGGCCCTGACCGCCGAAGAGAAGAAGGCTGAAGCCGCTCCCAAGGCCGAGAAGAAGGCCAAGAAGAGCCACAAGAAGGCTGCCAAGAAGGCTGATGCTCCTGCCGCCGAGAAGAAGGCCCTGACCACCGAAGAGAAGAAGGAAGAGAAGAAGGCTGAAAAGAAGGCCGAGAAGAAGGCTGAAAAGAAGGCCGAGCCCAAGAAGGAAGAAGCCAAGAAGTAATTAAGCTTCAATGGTTCTGAAAAGGCGGGCTTCGGCCCGCTTTTTCATGTCTATCTTTCCGCTCCATCTTTCCGCCTGCGGCCTGCCCGGCCATGATGGAGCCATGATCGATCCACTGCTCGACCTCACGGCAGAAATCCGCGCTCGGGTTCCGGCAGCCCCCAAGGCCGGTGTGACCCAGCTGCTGGGGTGCGTCGAAGGCCATGGCCTCTTCCGCGATGCGACGGGGCTTCACCATCGCCCTTTCGCACAGATCGCCCCGGCGGAGGGCCCCTGGGACCTGTCGCCGCTCATCGACCACACGCTCTTGAAGGCCGAGGCCACGGGCGCCCAGGTCGAGGTTCTTTGTGCCGAGGCCTTGGCACACGGTTTCGCCTCCGTGTGCGTCAACGCCCTCTGGGTGCCCCTGGCGGCCTCTCTCCTGAAGGGCAGTCCGGTCCGCACCTGCACCGTGGTGGGCTTCCCCTTGGGGGCTTCGGCGCTTCGGGCCAAGGCCTTTGAGGCCGAGACCGCCCTGAAGGAGGGGGCCCAGGAAGTGGACATGGTCCTGGCCATCGGCGCCGCCAAATCCGGCGATTGGAAGGCCGTCAGCCGGGACTTCGAGAACCTGAGGGCCGCAGTTCCCTCTCCGGCGACCCTGAAGGTGATCCTGGAGACTTGCCTGCTGAATGATGCTGAAAAGCGCCAGGCCTGTGAGCTGGCCCGGGAGGCCGGATTGGATTTCGTGAAGACCTCCACCGGCTTCTCCACGGGAGGTGCCACCCCGGCAGACATAGCTCTCATGCGCCGCACCGTCGGGCCCGCCCTGGGCGTCAAGGCCTCGGGGGGCATCCGCACCTACGAAGTGGCGCTTGAAATGGTTCGTGCCGGCGCCACCCGACTGGGCCTCTCAGCTTCCGTGGCGGTGGTCACCGGTGGCTCTGGCTCCGGGCCTTACTAAAAAGTGCGGTATCCTCCAACGATAAGTCCCTTCGGAGGCAGTCGTGGCAAAGCTTGATCTCATGTTGTTCGAGGAGGAGTACACCCTCCTACAGGAGATCATAGGTCGCCTCTCCAAGGACGCTTCCGCCAAGGTGGTCTTCCTGGTGGACAAGAACGGCCAGCAGATCGCCGCCGCCGGTGACGTGAAGAGCATCGACGCCACCAGTCTCGCTTCGCTCACCGCAGGCAATGTGGCCGCCACCGATGGCCTGGCCAAACTGATCGGTGAAAAGGAATTCAGCCTGCTCTTCCACGAGGGAGAAAAGGACAACCTGCACATTTCCATCGTGGGCAAGCGCGGCATTCTGGTGGTGATCTTCGATCAGAATTCCAGCCTGGCCCTGGTGCGCCTGCGGGTGAAGAAGGCCAGCAAGGAACTGCAGGAGATCTTCGACCAGGTCGAGCAGCGCGCCCAGAAAGAATCCGATGCCGGCAGCCGCTTCGAAAGCCCCTTCTCGGAAATCACCGATGAAGACATCGACCGCCTGTTCGGCGACTAGGTCCGCGTCATGACCTTCATCAACTACGCCTCCCGCGAGATCAACTGCAAGATCGTCTACTACGGTCCTGGCCTCTGTGGCAAGACCACGAATATCCAGTGGATTTTTGAGCAGGCCAATCCGGAGAAGCGCGGCAAGCTGGTGAGCCTCGCCACCGAAACCGACCGCACCCTGTTTTTCGATTTCCTGCCTCTCGATATGGGCACGGTCAAGGGCTTCAAGGTCCGGTTTCACCTCTACACCGTTCCGGGCCAGGTCTTTTACGACGCCAGCCGCAAACTGATCCTTCGCGGCTGCGACGGCATCATCTTCGTGGCCGACAGCCAGAGGGCCCGCATGGAAGCCAACATCGAATCCATCGCGAACCTGGCCACCAACCTCAAGGAAAACGGGTTCGACATCCGTTCCATTCCCTATGTCCTCCAGTTGAACAAGCGGGATATGCCCTCGGCGGCGACTGCGGCCGAGATGGAGCGGCTGCTCCGTTTCCGCAGCGAGCCCATGATCGAAGCCGTGGCCAACAAGGGCACCGGCGTCATCGAGACCCTCAAGGCCTCCGCCCGCCAGGTCCTCATGGAGCTGCAGCGAGCCTAGTCAGAGAAGACTGGGATCACAGGTCCGCAACCCTCCCGCTTGAAACCTAGCCCCCATCCGGTAGAATGATCATTCGACCTTTTTCCGGAGTAGCTCAGGGGTCAGAGCGGGTGACTGTTAATCACTAGGTCGGGGGTTCAAATCCCTCCTCCGGAGCCAGAAAATAAAGAACTTAGCGCCATTCTTCGGGATGGCGCTTTTTCGTTTTGCTACAACTGTGCTATAGGACCGGGTCGTGCCGTGGGAGGCACCATGCGGCATTGTGCGGGGAGTGTCCTCCAGGAGGCGGCGCATGAAGCGTGAGTGGTTTGCCGTCTTGTCTGGTTCGAATGTCTATGGCAAGGTTCGGATTTATGAATCCAAAACGAAAAGAGACCTTGATCGGAGTCGGGCTCGTCCTGGCCATGCTCACGGGCATCCTCGCCCGCACCCTCGCGGGCATGATGCCTGGCTCCATGGCGTCGCTGATCGCCGGCCAACTTCTGATGGCCCTGGCCATGCTGTGCCATGCCATCCGCATGCTGGGGCGAAAACGGGCGCTCACCTTTTTCGCCCTGACCGTGGGCATCTCCTTTGTGATGGAAGCCCTGAGCCTCGCCACGGCCTTGGCCACGCCCTACCACTACACGGCGGTGCTCGGCCCCCGACTGCTGGGCGTGCCCGTCGTGGTGCCCTTGGGCTGGTTCGGCATGATGTACCCCAGCTATGTGGTGGTGAATCTCATGCTCCGGGGCAAGCCCACCAGCACGCGCGGCCGGGGCGTCTTCATTATTTTTCTCTCCCTGCTCACGGCCCTGGCCATGACCAGTTGGGACCTCACCATGGACCCCTACATGGTCTGCAAGGTGAAGGCCTGGGTGTGGGAACAGCCCAGTGGTTTTTTGGGAATCCCCTTTGCCAACTACGTGAGCTGGTTTGAACTCACCTTCATCATCAACCTGACCTACCGCGTGGTGGAGCGGGGCATGGAGCCCCTTCCCGAACCGCCGGTGGGTCCGTGGATGGCCGCCATCCCAGTGCTAGTGTTCGCCCTCACGGGATTGTCTGACGTGGTGCTGGGAGTGCCTGAGGGCACGCGGATCTTGTCGCCCTTCACTATGGGCATCCCGGTGCTGTTCGCCCTGGCCCGTCTCTTTCAGATGCAACCCCAGGCCAGCCCGGAGGGCGTCCGATGAAGATGCAGCGCCATCAGGATGTCTACTTCGAGCACGAAGTGGCCTTCAACCCCACCCTGGAAATCGTGTTCCTGGTGGCCATGGGCGTGCTGCTGCTGGCCTACCTGGGGACGCTGGGCTACCAGCTCAGCCTGGGGACGCTGCCCTTCAAGGGCATGACCTACACCTTCTCCAGCCTCATCGTGGTGCACGCGGTCTACATGCTGGGCTGGCGTCGGGCCCTGGCCTTCTTGGCCATTACGGTCGTCATCTCCTTTCTGTTTGAGTACGTGGGGGTGAAGACGGGTTGGATCTTCGGCCGCTACTACTACACGGCGGTATTGGATCCCAAAATTTTGGGAACCGTGCCCATGGTGATTCCCCTGGCCTACTTCATGGTGATCTACCCCAGCTACATGATCGCCAACCTGGTGGTGCGGGGGCGCCCCACCGGCGGTGTCCGAAACTGGGCCTGGATCCTCTTCAGCAGCCTGCTCACGGCCCTGGTGATGAGCGCCTGGGACCTCTCCATGGACCCCGTCATGGTGAGCCAGGTGAAGGCCTGGGTGTGGCTGGACGGCGGGCCCTACTTCGGGATCCCCTTCCACAATTTCCTGGGCTGGGTGTTGACCACGTTCACGGCCTCGGTGCTCTACCGCTTCGCCGAGCGGGCCCTGCCCATGCACTCGTTGGGGCGGGGGCACAGGCTGGTCCTGCTGCTTCCCTTGCTGGGCTACGCGGCCCTGTGCGTGGGCGGGCTCTTTGTGGGCTATCCCGTGGATACCCGGCTGGTGTCGACTTTCACCATGGGCGTTCCTGTGCTCATGGGGATCATTAAATTGTACGGACCCGAATAGACTTCCCTCTAAGGGCCATGGGTGGCTCTCTCCGCCCTATCCTGATGGAGCGCCATACCAGGCCGTGGCCAGGAGGATTCATGTTGCGTTTGCTTAAACGATCCCTGCTCTGCGGGGCCATGGTGCTACCGGCCTTCGGCGGCGGAACCCATCCCATCACGGTAAAGGATCTGCTGGCCATGGAACGGCTCAGCGACCCGCGCGTCTCTCCCGATGGAAAGACCTTCGCCTTCTCGGTGGGAACCCCCGACGTAGTGGCCAACAAGACGGCCCATGATCTTTATCTCGGTGCCGTGGATGGCAGCTGGACCCGGCCCCTTAAGACCGCTGGCAGCGGGAGCTCGCAGGCCCGCTGGGCGCGAGACGGGAAGGCCGTGTTCTTCATGTCCAGCCGCTCCGGTTCGGCGCAGGTGTGGCGCGTGCCGGTGGAAGGTGGCGAGGCCACCCAGGTGACGAAACTGCCCTTGGACGTGGATGCCATCGAGGTGACTCCCGATGGCAAGGCCCTGCTGCTGAGCATGGCTGTATTCCCCGGGAAAACACCCGAGGAGACCAAGAAGCTCATGGAAGCCAAGGAAGCAGAAAAGGCCACGGGCATGGTGTTCGATCACCTCTTCGTGCGCCACTGGGACACCTGGTCGGATGGCACGCGCAACCACGTGTTCGCTTATGACCTCGCCACCGCCAAGGCGCGAGATCTCATGCCGGCCATGGATGCGGACTGCCCCACGAAACCCTTCGGCGGCAGCGAGGATTTTGCCGTCTCACCCGATGGCAAAGAACTGGTGTTTTCCGCCAAGGACATGGGCAAGGATCCATCAGCCGAATCCTGGTCCACCAACTTCGATCTCTTCGTCGTTCCCATGGATGGCTCGAAGACCCCAAGCCGTATCACCACCAACCCTGCCTGGGATGCGCAGCCCCACTTCTCACCCGATGGGAAAACGCTCGCCTACCTGGCCATGAGCCGCCCTGGTTTCGAGGCCGACCGCTTCGATATCGTGCTGCGCGACTGGGCCACTGGAAAAGAAGACAAGTTCACGCTGCGGGTCGATGACACGCCGCGAGGCGACCGTTCCGCCGGCACGCTCGCATGGTCACCCGATGGAAAGACGCTCTACTGCGAAGCAGAGAACCTGGGCCAGCGCGCCCTCTTCAGCATCGACCCCAAGTCCCACAAAGCCACGCTGCTGGTGAGTGAGGGGACCCTGGATGGCCTCGAATGCACGAAGGATGGCCGCATCCTCTACGGGATGAATTCCCTTATGGGCCCCACGGAGTTCTACATCGTGGATCCTTCCAGCAAAGCCATCCGTCAGGTCACGCACGTCAACGATGTGCGCGTGGCTGCGGCGCGCTTCGGCAAACCCGAGCGCTTCACCTTCAAGGGCGCCAAGGGCGACACGGTGTATGGCTACCTGGTCTACCCCGTGGATTTCGATCCCGCGAAGAAATACCCCGTGGCCTTCCTCATTCATGGCGGGCCTCAAGGTACCTACGGCAACGACTTCCACTACCGCTGGAACCCCCAGGTCTACGCGGGCGCCGGCTACGCCGCCATCTTCATCGATTTCCACGGGTCGACCAGCTACGGCCAAACCTTCACCGATGACATCCGCGATGACTGGGGCGGCGCGCCTTTCGAAGACCTCATGAAGGGGCTGGACTACTCCCTGGCCAAGTATCCCTTCCTGGACAAGGACCGCATGGGCGCCCTGGGTGCATCCTACGGCGGCTTCATGATCAACTGGATCGCGGGCCAGACGGACCGCTTCAAGACCTTGGTGGCCCACGACGGCAACCTCGACGAGCGCATGGCCTACTACGACACGGAGGAGCTGTGGTTCCCCGAGTGGGAGCACAAGGGCCTGCCCTGGGAAAACCCCACCAGCTACCTGAAGCACAACCCCGTGGAGTTCGTGAAGCATTGGAAGACCCCCATGCTGGTCATCCACGGCATGAAGGATTACCGCATCGCCTACTCGCAGGGCCTGAGCAGCTTCACGGCCCTGCAGCGCAAGGGCATCCCCTCCAAGCTGCTCATCTTCCCCGACGAAAACCACTGGGTGCTGAAACCCGCCAACTCCCTGCAGTGGCATGAGCAAGTGCTGGGTTGGCTGGATCAGTGGCTGAAGAAGTAGCCGACATTGGGAGAAAGGCCCCACGACTGTCAAAGTCGTGGGGCCTTTCTCCTGGTGAACGAATCGCTTCAGCTTACTTCATGAACCCACGCTTGCGCATGAGGGCATCCGTGTTCACATCGCGGCCCCGGAAGGCACGGAACGTCTCGGCGGGATTGCGCGTGTTGCCCACGGACAGCACTTCCTTCTTCATGCGTTCGGCGACCTGGTGATCCCAGGCGCCTTTGCCTTCCAGAAAGGCCTCCCAGGCATCGGCCGTGAGGGCGTCGCTCCAGAGGTAGGCGTAGTAGCCCGCGTCATAGCCACCGTAGGCGCCGCCGAACACGTGGCCGAACTGGGGGACACGATGGCGCATGACGATCTCGCTGGGCAGGCCCAGCTTGGTCAGTTCTTCTTTTTCGAAGGCGGCCACATCGATGGTCTTGCCACCGGCCATGTGCAGCTTCATATCGATGACCGCCGAAGCCAGGTATTCCATGGTGTGGAAACCTTCGTTGAAAGTCTTGGCCTTCTTGATCTTTTCGAGCAGCTCCTGGGGGATGGGCTTCCCGGTCTTGTAGTGCAGGGCGAAGCGGTTGAGCACTTCGGGCGTGGAGAACCAGTGCTCGTTGACCTGGCTGGGGAATTCGCCGAAGTCAGCGGCGGTGGAGGTTCCGGCCAGGCTGCGGTAGGTGCAGTTGGAGAGCAGTCCGTGCAGGGCATGGCCGAATTCGTGGAAGAGGGTGCGAGCGTCGTCCCATGAGATGAGGACGGGTTCTCCGGGGGCGCCCTTCACGAAGTTGGAGTTGTTGCTCACGATGGGAGTGACCGCCTTGCCCATGCGGTTCTGGGTGCGGTACTCGTTCATCCAAGCCCCGGAACGCTTGCCTTCCCGGGCGAAGGGGTCGAAGTACCAAAGGCCCACGTGGGCGCCCTTGGCATCCGTCACTTCGTAGGTGGTGACATCGGGGTGCTGCACTTCGACGGTGTGGATCTGCTTGAAATGCAGCCCGTACAGTTCGCCAGCGGACCAGAACATGCCCTCGCGGAGCTTGTCGAGCTGCAAGTAGGGCATGACTTCGTCGAGGTTCAGGTCGTACTTGGCCTTGCGCACTTTCTCGGCGTAGAAGCGGTAGTCCCAGGGGGCGATCTTGATCTTCGTGGCGGTGGGATCGGCCAGTTCCTGCATGGCGGCCACATCCACCTTCACCTGCTCCGCGCAAGGCTTCCACATGGCTTCCATGAGCGCCACGGCCTTGTCGGGGGTGCCGGCCATGTTCTGCTCCACGGCCCAGTGGGCGTGCGTGGCATAGCCCAGGAGCTGGGCCCGGTCGAAGCGGAGCTTCAGCATCTCAGAAGCGATGGCCTTGTTGTCAGTGCTGCCGCCGTTGTCGCCGCGACCCACGTAGGCGCGCCAGACCTTCTCGCGCAGTTCCCGGTTCTCGGCGTAGGTGAGAAAGGGATCTGCGGCGGAGCGGGTGTTGTTGATGACCCACTTCCCCTTCAGTCCGCGCTTCTCCGCCGCGCGCGAGGCCGCGGCCTTCAGGTCATCCGATAGCCCGGCCAGATCTGCTTCCTTTTCGATGAGGGTGTAGGGTCCGGTCTCGTCGGCCAGCAGGTTCTGGCTGAACTGCGTGGCCAGGGTGGCCAGACGCTGGTTCAACACGCTCATCTTCGCCTTTTGCTGGGCATCCAGCTTGGCGCCGCTGCGCACGAAGTTGGTGTAGTACAGCCAAGCCAGGCGGCGTTGTTCGGGGTTCAGCTTCGCCTTGTCCGCCGACTGGTGCACGGCCTCGACCCGCTTGAAGAGTTTCTGGTTCTGGCTGATCTCATCCGAGAACGCGGCCAGCTTGGGGGCCATGTCCTTTTCAATGTCGGGGATGATCCCCACATTCAACGTGCCGGAATGGACTCCGAAGAGGATGTTCACGCGGTCCAGCGCCGCACCGGAAGTCTCCAGGGCCAGGATGGTGTTGGCGAAGGTGGCGGGCTTGGGGTTGTCCGTGATGTGCTGGATGGCCCGGCGCTGGGCCTTCATGGCCAGGTCATAGGCCGCGGGGAAGTCGGCGGGCTTGACCTTCGACCAAGTGGGAACCCCACCATAGGGGCCGGTCCACGGGGCGAGCAGAGCGGGTTCTTTGGCGGCGTGGGACATGGGGGTCCTCGCATGAAGGGGCGCCAGGCCGAGAATGAGGCAAGCGACGAGGGTGGCGCGGGACAGGGGGGTAGAGGACATGAGGCTCCTTAGGTCATCGTGGTTGGCAGGTCTTAGACCGGGCTGCGGGGCAACCCTCGATCGCCAGGGTGGGGCTCCTGGCCGAGTCAGTTATAGCCCAGGGAACCGTCCAATTGGCGCACCTCTTCCGGGCAGGTGTCACTTCCCGGCGGGGGGGCTGCAAGCCGCCTGGGAATGGGCTATTCTCGAGGCCAGAACCACCCGCCCCGCAGCCGCGGGGCGAGCCATATCTGGGAGATGATGTGAACCGATCCACCCTCTGCCTGACGGTTCTGCTGGCGGGTCTGCCGCTCGTGGCCGCCGACACCCCGAAACCCACGGGCACGAAGAAAACCACCAAGAAGGCGGGCGCGCCTGCCAAGACGAAGGGAGCAGCCATGATCACCACTGAATCCGGACTGAAATACGTCGATACCGTCGAGGGCACTGGTGCCAAGCCCCAGAAGGGCCAGACATGCATGGTCCACTACACGGGCTGGCTCAACGATGGCAAGGGCCAGCGGGGCAAGAAGTTCGACAGCTCTGTGGATCGGGGCGAGCCCCTGGCCATCCCCATCGGCATCGGCCGCGTCATCAAGGGCTGGGACGAAGGTGTCATCAGCATGAAGGTGGGCGGCAAGCGCACCCTCTACATCCCCTCAGCCCTGGGCTACGGCACCAGGGGCGCCGGGGGAGACATCCCCCCCAACGCCGACCTGATCTTCGATGTGGAATTGATCAGCGTGAAGTAGACCGACACAAGGAATTTTTAAAGGGGAGGGGAGCTGAGGAGCGGAAAGCTGAGAGAAACATAAACATCTTTCTCCGCTTTCCTCCGCCATTCCGCTCTCCTCCGCTTATTTACCATTCCTTTTCCGGAATGAAGAACGACCCTCCGAGTTCAGGAGAAAGCTAAGGCCTGCGCCAGGTCCGCGCGCAGGTCCTGCACGTCCTCCAGGCCGATGGAGAGGCGGATGAGGTCGTCGGTGATGCCCGCGTTCTTGCGGGCCTCGGGCGTCATGGAGGCGTGGGTCATGGAGGCGGGATGCGCCACCAGCGACTCCACGCCGCCCAGGCTTTCGGCCAAGGTGAACCAGCGCAGGCGCCGCAGCACGTGATTCAGCCGTTCCTGGCCGCCCTCCTTCAGCTCGAAGCTGAGCATGGCGCCAAAGCCCCGTTGCTGGCGCTTGGCCAGCGCGTGCTGCGGGTGACTGGGCAGGCCGGGGAAGTGGACCTTGCCGACGGTTGGATGCTCGGCCAGATACTCGGCCAGCACCTGGGCGTTGGCCTCGTGCTGGCGCATGCGCAGGGGCAGGGTCTTCAGGCCGCGCAGCACCAGGAAGCAGTCATGGGGCGACTGGGAGGTGCCCAGCAGGTTGTTCACGCTTTGGATCTGCTGGGTGAGGGCCAGGCGGCCGGGACCCGCCACCACGGCGCCACCCACCACATCGCTGTGGCCGTTCAGATACTTGGTGGTGGAGTGGATGACGAGGTCGGCGCCCAGGTCGAAGGGGCGCTGCAGGAAGGGCGAGAGGAAGGTGTTGTCCACGGCCACGAGACAGTTGGGCTGGCGGTGGCCGATATCGGCGATGGCGGCGATGTCAGTCAGGCGCAGCAGCGGATTGGAGGGCGTTTCGATCCAGATCATGCGCGTGTTGGGCCGGATGGCGGCCTTCACGGCCTCGAGGTCGGCGAGGTTGAGGTAGGTGACTTCCAGCCCGTAGAACTTCTTGGCGTGCTCCAGCAGGCGGAAGGTTCCCCCGTAGCAATCTACGGTGGAGATGAGGTGGCTGCCGTGCTCCAGCAGGTTCAGGGCCACCAGGATGGCGCTCATGCCCGTGCTGGTGCAGGTGGCGCCGTGGCCGCTCTCCAGCAGCGCGATGGCCTCCTCCAGCGCTGCGCGGGTGGGGTTGCCGCTGCGGGTGTAGTCATAGCCCGCGTTGGTGCAGATGTCCTTGAAGGCGAAGGTCGAGGAGAGGTACAGCGGCGGCATCACCGCGCCATAGGCGGGATCCGGCTGCACCCCGCCATGGACGCATTGCGTGGCCACGCCCGCATCGGGCACCAGAGCTGGGCGGTGGATCCACCCGGCATTGCCCTCCCGCGTGGGAGGTTCGATGGTGAAGTGGTAGGCGGGGTTGCCCGGCACGTTGGTATCAAGAAACTGCTCGCTCATCAGAGCCTCCTGGAAAGGAGGATCCTCATCGTTTCAACGCGATCCAGATGAGCGCCTCACAAAACCCCACGTCGCCGCATCGTCGGGTTATGTGAGGCGCTCAACGCAAAAGGGGCCCGATGTCTCGGGCCCCTTTGCATGTCAGTTTCTGACACGTCAGCATCTCTCCGCAAGGATCTTGCGGCAGGAATTGGCACCTTGCTTTCGCAGGTTGCCAAGGTTTCACAGGGCCCGTCCCTCCACCTTTCTGGATATCACATGATGAAACTGACAAAGATCCTGTAAAAAGTCAGTATGAAGCAGAACGTCATATCTGCCAAGGGGATTCCTCGGGACTGAGGGCGCTCAGGGTATCCATTCGGCGCGCAGGTGGCCCTCGTAGACGGCCTGGACCGGGCCTGTCATGAGGATGCGACCCTGGTCCGTGAAGGCGATCTCGATGGCGCCGCCGGGCATGAGGACCTGCAGGCGATCGTCCACCAGACCCAGCCGCCGGGCCGCCGCCGCCGCCGCGCAACTGCTGCTGCCCGAGGCCAGCGTATAGCCCGCGCCGCGCTCCCAGATCTCGATGCGGATGCGCTTGCGGTCGAGGACCTCCACCAGCTGGACGTTCACGCGGTTGGGGAAGTCCGGATGGCGCTCGATGCGGGGGCCCAGGCGCTGGACTTCGGCGGGGGATACCTGGCCGGGGAAGAGGACGCAGTGAGGGTTGCCCACACTCACCGCCGTGATGGTGACGGGCCCCGAGGGCAGGAAGAGGGGGGTGTCGATGACTTCAAGTTGGGGGGCGATGGCCGTAAACGGGATGTCGCTGGCCTGGAAGCTGGGCTTGCCCATGTCGACCTGCACCTTGCTGCCATCCTCGGCCAGGTAGTGGATATCGGCGAAATCACCGGCGATGTGGATGCGGCATTCGCTTCCCTGGACATGGCCGGCCTCCAACAGGTAGCGGGCGAAAACCCGGAGGCCGTTCCCGCTCTTGTTGGACTCACTGCCATCCGGATTGAAGACCTTCAGCCCGAAGGCCTTGGTTTCACCCGGAACAGGGAGAGGCCCGAAGAGCAGGCCATCGGAGCCGATGCCGCGATGCCGATTGCAGAGGGCCTGCACCAGCTTGAGGGTCGGTTCGAAGGAGCTTCGCGTGGGATCAATGACAATGTAGTCATTTGCCAGGGCTTGGAATTTGTAGAAGTCGAAGGCGTTCGTCATGGGTCTCGTCCTGGCTGAGAAAGCTCAAATCCAGAGGGCTCCTGAACCCCCGAAGGCATCAGCGACTGCACATCCGACAGATCAAGCGATTTCTTCTGAAGCTCAAGCAGGCTATCAGCCGGACCGGCACGCGGCAACTCGGCGACCTTTCCGTGGGCTACTTCCACTTCAGCATTCGTGCGGCGCTTAGGAGCTGGAACGAAATAAGCATTGCCATCGCGCAGGGTGCCGGGCAAGCGAGCCAAGGAGGCTGAGGTTCCAGCGGAGCGGGACTCCGTGAACCGAGGCCGACACCGGATCGCGCCGCCCGCCACCCCGCGCCCGTAGGGTTGGCGCCCATCCGCGCGCCCCACGGCGTCAGCGCCCTTGAACAATGAACCACATTGCCCTGCGGGCGCTTCCTTGCGGATGCATCGCGGCTGGGTGCCAACGATGGCAACGATTATTCCGTTCCAGCTCCTTAGGCCACGACATCCAGGATCTGGCCCGTGACCGCCTTGTCCTTGTTTCTCGCAAGTTCCTGCTGGGCCTGGGCGGCCATGGCGGCGGCGGCCGCAGCCACGCTGCGGTCCTGGGGGGAGGGATCGCTGGGGGCCAGGGCCGCAGCTTGGATCTGCAGGGCCTTGGCGAGGGTGGCGGCGGGATCCCCGGCCACGGGGCTGGTGTCGATGGCGACTTCTCCGCCCACGGCGTAGTTCTTGCCATCCGGTCCCTGGGTATAGGTGAAGGTGGCACCGCCCCGGGCCAGGCCCCCGGCTGCCGCAAGGTGCGCGGCCTCATGGGCGCGAACCTTGCGATCAATGGCCTTCAATTCCGTCATTTCCCTGGCCCTGGCCAGATCTGCGGGATTGGACAGGGAAGGGGAGGTCGTCGGGCGAATCCCTCCCGACAGGGCTGAAAGGCTCATGGTCTTTCAAGATGCAATCTGGGGACGGGAAGGCAAGGCCCAAAGCTGGGATTAGGCCTGTCCGATGACCGGCAAAGCTCAGTCTGAGAATGGGAACCGCGAAAAAGGCGACCCGATGATCGACGAGCCTCAGCCTGAAAAGCAGTGAACCGCGAATGGCGCGAATCGCCCTTCGGGCGCGCCTATGGCGAACGGTCATCCTTCCGCCTCCACTCACGGGGAGGATCCGCCGACTCTCGAAGGCCCAGGCGGCCTGCAACCGCTCTTTTAGTGCCAAGGAACCTAATAAGCGGCGGTGGGCGGAGGTGGCTGAGGGAAGGGGAGAAGAGCAACTGCGTGTGGTTTTGGGGAGGGCTGGTTTCCGGGCGTGCCCGTTTTTTGTGTGTGGGCCGGTTTCATTGATGTGGCTCTGAGGATCAAGGTTGCGGATGGTCGAACCGCATCTGGATTTGTTTACTCCGCTTTCCTCAGGTCCTCCGTTGTCCTCCGCTTACATAATTCCTTTTTTTTGGGAAAGGATTCGGCGCCGCCACGGCTCCTTGGCGGATGCTCCACGTGCGCCCATAGGGCGTTTTCGCCGTTCAAGGATTATTCCGTTTTAGGCGGTGCAGGGTCTCGCACTCAGGCAGGGATGTAGACCTCGCCACCTTGCGTGCTGAACTCCTTTGACTTTTCTTCCATCCCTTTGGCCAGCGCATCTTCTGCTGAGTAGCCGTGGCTCTCGGCGTACTGCCGCACGTCCTCGGAAATCTTCATCGAGCAGAAATGGGGACCGCACATGGAGCAGAAATGGGCGGACTTGGCGCCTTCGGCGGGGAGGGTCTCGTCGTGGAATTCGCGGGCCGTGTCGGGATCCATGGCCAGGTTGAACTGGTCTTCCCAGCGGAATTCGAAGCGGGCCTTGCTCATGGCGTCGTCCCACAGGCGGGCACCGGGATGGCCCTTGGCCAGATCCGCGGCGTGGGCGGCAATCCGGTAGGCGATGACGCCGTCCTTCACATCCTTCTTGTTGGGCAGGCCCAGGTGTTCCTTCGGCGTGACGTAGCAGAGCATCGCACAGCCCCACCAGCCGATCATGGCAGCGCCGATGGCGGAGGTGATGTGATCGTAGCCCGGCGCCACGTCCGTGGTGAGGGGGCCCAGGGTGTAGAAGGGCGCCTCGTCGCAGACTTCCAGCTGCTTGGTCATGTTTTCCTGAATCAGGTGCATGGGCACGTGGCCAGGGCCCTCGATCATCACCTGCACATCGTGCTTCCAGGCGATCTTGGTGAGCTCGCCCAGCGTTTCCAGCTCGCCGAACTGGGCCTCGTCATTGGCGTCGGCGGTGCTGCCGGGACGCAGGCCATCGCCCAGGGAGAAGGCCACGTCGTAGGCCTTCATGATCTCGCAGATGTCTTCGAAGTGCGTGTAGAGGAAGTTCTCCTGGTGATGCGCCAAGCACCATTTGGCCATGATGCTGCCGCCGCGGCTCACGATGCCGGTCACCCGCTTGGCAGTGAGCGGCACGTAGCGCAGGAGCACGCCCGCGTGGATGGTGAAGTAGTCCACGCCCTGCTCGGCCTGTTCGATGAGGGTGTCGCGGAAAATCTCCCAGGTGAGGTCTTCGGCCTTGCCGTTCACCTTTTCCAGCGCCTGGTAGATGGGCACGGTGCCGATGGGCACGGGGCTGTTGCGCAGGATCCACTCGCGCGTTTCATGGATGTTCTTGCCGGTGCTGAGATCCATCACTGTGTCGGCGCCCCAACGGATGGACCAAGCCATCTTTTCGACTTCCTCCTCGATGCTGGAGGCCACGGCCGAATTGCCGATGTTGGCGTTGATTTTCACCAGGAAGTTCCGGCCGATGATCATGGGCTCGGTTTCCGGGTGGTTGATGTTGGCAGGGATGATGGCGCGGCCACGGGCCACTTCGTCACGGACGAACTCAGGCGTGATGCGGCTCTTCATGCCCGCAGCATCGCGGCCCAGATTCTCGCGGATGGCGATGAACTCCATTTCGGGCGTGATGATGCCCTGCTTGGCGTAGTGCATCTGGGAGACATTGCGGCCGGTCTTGGCGCGCAGGGGCTTGAGCTCGGCGTGGAAGCGGATGGCGTCCAGTTCCTTGTCCCGCTCCCGCAGTTTGCGGTAGAGGCTGGTGGCGCCCGGCAACTCTTCCACGTCGCCTCGGCTCCGGATCCAATCCTGGCGGAGGGGCTTGAGGCCCTTGGCGACATCGATGGCCACGGTTGGGTCGGTGTAGGGCCCCGAGGTGTCATAGAGCACCACAGGCTCATTTTCCGTGAGCTGGTCCTTGAAATCGCGGGTGGCGTGCAGCTGGATCTGGCGGAAGGGGACCTTTACGCCTGGCAGCTTTCCCGCCACATGGACCTTGGTGGAGGCGGGGAAGGGCTTCAGGCAAGCCGCCAGAGCCGTGCCGTCCACGGGTACCAGGGCGGGATTTGTCTGCATGGTCATGAAAACTCCGGACTTGGGCAAATTGGGCCAGGATTGATCCCGAATTAGTAAGTTTATCGCGTCAGAGCAAGCGCTACGAATTCAAAGATTATTCGGGGGCCGCCGATAGGAAGGTCACGGAGCCCTCCCATGACGGACCAGCCCCAAGATAACGACCAGGCCATCCCTGACCAGCTCATGCAGATCGCTCGCGAGCAGGAGGGCGGCGCTGAGCGTGTGCTCGATCAAATTGAGGTGGTCCAGCACAGTTTCGAGGAGATCCAGAACCTTGCCAAGGAGTGCCAGGAGATCCTTCGCAACATCGTGCCGCCCTCCGAAGAATTGGAAACCCTCACGGCCAAGCTCGAGGAGATCGGGTTTCACGCGGACAACGGGGCATACAACATCCAGGGGGCCTTTGATCTTTACCAGTACCAGGATGTGGTCCGGCAGAAGCTGGAACGGGTAGGACGCAGCCTCATCGAAGTGGCTCAGTACGTGCTCGGGCGCCTGCAGCCCAACGAAGATCACCTGCCCAAGATGGCGCCCTCTGGCCGGGACATCCTCCACCGTGAACCCCAGATGGCGGATGTCACCAAGGCCGATGCGGATACCGTGATCGCGGAATTTTTCGCCAAGGCCCTGAAGGACAAGGCTGCGAAGAACCCTGAAGCCTGACGACGGGAAGTCTCAAACCTGCAGACTGAACCCTAAACCCTGAGGACGGAGCGCCTAACTGGTGGATAATCGATCCCTGGAGGGATCATGCCCCGTCGCGCCCTTTTCATCAGCAGTCTGGCCCTGGGACTGGTGGCTTCCACGCTGCCCCAGGAAGATCCGGTCATGCGCGCCCGCGCCCAGCGGGCCTCGGCCCAGGGCATTGCGGAAGGTGACCTGCCCCCGGTGCCCCGCGGCATCGTGGAGCCTCCGCCCCTGCCGCCGCCAGAAGCCCACGTGAAAGACAATCGCAAGAACCGCAAGGCCAAGGGGAAGACCCAGCGGGGGAAATCGTCTGCCAAGAAGAAGGGTTCCGCAGCCGGGTCGAAGACCCCGTCGAAGGGGAAGGGAAAAAAATGAAGATCGGTGTTTTGACTTCCGGGGGCGACGCCCCGGGTATGAATGCGGCCATTCGCGCCGTGGTGCGCCAGGCCGACGCCCTCGGGCACGAGACCTGGGGCATCCATCGTGGCTACCAGGGCTTGCTGGAAGGGGACATGGATCCTCTACCCAGCCGGTCCTGCGCCAACATTCTGCAGCGGGGCGGCACCATGCTGCATACCGCCCGCTGCCTGGAATTTCATGAACCCGCCCAGCGGGCCTTGGCCGCAAGCAGGCTGAAGGCGGCGGGGATCGAGGCCCTGGTGGTCATCGGTGGCGACGGCAGTTTCAAGGCGGCGGAAGCCTTGCAACGGGAACATGGTGTGGCCTGCGCTGGCATCCCCGGCACCATCGACAACGACCTGCCGGGAACCGAGCGGACCCTGGGTTTCGACACAGCCCTCAACACGGCTGTGGAGGCCATCGACCGCATTCGGGATACGGCCTCCAGCCACGGTCGCCTCTTCCTGGTGGAAGTCATGGGACGCAGTTCCGGCATGCTGGCGGTCCACACGGCCATCGCCTGCGGGGCCGAGGCGGTGCTCTACCCGGAATCTCCGGATGACAGCTACGAGGCCCTGGTCACCCAACTGAACTCCAACTGGCTGCGGGGCAAGCGGAGCTCGGTGGTGGTGGTGGCCGAAGGCGACTCCGTCGGCGGCCGGGCCATGGCCGTGGGTGAACGCCTGAAGCGGGATCATGCCCTGGATCTGAGGGTGGTGGTGCTGGGGCATGTCCAACGGGGTGGCAGCCCCTCGGCCATGGACCGCATCTGGGGCAGCCGCTGGGGTTCCGAGGCCGTCCGTCGGCTGGATCGGGGCGAACGGGGCTTCTACCTGGGCGAAGTCGCGGGGGCCCTGGTGGCGCAACCGCTGTCGCGGATCCTCGAACCCCAACCCGTACCCCCGGGCGACCTGGGCCGGTTGGTGACCATCCTGGCCCGCTAGTAGGCCAGGTTGTCAGGAATCGCAAGGCCGTGGTCTGCTTGAGGGCCGCGGAGCAGGGAGGTTCATGATGTCGGACACGAGTGGTCATCAGTCCTTGGTCGCGGTCGTTTTCTCGGTATCGCCTGCGGCGATACGCGAGACCTCCCGCAATGGGGCAGTTGGGAAGGGGGCGTGATGTCGGACACGGGTCATCATCAGTCCTTGGTCGCGGTCGTTTTCTCAGTATCGCCTGTGGCGATACGCGAGACCTCTCACGCTTGGGCGGTTCGGAAGGGGGCGTGATGTCGGACACGGGTGGTCATCAGACCTTAGTCGCGGTCGTTTTCTCGGTATCGCCTGCGGCGATACGCGAGACTTCTCACGCTTGGGCAGTTCGGAAGGGGGCGTGATGTCGGACACGGGTCATCATCAGTCCTTAGTCGCGGTCGTTATGGCCGGAGGCCGTGGCACGCGGTTCTGGCCGCGGAGCCGCAACGCCAAGCCCAAGCAGTTTCTTTCCATTGTCGGCACGGAGACGCTGTTGCATCAGACGGTGCGGCGACTCGATGGCCATGTGAGCCCCGATCGGATTTTCGTGGTGACCACGGAAGACCTGGCTGCCGAAACCCGGGCCATGCTGCCAGAGCTGCCGCGCGAGAATGTCATCGTCGAGCCCGAAGGCCGCAACACCGCACCCTGTCTGGCTCTGGCCCTGGTGGAAATCGAGAAGACGTTTCCCCAGGGTGTCATGGCCGTGCTGTCTGCGGATCACTGGATCGGAGACCGGGACATCTTCCTGGAGGATCTTGATATCGCCGTGAAGCATGCGGCCTGGGAACGCGAACTGGTCACCTTCGGCATCAAGCCCACATACCCCGAGACCGGGTACGGCTACATCGAATCCGAAGGCCACGGCCCCGTGCTGAAGGTGAAGGCCTTCCGGGAAAAGCCGCCCGTGGAAGTGGCCGTCCAGTATCTCGAATCCGGTCGGCATTTCTGGAATGCGGGCATGTTCGTGTGGACCCTGGCGGACTTCCGTGAAGGGCTGGAAAAGCACGCACCCGAAGTGCTGGCTCCGCTGGATGCCTGGGTGAAGGCCGGTGCCGATCCCGCCGCCCTGACGGCCGCCTACCGGCAGCTGCCCAAGGTGGCCATCGACGTGGCGCTCATGGAAAGGGCCGACACCGTGGCCGTGGTACCCACGCGGTTCCGCTGGTCCGATGTGGGCTCCTGGCCTGCCGCCATCGAGTTCCAGGAGACCGATGCCGAAGGCAATGTCAGTGTGGGTGAAACGCTTCTGCTGGATACGCGGAACAGCGCCTTCTTCGGTGGCAAGCGGCTCATCGCCGCCAGCGGCGTGGATGATCTGATCGTGGTGGATTCGGATGATGCCTTGCTCATCTGCCGTCGCGATCGCGCCCAGACCGTGAAACAGATCGTCGAACGCTTGAAGGCCGAAGGCCGCGAAGACCTGCTGTAGTTTTTCTGAACCGAAGATCGAGGACAAACATGCAAAAACCCGAAACCCTCCACGTCGACAAGCCCTGGGGTTCCTTTGATCAGTACGCCCTGAACACCCCCTGCACCGTGAAGATCCTCACCTGCAATCCGGGCGAGAAGCTCAGCCTGCAGCGTCACAGCCACCGCGGCGAGCTGTGGGTGGCCCTGGACCCGGGCGTGGTGGTGGATCGTGACGGCGAGGAACTGCGTCCCGCCGTGGGCGAGGAGATCTGGCTGCCCCTGGGCAGCACCCACCGGCTGCGCTGCGATGCGGACACGGCCCGCCCCGTGCGCGTGCTCGAAGTCAGCCTGGGCACCTTCGATGAGGCGGACATCGAGCGGTTGCAGGACGACTACGGACGTCGTTGATGCGGGCCATTGTGCACCCTGCGCTGCTCTGGCTGATGGCCCTTCCGGCCCTGGCCCAGAGTGGCGAGGAGATCCTGGCGCGGGTGGATAAACTGCGCCATCCCTGGCCTGCGTTCACCATGGAGCTGACCCTCACGGCCCCCAGCCTGAGTCAACAGTGGAAGGTCTCAGCCCGGGAGAACGGGGATGCCCGGCTGGATGGTCTTTCCGCCAAAGAGAAGGGACGGGCAGTGCTCCTTTTGGGAGACCAGATGTGGCTGCTGCTCCCGGGGACCAAGCGCCCCATGAAGGTCACTCCCCAGCAGCGCATGATGGGCCCGGCCGCGGGGGGCGATGTGGCCCGCACGCGGTTCCGCGAGGACTATGCGGTGCAGGCGCTTTCGGAAGAATCCCTGGAGGGGCAGGACTGCTGGCGGCTGGAACTCGCCGCGAAACGGCCGGCCATCAGCGCCCGTCAGGTGATGCTCTGGGTGACCCGGGAAGGCAGCCTGCCGCTTCGGGCGGAATTCCGGTTGGCTTCGGGAAAGTTGGCGAGAACCGCCCGCTTCGGTCCCACGGCGCAGGCCCTGGGCCAGGCGGTGCTCACGCGCATGAGCCTGGAGGAGCCCTCCGGAGCGAAGGCCGAGCTGGTGTTCAACCACTGGGCCAAAGGCGGGGTGGATGCGGCGCTCTTCGAGTTGCCCAAGCTGGATCGGTGATAGGATCGACCTCGAGGTGCCCGCAAGGGCTTCCCGCCACCAACCATCCCACCACTTGACACCAGTCCCGTACCGGGACTCCCGCTACAACGCCCCACCACTCGTAACCCCACCAAACTACCCCCACGAAGCGCCCGCACCTCCGGGCGCTTTTTCTATGTCCTCCGGGGGTTCCACGCTCCGCTGCGCTGCGCGAACACCCCCGGGCCCCCGCGCTCGGCCCGGCAGAGCCGGGCCTCGCTTGA
>JAYVRY010000176.1:0-20196 GCA_043775845.1 Acidobacteriota bacterium
TCCACCTTGGGCTGCCGGAAGACACGACTGACGCCAGTCTTCAGGTCGTAGTGGTAAAGGGTCGGAGGTTGGTTGTACGAAGTGAAGGAGTAAAAGGTCTCCGTATCCTCCCGACGGCCATTGAAGCCACTGAGGTTCCCCAGGCCCTCGGGCTTGATCTCCTTGAGGAACTTCCCCTTGAGGTCGTAGAGCCTCACCACGTTGAGAACGTCGATCTTCCAGGTCACGGCGAAGGTGTTGCCGAACAGGTCCACGGTGGAGAGGACATCCCTGCCCTTGCCTTCGGGGATCACATTCTTCCAGGCAGACGGCTCGGGATGCTTGAGATCCACGGCCACCAGGCGGTGCCGCGGGGCGCCTGCGTCCGTGTGAACGTAGAAGGTGTCGCCGTCATTTCCGATGAGGCGATAGGAGCCGTCATACTGATCGAAGAGGGGCTTCACGGGGCTGTTCGCCTGCACCAGATCCTTCAGGAAGAGGCGGTTCTTGCGCTCGGTGCCCTGGCTTTGGGAGATGATCAGCCAACGCCCATCATCCGTGATACCCGCTCCGAAGCCCCAGTCCGGGTGATCGGGCCGCTCGTAGATGACGACATCCTTCTCAACCGGATCGCCCAGCTTGTGGAAGAAAAGCTTCTGGTTCTTGTAGACGGCCGTGAGGGCCTTGCCCGCCTCCACCTTGGGATAGTCGGTGTAGTAGAAGCCGCTGCCATCCTTGGCCCAGGTGTTCACGCCCAGGCGCCCGGCCGGGAGCACATCCGGCAGATCCACGCCCGTGGCCACATGGCGCACCTTCCAGGTGCTCACATCTGAACCGCCCTTGGACAGGCTGTAGGCCACGTACTCGCCCTGCTCGCTGAACCGCATGCCCCCCAGGGAGACGGTGCCATCCGCACTGAGGGCATTAGGATCGAAGAACACGCGGCCCTTGTCCTCCAGCCGCTCGGTCAGGTAGACCACGCCTTGGTTCTGCAGCCCGGAATTGTAGGAGTACACGTAATACTTCCCGTGCTTGCTGGGCGCGCCGTACTTCTCGTAGTTCCAGAGCTTGGTGAGGCGAGCCTCGATCACCTTTCGCTCGGGAATCCCCGCGAGGTAGGCCCCGGTGACCTGGTTCTGGGCCGCCACCCAAGCCTTGGTTTCGGCGCTGTGGTCATCCTCGAGCCAGCGGTAGGGATCCGCCACCTTGGTGCCGTGGTAGTCGTCCACCACATCGCCCTTGCGGGTGTTGGGATAGGTCAGCGGCGCCTGGGCTACCAGGGCTGTGGCCGAGAGGGCCAGCAGACAGGCTCGGGACAGGAGAAGGGGCATGAAGGGGCCTCCTGAAAGGGGAAAGGGGTACCCGCTTATAATACATCGTATAACAAGGCTGACAACAAAGACCCTTCAAGTAAGAGCCGCATTGTCACACCAAGACCCCACCGAATCCCAGCCGTGCATGCCTACCGCCTTGGTGGTAGGGTGCCTGCATCCCTGGAGGTTTCATTTGGTCCCACCATCCAGCAAGAAGGTCTTCGTTCTCGATACGAACGTCCTCCTGCACGATCCGAATTCCATCCTCCATTTCCAGGAACACGATGTGGTGCTGCCCATCGTGGTGATTGAGGAAGTGGATCATTTCAAGAAGGATCAAACCGAAGTTGGTCGCAATGCCCGCACCGTGTCCCGCCTGCTGGACCGCCTGCGGGCCACGGGCAGCCTCAGCCGCGGCGTGCCTCTGGAAGGCGGCGGCACCCTCAAGGTGGATGTGGCCGCCCACAACCTGGATATCGGCATTCTGTCCGCAGACAAGCACAAGGCCGACAACCAGATCCTGGCCTGCGCCCGGGAGCTGCTGCACACCTGCAAGGATCGCGTGGTGCTGGTCACCAAGGACACGAACCTGCGCATCAAGGCCGATGCCATTGGCGTGCAGGCCGAGGACTACACCACCGACCGCGTGGAAATGGATGAGCTCTACACCGGCCACAAGACCTGGGAGGTGGAACCCCCGAAGATCGACCAGGTTTATGACGGAGGCCTGCAGCCCGATCCCAACCTGAACCTGAACCCCAATCAGTTCGTCACCCTGGTGGATCAGACGAACTCCAGCCACACGGCCCTGGCCCGCTACATGGCCACCGAAGGCACGCTGCGGCCCCTGCGGCGCAATGATGCCTGGCCCTGGGGCATCAAGCCCCGGAACCGCGAGCAGCAGTTCGCCATGGAGCTGCTGCTGGATCCCAATGTCCAGGTGGTCACCCTGCTGGGCAAGGCCGGCACCGGCAAGACCCTGCTGGCCATCGCCGCAGGCCTGCAGCAGGTGGTGGATGACGAGTCCTACGACAAGATCCTCGTGAGCCGCCCCGTCATGCCCATGGGCCGCGACCTGGGCTACCTGCCGGGCGACATCAGCGAGAAGCTGCGCCCCTACATGCAGCCCATCTACGACAACCTCGAATTCATCGTGGGCGCCAACACCGAGGCCCGGAAGCGCACCACCATGACCGCAGGACAGTTGGAGGAGGCGGGCTACCTCAGTGTGGAGCCCCTCACCTACATCCGCGGCCGCAGCATCCCGAAGCAGTACCTGGTGGTGGACGAGGCCCAGAACCTCACACCCCATGAAGTCAAAACCATCCTCACCCGCGCGGGCGAGGGCACCAAGGTGATCTTCACCGGCGACCCCCACCAGATCGACAACCCCTATGTGGACGCCAGCACCAATGGTCTGAGCTTTCTGGCAGAACATTTCAAGCACCTCGACATCTCCGGTCACGTCACCCTGCAGAAGGGTGAACGCAGTAAACTGGCCGAACTGGCGAGCAATCTCCTCTAGGAGCGAGACATGGCAGAAGGATCCTGGGACAACGGCGGGCACGGCGTTCCCGCCAAGTCAGGTCTGCCCCTCTGGGGCAAGATCGCGCTGGGCTGCGGCGTGGCCTTCCTCTTGGTGGTGGTGACCTGCGTGGGCGCGGGAGCCTTCCTCGTCAACAAGATCAAGAAGGATCCCGAAGGTTTCAAGCAGCGGGCCATGAACCTGGTGGTCGACAAGGTCCGCCCGGACTGGGAGGATTTCCGCGCCGTGGTGGAACAGTTGCGCACGCCGGAAGGCTGCAAGGCGCTCTATGCCGCCAATCCCGGCCTGGCGAAGTCCTGGCCCACGGAAACGGCCTTCATCGAGGCCTCGTCTCGCTGGCACAAGGAGGTGGTCTCCGCGCCGGATCTTTCACCGGATCTCATGGAACATGGCGGCCTGCAGATCAACCGCGAACTGGGCGGCACCGTGCGCGTGGGCTGGAGTCCCAAGTCCGGCCGGGCGGTTTACGTCACCTTTGAAGGCTCCCGGAAAGCTGGCGACACCGGACCTCGGCGCGTGGTCGAGGTGGATGTTCGCTAGGATCCTGGCCCTTCCGCATTGAGCCTGCGGGCTTTTTCCGCCAAGATGCAGTCATGACCGCAGCTTCTGGATCCGTATCTGATGCCCTGGCCCTGCTCACGAAGGGCACGGTGACGTGCCACAAAATCGAGCAGCTGGAAGCCAAGCTCAAGGAAGGGCGGCCTCTGCGTATCAAGGCGGGCTTTGATCCCACGGCGCCGGACCTGCATCTGGGCCATGGCGTGCTGATCCGCAAGATGGCGCAGTTTCAGAAGCTCGGCCATGAGGTCACCTTCCTCATCGGCGACTTCACCGGATTGATCGGCGATCCCACGGGCAAGAAGGCCACGCGGCCTCCTCTCACCCGCGAGGAAGTGCTGGCCAACGCCGAGACCTACAAGGCCCAGGTCTTCAAGATCCTTGATCCCGAAAAAACCAAGGTCCGCTTCAACAGCGAGTGGCTGGGCAGCATGATGGGCGAGGGCTGGATCCGCCTGGCCTCGCGCTTCACCGTGGCCCAGATGCTGGAACGCAACGATTTCGCCAAGCGCATGGAAGCCCGCGAGCCCATCGCCCTCCACGAACTGCTCTACCCACTCACCCAGGCCTATGATTCCGTGGCCCTGGAATCGGACGTGGAACTGGGCGGCAACGACCAGCTCTTCAACCTCATGCAAGGCCGCATCCTGCAGGAAGCCTCGGGCCAGAAACCCCAGGTGGTGCTCACGGTGCCCCTGCTGCTGGGCCTGGATGGCGTGGAGAAGATGTCCAAGTCCCTGGGCAACTACATCGGCTTCATGGAGGATCCGGACACCCAGTTCGGCAAGGCCATGAGTGTGAGCGACGCGCTCATGTGGGACTGGTACCTCCTCCTCACTGACAAGCTGCCCGCCGAGATCGAAGCCCTGAAGCTAGGCCATCCCATGGATGCCAAGAAGGCCCTGGCCCGTCAGATCGTGGCCGACTTTCACGGGGTGGCGGTCGGCGTGGAGGCCGAAGAACGCTGGGTGCGCCGCTTTTCCGAACGCAACCAGGAAGAGGCCCCGGAAGTCCCCGTCCAGGCCACCGAGGGCGAGGTCCCCCTGTCCCGCCTCCTGGTGGACCGCAGCCTGGCCTCAAGCCGCAAGGAGGCCGAGCGGCTGATCGGCCAGGGTGCGGTAAGTCTGGATGGGCAGAAGGCTGGGGATCCAGCCCTTCGAATCACGCTGTCACCCGGTCAGTCGATACTAGTGAAAGTCGGCAAACTCAAACTCGAGCGATGGGTGGTCACATGAGCCTTCCGGCCCTCAAGGATCTGTTCGCCCGGCACCGGGCCCGTCTGACCGGCCTCTGGCGGTTGGGGCAGGAACCCGGCCGCACGGTGTTCATGGAAGTGGGCGACATCGTCTTCGCCGCCAGCACCTATCCCCAGGACCGGCTAACCCACCTGCTGGTGGAGCGGGGCAAGATCACCCAGGCCCAACTCGACTACGCCATGACCAGCCTCAATCCGGCCATGTCCATTGGCAAGAACCTGATCGAAATGGGCTTCATCACCCAGCGGGATCTTCTGGATGTGGCCCGGGCCCAGGTGGAACGGGTGGTCTGGGCCAGCCTGGCCGCCACGGACTTGGTGCCCACCTTCGAAGAGAAGGATCTCGACGCCACCACGGTCCGCCTGCCCTTCGACACACCGGGCATGCTGCTGTCCGGCGTCCTCAACCTGTCAGACCGGGAACGGGTCCTTGAGGAACTAGGCCCCCTCAACCAGGTCGTGGTCCTGGAGGGCCGCCGCCACCAGGAACTGAACCTGCCGCCCGACCTCGCCAAGCTGCCAAGCCTGCTGGATGGCAGCCGCACCCTCATGGAACTGAGCCGGGAATCCGGGGTCGAGCCCTTCCGGCTGGGCGCCTTCGTCCTCTTTCTCCGCGAGATGGGCTGGGCCCGTCTCCACGAGCTGCCCCCGCTGGATCGGCGGGCCCTGGAACTGGCCCTGGAGCCCTCCGAACCGGCCATCACGCCCAGCCTGCCCGAACCTGCGCCTTCCGCCCAGGCCTCGCTGTTCGCTGAGATCCACGCCAGCCAGCACCCCACCACGAACCTGGAGCATCTGTCTGAGGCCCTGGACCAGCTGGGCCCCGAGAACGAACTCGAGGATCCCTATATGACCGTTCCGGAACCCTTTACCCCGGAACCGATCGCTCTGGAACCCACCGCGCCGGTGGAGCCTGCCCTGCCCATCCACCACGAGGCCGAAGGCAGCACCGAGCCCCTCAGCCCGCCTCCCGCTGTTGAAGCGAAGACGAGCCGGTCCAAGCTCCCCTTTATCCTGATTGGGGTCCTGGCCCTCCTCGGGGGCCTGTGGTTCGGAATCAACCGCCTCCGAAGGCACCGTACCCCCACCCTCGCTCCAACGAAGGTCGCCACGCCGGCCCCCAAAGTCACTGAGCCCATCAAGCCCGCCATTCCCGAGCCCGAGTCCCCCAAGCCCCAGGTCCCTGAGCCGGAGAAGACCCCCGAAACCAAGCCTGAGACCAAGCCCGAAGCCAAGCCCGAGACCAAGCCTGAACCAAAGCCCGCTCCGGTCGAACGGCCCAAGCCCCAGTCGGCACCCGTCAAGCAGCCAGAGTCCACCACGGTTCCTTCCAAGTCCGAGCGATTGCAGACCATCGTTCAAGGCGACTGGAAGCGGGCTGTCACCCAGGGTGCCCTTCAGCGAAAGGCCATCCAGGGCCGCTGGACCCTCCGCCTCGAAATCGCCTGCCAGGGCAGCACCGTTCAGCATGCTGCCGAGCTCCTGAAGGGGCAGGACCCCGATCTATTCATTGTGCCCATCGCGATGCGGGATGGAAAAAGCTGTTACCAGATTTTCCTCGGTTCCTTCGGATCGGAGGCCGCAGCCAAGGCCGGAGCCAAGCATCTACCCAGCCCCTTCCTGGCCGAGGGGAACCGGCCCAAGCCCTTCCGGGCAGCCCAGATTCCCGATCGGCAGTAAATCTAAACGCAACAATCCCTCAATATATCCCTATTTAAATTAGTCGCCCTTTACAAACGGTCTAGGCTCGGCCATACTTTATATGTATACGAGCTGGTTCATAAAATAGAACCAACTGATCTTTGTGGAGTCCGATGCTGTCCCCCTTCCATCCCACCAATTGGAGTCAGGCGTGCGTGTCGTGGATCCACGAGATCCAGATCGCCTTCGACCCTCCGACTCCGGTGGAACCTGGCAAAGGCGGCCTCCTGCGGCTCATGCGCTGGAGCACACCCCGGGTGGCGACCCTGGTGATCCTGAGCTTCACGCTCCACTGCACACGGCCTCCCCTCACGGTTTCCTCCTCGCGGGCAGAGTCCCGAGGTGGGCCCAACGCCAGTGGCGCTCAGGCCTATGTGGAAGAGGGCCTAGCCAGCTGGTACGGAAGCAGTGAAGACGGGTTCGCCGGGCGACCGACGGCCAGCGGGGAGCTCTTCGATCCCGAGCAGTTCACCTGCGCCCACCGGACCCTTCCTCTGGGCAGCTTCGTGGAGGTCGAAAACCTGGAGAACCGCAAGCGCACGGTGCTGCGGGTGAACGACCGTGGGCCCTTCATGAAGGGCAGGATCCTGGATCTGTCCAAACGGGGCGCCCAGGAACTGGGTTTCCTCGGACAGGGCACGTCGCGGATCCGGTTGCGTTCGGTCGATGCCATGGGCCTACCCACGGCCCTGGATCCCGCCGCCAATCAGGCCGATCCCTTTGTCGTTCAGGTGGCTTCACTTTCAGATCCCAAGAATATCGAGTCACTTACGCGCGAACTTGAAAACACCTTTGGCGCTGTCACGCTGCAACCTGCGGTCACTCGCAGTGGCCAGTCCGTGAAGCGGGTCCGGGTGGGCAGCTACTCCTCCCGCCAGGACGCTGAACAGGCCGCCGAGCAGATTGCCAAACTCCTCAAGGACCGCGGTGTCGAACCCTTCATCACACGCCGGTACTGACATGATCCGGGGGGGGACCGCCTGCTCACTCTGATCGCGATGTCCCCCCCGGAGCCCCCCACGCCATGCCCGGCCAAAGTCCAAGCACAACGTCTGAGTCCCACTATCCCTTCCTGGTGATTCCAGCCGGGGGCCGCGGTCTGCGCATGGGCGGAGGCCTGCCCAAGCAGTTTCGGGATTGGGATGGGCGCCCCCTGCTTCAAGTGACCGTGGAGGCCTTCCTTGCCCCTGGCATGCCTCAGCTGGCTGGTATCGCCTTGGCCGTTCCCGAATCCCATATGGAAGAGGCCCGCAGCTGGTCCTTCCGGGTCCCCTGCCACATCGTCCATGGCGGCGATACCCGGCAGGAATCCGTGTGGCTGGCCCTCAAGTCCCTGCCCAACCTCCCCCTCGCACCGGTCATGATCCACGATGCCGTGAGACCCTTCCCTCCCTCCGCTCCCCTATGGGAAGCCCTGGAGGCCTTGAACCGCTACGACGGCGTACTCCTCGGTGAGCCCTCCACTGACACCCTCAAACGTGTCGATGCCCAAGGCCGAGTGCTTCGCACTGAACCCCGAGAAGAGTTCTTCCGAGCCCAGACCCCCCAGATCGCCCGGCTGGGCACGTGGCTGCATGCGTTTCACGCCGCTGCTGAGGCTGGCTTCACAGGCACGGATGATGTGGCCTTGTTGGAACGCCTTGGCTTGACGGTGAAACTCATCCCCAGCCCCAGCTCCAACATGAAACTGACCACGCCTGAGGATTGGGAACGGTCCCGACCCCACTGAACCACCACAGTGTGTAGTGGCTCAACCCACAGTTTGGTTTTTTCATACCAAGCCAAATCATGAAATGATTTGGCTAATATAACGGCATAAAAATAGCTTACCAACCTGCGAGGACATCCCATGCCCCGCAGCACCACGCCCCAGACCCTGGCCCGCGAGATCACGATCTCGGGGCACGGCCTGCATGGCAACCGCCCCTGCTCGGTGCGACTGGTGCCCGCGTCCACCCTCTCCGGGCTGGTGTTCATCCATACCCCCACCGGCACCGAGATTCCCGCCAAGGCGGATCTGGCCGGTGACCTGGTTCTGTCCACCACCCTGGTGAAGGACGGTGTCCGGCTGCAAACCATCGAACACCTGCTGTCCGCCCTCTCGGGCTTGGAAATCGATCACCTCCGCATCGAAGTGGATGCCGAGGAACTGCCCATCCTCGATGGCAGCGCCGCCCTCTGGGTGGACGCCATCCTGCAGGTCGGCGTGAAGGCCCTTGCGGGTCGCCGCCGTTTCATGAAGATCACCCAGCCCATCGAAGTCCGGAACGGCGATCGCTGGATCCGCGTCCTGCCCTTCGACGGGCTGCGCCTTCGCTACGTCATCGACTTCCCCATTCCCGCCCTGGGCCGCCAGAGCCGCGAGCTGAGCCTCACCCCCGAGAAATACCGCCGGGAACTGGGTTCCGCCCGCACCTTCTGCCTGGCCCAGGAAATCGACATGATGCGCGCCCGGGGCCTAGCCCTCGGTGGCAGCTTGGACAATGCCGTGGTCTTTGGAGCCGATGGCCCCTTGAACGAGTCCCTGCGCTTCGAGGACGAAGCCGTTCGCCACAAGATGCTCGACCTGGTGGGTGACTTGGCCCTGCTGGGCGCCCCCCTGCTGGGCCTCGTGGAAGCCCACGCCGCTGGCCACGCCATGCACGTGGCTCTGGCCCAGGCCATCCTCGCCAACCCCAGCCACTGGGAATGGACCGAAGAAGCCGAGCCCGCCAACGTGCGGTTCTTCTTCCAGGCCCTGATGACGCAGCCCGCCTGAGGTCGGCTCGCAACAGGCGTGATTCATCACGACTTCAACCTCCCGTTCCAGGGCGTAGTAAAGGAACC
This sequence comes from Acidobacteriota bacterium, assembly GCA_043775845.1. GTDB lineage: Bacteria > Acidobacteriota > Holophagae > Holophagales > Holophagaceae > Geothrix. The sequence goes on from JAYVRY010000176.1 coordinate 9,179, forward strand.
CAGAGCAGTCGAAATCAAAGCGTCCGGCGGCTTCATTCACGGCCGTCAGATGTTCGTGGTGGCTGCTACGAAGGGCCTTCACTTCGCACTGCCCCTCCTTAAGCAAGCGCAGGGCACGGGCGGACGGTTGCGTTAGGTGCCCCCACCAAGAGGCCAGGGATCACCGGCAGGGCTGCAACCGTCGGTTTGAACCTGGTGGTGTCTCCCATCATTCACGGCAGAGGGTGCGTCTCCCCAGGCATCCTACCCCAACTCGGCCATGGACTTGATGGTGACGCCGGTCGCGCAGCCACCCAGACCCGCGGTTGGGTCAAAAGCACTGCTCACGGGAAAAGTCCGGCGGGGAGAGCTAGCCACGTATCATTTCACTCCTTTCTCGATTTCAGGTTGCGTCCTGGCTCCTGCTCTGGCAGCTTGATGTTTCAGCCCTTGAGGTGAACAGGTGTTACTTCATCCCCAGCATTGACCTGACGAACCGGGCGGACCTGCCCGGGTGGGTGGCCTCACTGGCCAGGAACGGGGAGATCGAAGGGGAGACACGGAAGGCTGTCACAGCCATTCTTGCCGACGTACGCCGGCGTGGTCTCGAGGCCGTCCTTGAATGGACCGAGCGTCTGGATACCGTCAGGCTGGATTTGGCTTCCCTGGGCATTCCAGAAACCACCCTCGAAGCCGCAAGACAGGAGTTGGATCGCCACCAACCCGACCTCATGGCGGCGCTACGGGACATGATCGCCAATATCCGGCGCTTCGCCGAAGGCCAGCGCCGCTGCCTGCTGGACCTGGACTTGCCACTGCCCGGCGGCGGCACCGTGGGCGAGCGCTGGTGCCCCCTCCAGACCGCCGGCATTTATATTCCTGGGGGGCGCGCCTTCTATCCCTCCACCCTGGCCATGACCGTCATCCCTGCTCAGGTCGCGGGCGTGTCGCGCATCGTGGGTGTGACGCCCCCCAAGCCCCAGCCCACCCTGCCCGGCGCCTGGGGCGTGGATCCCCTGGTGCTGGCCTGCGCGGCGGAACTTGGCCTTCGGGAACTCTACCCCTTCGGCGGCGCCCAGGCCCTGGCCTGGCTGGCCTATGGCGAGCCCGCCGTGGATCTCCTGGCCGGTCCCGGCAACCGCTTCGTGGCCGAGGCCAAGCGGCAGCTCATCGGCACCTGCGGCATCGATGCCTTGGCGGGTCCCACCGAGCTGCTGATCCTCGCCGATGGCAGCGCCAACCCCGCCTGGCTGGCGGAAGATCTCATGGCCCAGGCCGAACATGATCCCGATGCGGCCGCCGTGCTGGTGAGCGCGGACCGCAGCCTGTTGGAAGCCGTGGGCCGAGAATTGGAAACGCGCACAGCCACCTCGCCGCGCCGGGCCATTCTCGAGCAAAGCCTCAGCGCCCACGGGCGCCTGGTTTGCGCCGACCGCGACCTGGCCATCGACCTGGCCCAGGCCTGGGCCCCGGAACACCTCGAACTGTGTGTCAACGACCCCGACACCTGGCTGCCCTTCCTCACCACGGCCGGAGCCGTCTTCATCGGCAGCGCCAGCGCCGAAGCCTTCGGCGACTACGGCGCGGGGCCCAATCATGTGCTGCCCACGGATCGCAGCGCCCGCTACACCAGCCCCCTGGGCGTGGCCACCTTCCTCAAGCGCCAAAGCCTGCTGCGCCTCTCCGATTCTGATGCGGCCGCCATGGCCCCCTGGGTGGCGCGCCTGGCCGAAGCCGAAGGCCTCACCCACCATGGCCGCAGCGCCGCCCTCCGCGGCCACCACCACGCCCATCCTCACACATAGGGAGTGTCCTTGCCACGGCCACTCCGCACCGCTTCTTCTCCCTGGAAGCCTGGATTCCTTCTACCCTCATTTCGAGCCCACCCATGCCGCTGCTCCGACCTGATCTGTCCGACCTGCCCGCCTACCAGCGGCCTCCCGAGCCCAGCGGGGGCGTGCGCCTGCACATGAACGAGCCCGCCCACGACTGGCCTGAAATCGCCCGGGAAGCCCTGCTGGCGCGGCTTCGCGAGCTGCCCTTCCACCGCTATCCCGAACGCCAGGGCGAACTCACCGAACGACTGAGCCGACGCCTCGGTGTGCCTGAGGGTGGTCTGCTGCTGGGGCCCTCTTCCGGCGCCTTGCTCGATCTCGTGGCCATGGCCGGACTGAGTGCGGGCGAAGAAGTGGCCATCCCCGATCCCGGCTTCAGCCTCTACCCGATGCTCGTGCGCCGTCACGGCGGCCGGGTGCGGCTTGTTCCGCAGGGAACGGGCTTTCCCTTGGATCCCTGGTTCGCCGCCCAGGATTGTCGGCAGATCTGGCTCACCTTGCCCAACAATCCCACGGGCGCCTGGATATCTCCCGAGGCCCTGGAGCCGCTGCTGGCGGCCATCGCCGCCCGCCCCGAGCCACCCCTGGTGGTGCTGGATGAAGCCTACGCCGAATTCGCCCCAGCCACCCACCGTCTGGCCGTGGACAGGTACCCGAACGTGATCCTGCTGCGCACCTTCAGCAAGGCCCTGGCCTCGGCGGCCTGGCGCATCGGCTACCTCATCGGTGATCCGGCCCTGGTGGCCGGGCTCACCACCCTGCAGCTGCCCTATTCGCTGACCGCCGCCAGCCTGGAGGCCCTGGATGTGGCTCTGGATTTCGCCGCCGACTTCGAGGCTGCCGTCCGTGCCGTACCCGAACGACGCGACCGCCTTGCGGGCTCGTTGCGCGATCACGCGGCAGCTCCCAGCGCCGGCAACTTCCTGCACATCTCACCGGATCCCGCCCAAGCTTTAGAAGCCGCAGGCCTGAAGGTGCGCCGCCTCCCTGGTAGCGATGCAGCCCGGGTGACCCTCGGCACCGAAGCAGACACGGTCACCGTGGCCACAGCCCTCGGTGCATCACTGCCCGCTCCAGCACCACGGCCGAGAAAGCGCCTGCTGGTGCTCGATATCGATGGCGTGCTCATCGATGCCGACCGCAGCTTCATGGAAGCCGTGGCCCGCGCCCTGGCCGAGCTGTGCCCCGCCCTGCCTTGGTCGGATGACAGCTTCCGCGCCTTCAAGCGCCTGGGCGGTTTCAACAATGATTTCCGCCTCACGGCCGGTGCCCTATCGCTGGCAGAAGTCCACGGCGACGTGGATCTGAGGCCGTTGATCGAGCAAGCGAATGGCCGTGGTTTTCCGGAACTGGAAACGCGCTTCCTGGCGCTGGAACCTGGCGCCCAGGCCGTGGTGCAAAAGCACTACGCCGATACCATCCAATTGGAACGCCCCCTGGTCACTCTGGCTGAACTCCGCGCCACGGGCTGGGATCTGGCGATCCTCACTGGCCGCCCACCCGAGGAACTGGAACTGGCCTGGCGCGTGCTCGGCTTCAAGCTGCCGGCGGTCTGCGATGCGGCACCCCACCTGCGCAAGCCGGAACCCGCGGGGCTGCTGCAACTGGCCGATGCCTTCCGCGCCGAAGACATTCTCTTCGCGGGCGACACCATCGACGACGCCCGCTGCCTCCGGGCTGCCGCAGCCCTGCGTCCTGAACTCCGCTGGCGCTTCGCGGGCATCGGCCCCGACCGCGCCCGCTTCTCTACCTCTGCTGATTTCCAGTGCGAGAACCTTCGACAGTGTTTGTCCATCCTGAATCAGGAGCGTCCATGAGAACCGCCACGGTGCAGCGCGCCACCGCTGAGACGGAGGTGCTGCTGACCCTCCACCTGGATGGTGGAGAGGCCCGCATTCACACCGGCCTGGGCTACTTCGACCACATGCTCATGCAACTGGCCAAGCATGGGGGCTTCGGCCTCATCGTCGAGGCCAAGGGCGACCTGCCCGTGGACAGCCACCACCTGGTGGAAGACGTGGGTCTCTGCCTGGGCGATGCCCTGAAGCAGGCCCTGGGCGATCGCATGGGTCTGGCCCGTTTCGCCCACGCCTACGTGCCTCTGGATGAGGCCCTCGCCCGGGTGGTGGTGGATCTCTCCGGCCGACCCTGGTGCGAGTTCCACGCGGAGCTGCCGCCCATCATCCTGGGCGACGGTTTCCAGGTGGAGATGGTCCGGGAGTTCTTCGTGGCCTTGGCCATGCGCGGCAGCCTGGCCATCCACGCCGACCTGCTGCGCGGCGTGAACACGCACCACAAGGTCGAGGCCCTCTTCAAGGCCCTGGCCAAGGCCTTGAGACTGGCCACGCTCATCGAAGGCAGCGAGCTGCCCTCCACCAAGGGGACCCTGTCCGCATGAGCGCATCCGACGTGATCACTCTCATCGACTACGACGCCGGAAACCTGGCCTCGTTGGAAGGGGCCCTGGACCGCCTGGGCCTTCGCTATCAGCGCGCCACCTCGCCGGACCAGGCGGCTTTGGTCAGCGGTCCCATCATCCTGCCCGGCGTGGGGCATTTCGAAGCCGCCCAGAAATCGCTGCGCGAACGCGGGTGGTGGCGCCTGCTGCCGGGCATGGTGGCCGAGGGGCGGCCCCTCCTGGGCATCTGCCTGGGCCTGCAGTTGCTGGCCGAGGGCAGCGAGGAATCGCCGCGAGCCTCGGGCCTGGGCCTGATTCCCGGCCTCGTGCGGCGCCTCGGTCCCGGCGTGAAGGTGCCCCACATGGGCTGGAGCCGGGTCCGCTTGCACCATGCCCACCCGGCCCTGCCCAGTGCCGAAGGTGGCTGGCTCTACTTCGTGCACAGCTATGCCCTGGAACCCACCAATGAATCCATTTATGTGGCGGATCATGGCCGACCCTTTTCGGCCATGGAAGCCCGAGGCAATGTCTTGGGCTTCCAGCCCCATCCCGAGAAGTCCGGCCGGACCGGCCTTCTCCTGCTCCAGTCCACGCTGGCCTGGATGGGCGTGACCGCGCCCACGCCGGAGGTGCCATGCAACTGATTCCCAGCCTCGACCTATTGCAGGGCCGCCTGGTGCGGCTGCGCCACGGCGATCCCAAGCAGGCCACCTTCTACGATCTGGAACCCGAAGCCTGGATCACCAGCCTGGCGGAAGCAGGCGCCCGCCGCATCCACCTCGTGGATCTGGACGGCGCCTTCGGACTTCCCCGCCAGGGCCGTTTCACGGATTTCCCTTCACGCTTCCCCGAGATCCGCTTCCAGTTGGGAGGTGGCCTGCGCGATCGCAAGGCCATCGAAGAGGCCTTGGAGCAGGGCTTCGATGCCGTGGTGGGCACCTTGGCCGTGGAGCAGCCCTCGGCCCTCCGGGGCCTGCCGGGCCACAGCATCGTGGCGGCGCTGGATCTGCAGGGCGACCGCATCGTCACGCGGGGCTGGCAGGCCTCCAGCGAATGCGCCTCCACGGATGTCTTCGAGGCCCTGCTGACCCTCGGCTTTAACCGGGCCCTGGTCACGGATGTGAGCCGAGATGGAACGCTGAAAGGGCCTGGCATCGAGGCCGCCGCCTGGGTAGCCCGCGAAGGATTCCAGGTGCAGGCCTCCGGCGGCGTGAAGGCGCTCGATGACCTCACCCCCCTGGCTGCTATCCCCGGCATCGTGGGCGCCATCAGTGGCAAAGCCCTCATGGAGGGTTTCATCCCCCTGGACGATGCCCGCACGCGGACCGCGCTGGAAGGAGACCGCTGATGCCAGCCAAGCGCATCATCCCCTGCCTGGATGTGAAGCAGGGCCGCGTCGTGAAGGGCGTGCAGTTCAGGGAACTCCGTGACCTCGGCCACCCCGTGGACCTGGCTCGACGCTATGACGCCGAAGGCGCCGACGAACTGGTCTTCCTCGACATTGCGGCTTCGCAAGAGAACCGTGGCACCCGCGAAGTCTGGGTACGGGACGTGGCCCGGGAGCTGAGCATCCCCTTCACTGTGGGCGGCGGCGTCTCTTCCGTGCAGGATGCCCGCAGCCTGTTGCGGGCCGGGGCCGACAAGGTGGCCGTGAATACTGCGGCGGCCCTGCGCCCTTCCCTCGTCGCAGAACTGGCGGCCGCCTTCGGCCGCCAATGCGTGGTCGCGGCGGTGGACGTGAAGCGCGATGCCCAGCTGGGCTGGCGTGTGTATCTCAAGGGCGGTACCGAGCCCACGGATCGCGCGGCCCTGGACTGGCTCTGGGAACTGAACGAGTTGGGCGCAGGCGAGATCCTGCTCACCTCCATGGACCGCGATGGCACGGGCGCCGGGTTCGATGTGCAGCTGCTGGAACGGGCCTCTCAACTGCCCATCCCCCTCATCGCCTCCGGCGGCGCGGGCATGGAGATCCACTTCCTGGAAGCCCTGGAGCATGGCGCCGACGCCGTGCTCGCGGCCACGCTCTTCCACGAAGGCACCCTGCCCATCCCGCAGCTCAAGGCCTACCTCGCCCACAACGACATTTCCGTACGGATCTGACATGGACTTCAGCCACCTCACCTTCGGGCCCGATGGCCTCATCCCCGGCATCGTCCAGGACCGTGCGGGAGAAGTCCGCATGCTGGCCTGGCTCAACCAGGAAGCCATCCAGCGCACCCTCGACACGGGCTTCGTGACCTTCTTCAGCCGCTCGCGCCAGGCCCTGTGGACCAAGGGCGAGAGCAGCGGAAATCGCCTCCAGCTCATCCAGATCCGCCCCGACTGCGACGCCGATGCCTTGCTCATCCTGGCGGAACCCGAGGGCCCCAGTTGCCACCGCGGCACGCAGAGCTGTTTCGATGCCACCCCCGAAGAGGGCCTGACGGTCGACCCGTGGCCCGCCACCCTGCCCTGGCTGGGCCGCTGGGAAGCCCTGCTGAAGACGAAGAAGGCCACAGCAGACCTCACCGGCAGCTATACGCAAAAACTCTTCGCCCAGGGCGTGGACCGCATTGCCAAAAAGGTGGTCGAAGAAGCGGGCGAAGTGATCCTGGCCGCCAAGAACGATGATCGGGAAGCCTTCGTGGGCGAAGCCGCCGATCTTCTCTTTCACCTCGAGCTGTTGTTGATCGAGCGCGGCGCGAGCCTGCGGGAGGTGGTTGAGGTGCTCCACGGCCGCCACGCCGAGCGCACGGGAGGGCCCGCCTGATGCCCGTTCGCACCCCTAACTTCCCGGACCTGCTCTTCGATTCCGCCGCCCGCCTCCGCAAGTGGGAGAGCGCCCTCATGGGTCTGCTCGAAGCCCACGGCTACCGCGAAGTACACCCCTCCCTGGTCCTGCGAGAAGCCGTGCCGGAGGGCGCCATGCGTTTTTTCGATGGCGACGAACTGGTGGCCCTCCGATGGGATTTCACCGTGTCCCTGGCTGGTCTGCTGGCCCGCCGCTTCCCCACGCCGCCGCCCCGCGTGGCTTATGCGGGCGCCGTGTTCCGCCGCCCCGTGCAGCCCTGGGAGGCGGTCGAGCGCTTCGAGGTGGGCTGCGAACGGCTCCAGGCCGAAGACGAAGCCTCGGGCGAAGCGGATGTGGAACTGGCCCGCCTGCTCATGGCCATCCCCGGTGTGCTGGGTCTCAAGAGTGCCATCCTCCACCTGGGCAACGCGGCACTGGTGCGTCGACCCCTGGAAGCGGAAGGTATCTTCGGCGACCTGGCGGATGCAGTGGTGGCGGCCCTCTCCCGGCGCGCGCCCCATCGGGTGCGCGAGGCCCTGGATGGCCATCCCTCCGCCGCACGGTTGGCCGCCCATGCCGATGCCCTGCTCTCGGAACTCGACGGCCCCGGCACGCTGGAAGCCCTCAAGGCCAGCCCCTATGCGGACCTCCTGAGGGATGAGCGGGATCACATGGACCGGGCCCTGCAGTCGCTCATCCCCATTCTTCCGCCCAACCTGGAATTGCGCGTGGACCTTGCCGATGTGGCAGGCCTGGGGTTCTACACGGGCCCCACGCTGCGGCTGTGGGCCCCGGGCGCCCAGCAGGAACTGGCCGCCGGTGGCCGCTACGACAGCCTCTTTCCCGGCCTCGGCAGGCCCTGGAAGGCCGCAGGGTTTTGCGTGCGTCTCTCCCGCCTCCTTGACCTCGCCGCCACCCGCCCCGACCTTTTCGAGCAGCCCCAATGACGCCGCGAACTCCGATACAGCATCAAACGCTCATCGCCTTTCCCAAGGGCCGCCTCGGCGACGAGCTGGTGCCCAAGCTGGCGGGCACACCGCTGGCCCTGGATGCCGACGCGTTGAAGTCCCGCGTGCTGCGTATCCCCACCGCCACACCGGGCGTGGCGGCGCTGCTGCTCAAGGGCGCGGATCTGCCGCGCTATGTGGCTGCGGGCGTGGCGAGCCTTGGCATCGTGGGCTCGGACACGCTGGACGAGATGGACCTGGACCTGCTGGAACTGGCGGACCTGGGCTTCGGCACCTGCCGTCTGTCGCTCTGCGCTGAAACCGGAGTCACCCTCGACGCCCTGCGCGCCAAGCCCCACCTGCGTCTGGCCACCAAGTTCCCCAAGGCCACCGAAGCCTGGCTCAGCCGCGAGGGCCTCACCGCCGAACTGGTGCCCCTCAGCAGCAGCGCCGAGCTGGCACCACTCCTGGGCTTGGCGGATGCCATCGTGGATCTCGTGCAGACTGGCGGCACCCTGAAGGCTCACGGCCTCGTAGAAACTGCGGTGCTGGGTCATTCGTCGGCCCGCCTCGTGGCTGCCCGCGGCGCCTACCTCAGCGAACCCGCGCGCATCCGGCCCCTGGCGGAACTGCTCATCCAGGCGCTGCGCTGAGGCTCAGCTGCCCCACCAGATGAACCGCCGCAGCATCGGCACACCCAGGTTGGAGTGCAGGGCGTAGGACACCAGCAGACCCACCAGGAAGCCATAGGTGATCAGGGCCAGCGAAAGCGGCCTCGGCAGGCGGCGCCATAGTGCTGAGAAGACGAGCCCAACGGCTGCGGCCCAGACCGGCGCCCAGGCCGAAGGATAGGCCACGAAGGCCACGGCCAGGAGGAGGAGCAGTGCCGCGCTCGGCAGCCGATCCAAGGCCGCACGCATCGGCGCCAGTCCCGCCACACCCACAGCCACGGCAAAGGCCGCCATGGCGGGCGCCCAACCGGGTTCCAGGTTGAAGTCGAACCAGGGCTTGGGCAGCACCAGGCCCAACAGGAGTAGAGTCCAGAAGGGATGGAGCCGCTTGGTGGCAGCAGGCGTGGAATCACCTTGGGGCAACCCGCCCAAAGCGTATAGGAGCGCGGACAGTCCCGCACCCAGGAAGGGTAGGACGGGATGCCAGGCCCCGGCGTACAGCCAGGCCGCCATCCATAGCCACAGACCGAATCCGGCTTCACCACGGGAAGCGGTGCGCACCACCAGCAGCAGCCCCAATCCCACACCCGCGCACAGCGCGCCCACGCCCAGGTGTCGCGTATCCCAGAAACCCAGATGAAGAATGCGCGCCATGGCCACGGCGCAGGCAAAAGAGAGCAGGCCTACGCCGCGAAGCACTGCGGGGCTCTTCAGCACGGGCAGCTGCCGCAGCAACCATCCCATCACTGGCAGGACCAGGAACGGCAACAGCGCAAAAAGAGTGGCCGGTTTGTTGAGATCCAGCCGGTAGAGGGTGAGCATCTGGACGAGGCTGCCCAGGTAGAGGAAGAGCCACAGGGCGATCATCGCGCGCCCCCCTGAAGCCAGGTGCCCGAGGGTGTGCTGGCGATGGGCGTGGGGCTGGGCAAGCCCGGCAGGTCATGGGTGTAGCGCACGAGCTGGCCCTTCTCGAAGCTGAGCAAGCGGTAGCCATGGTAGCGCTGGGGCCAGCGGGTGACACGCCGCAGGGCGTCGCCGAGAGCCGTGGTCACGGTGAACTTGGTGCCGGGGAAATCCGGTGTGTCATCGCGGAAGCGGCCCGTGGAATCGAACACTGCATCCTGGTGCCAGTGCCCCGTGAGCACGATGGGAATCTGGCGTTCGAGGCAGAGCTTCACGAAGGCATCGCGGTAGCCGAAGAGCGGTCCGCCGCTCTTTTCGCCATCGCCCTGGATCGCGCTGCCCGGCGGAAAGGTGGGATGGTGCATCTGCACCAGGGGCACGCGGCCCTCGGCGCCATCAAGCTGCTGACGAAACCAGCGCATCTGATCGGGCGTCAAGCGATCACGACCATGGGCGGAATCGAGGCTCAGCACACGGAAGGGCCCCAGGTCCACGCGGTGGGTGGTGTGGGGGCCGAAGTTGTTGAGGAAGCGCGCCCAGCCGCCCCGCTCGTGATTGCCGGGGCAGGCGATGACGGGAATCCCCATGGCTTCAAGCCGCCGGAATTCACTCAGCAGGAAGCGGTACCAGGTGTCGCTGGAATCGTAGGCCAGATCGCCCGAGGCCAGGAAGGCTTGGGGTTTCACCACGGCCATTTCATCCACGAAACGCGTAAGCATGGCTTCCTTGCCCGTGCTGGGGAAATCCGCCGCATGCACGAGCACGAGCTTGTCTGAGAGCATGCCTTCGGCCCAGTGTTCAAGCCCATCCACAGGGGGCCGCAGGGCGCCCTGCACCGGCGTGTCATCCACCAGCGTGATCCAGTACCGGTTGCCATCGCGGCGATGGTTCACGATGCGCCGGGCACCGCGCTCCATCAGGAAGCCCCACTGGCGCTCCACCGCACTGGTCGCGCTGCGCCAAGGCACGAAGGGCAGGCTGGTGGCGAACTCCACTTCGAAGGTCTGGCCCGGACGCACGATGGCAGGCATGCCAAGGCGCGGCGCATCCAGACGCGTGCGCAGGGGCAGACCCACAGCCAGCAGGGCCAGCGCGGCTGCGCAGTAGGGCAGGATCCAACGCGTCATGGCTTCCTCCCGATGGGTTTGTTGTGGGAGAGCAGGAACTTCGACCACTGGTGGAAGCCCTGAGCCAGGCGCGTCATGCCCTTGGCGCGATCGGGCTGTTCGGCGCTGTGGTCGCGCTGGGTGGGTTCATCCAGGCGGTAGAGGTTGGAGCGGCCATCGGGTTCGAGGTTCACATACCAGTCACCCTGGATGAGGCCCACCCTGGCCGGACGCCGGAACGTGGTGAAGGTGAAGGCCGCAGCCTTGTCAGCCCAAACAGGATCCAGCAAATCCTTGCCCAGGGCCTGGTAATCGAGGGGATGCCCCAGCAGCGAGGCCAGCGTGGGAAGCAGATCCATTTGCGTGCCCACGGTGGAGATGCGCTGGGGCTTCAGCAGCTTCGGCGCGT
>JAYVRY010000177.1:0-5320 GCA_043775845.1 Acidobacteriota bacterium
TCCTTCAAGAGCCGACGGATCCGCCCCGTGAGTGGAAGCGGAAGGATGACCGTTCGTCATTCGCGCGCCCGAAGGGCGATTCGCGCCATTCGCGGTTCATTTCTTTCCAGGCTGAGGCTCGCCGATCATCGGGATGCATTATCAATAAACGATTCCGCTGAAGTGGCCCCCGGAGTATCAGGCCCGCCATAGGAGTGTTCAGAAGGCCAACGCGTACGTCCCATTTCGCATGAGCGCCACGGTGCTGCCATCGGCCAGGGTGAGATCCACCGCCGCCACCTTCACATCCGGCTGGGTTTCGGGCACGTAGACACGGTCGATGTGGATGACGGCCTCGGAGCTGGAGAACTGGGCGGGGCCCACCTGACCGCCGAAGTGGTCGCTGCGGCCGAAGGCCAGGTGGAGGCCCAGTTTCTCGTCCAGGAGGATCTCGCCGATGGGCTTCACGCCGAAGGCTGCCAGCACGCCCAGGCCCAGTTCGGCCAGGTTGCCGTAGGCGGGTTCCTTCACGAGTAGGGTGGCTTCCTCGCGGGACTTGGGCCCTTCGCTGAGGACTGCCACGGCCACGTTTTTTTCGATGCGGTAGCGCACGATCTCGGCGCCGAACTGTACGGGCATGATGCCTGCGGTGCAGCTGGGATCGCCTGCGATTTCACCTTCGTAGGGCACGATGTAGGCTTCGCCCGAGGGCAGGTTGCCCGCCACGCCGGGTCTAGGGAGCAGGCCGCCCGAAGCGTGGCCCGTGCGGTGGCGCAGGTCCAGATGCAGATCGCAAGGGCCTTCCGGTGTATCGAACCGGAAGTCCGCGCCTTCGGCCCGGTCCAGGAGATCCTTCAGCAGCTCCACGCGGCGGTTCACCTCCGTGTAATCCAGGCGCAGGGCGGGGATCATGTCGGCGCGAAAACCGGGCATGGTGGCGGCGCGGATGGGGTGCTTCTTGGCTGCCATCTTCAGGGGTGCCGTGGCGGAGAACTTGGTGAGGGCGATGAGGATGGGGTGGCTGGCGTAAAGCTCTGCGAAGCTGATGGAGTTACTGGAATCCAGTGCCGCGACCGTGGGCAGGGGGCCGCCTTGGTGAATCCAGGCACGCTCGGGCAATTCGCCGTTGTTGGTGTGGACGTTGGGGTAGAGCACCAGGTGGGTCTCCAGCCCCAGGTCAGCGCAGTGGGCACTGAGTTCTTTCACCCAGTCCGCGGCCATCTCCCTCCGGGCGGCCCAGTTGGCATCATCCGGCACCTTGGCATCGGGGAGATCCACGAGGATGGCCAGGGCTGTTTCGCTGGGCTGGGGCAGGAAGACACGCTGCACCAGGGCCACCAGTTCCGTTCCCGTCATCGCCTCGCCGAGCCCTGTCTTCATGCCATCCTCCACCCAGCGAGGATGCCTGGGGCGAGGCCCTCCTGTCGAGCGGCCGGAAGGAACACGTTCTTAACTTGTGGCCAGTTGGGCCAGGACCCGGGCGCAGGACTGGAGGTGGGAGACATCTTCGGTGGAAACCACACCCGGAGCCCGCTTCTCCTCCAGGGTGGTCTGGAACAGGCTGGAGAGCTCTGCCCAGACACCGTGATTCTCGGGCTTGATGGTTGGCAGGGCGGACGCCAGACGGCGCCGCAGGGGCCAGGGATTGCGATCCGACCAGCCGCCACGAACCGCTTTGAGCAACAGAAGAGATTGGCTGGCGGGCAGGGGGTGCTCAGGTGTGGCATGGGCTTTGGCCAGGGCTTCCACCGCCACGGTCTGGAGCAGGGGGCTGTTGAGGGCTTCGGCCTTTTCGCAGAGGGCGAGGGCGCCATGGGCTTGGGCCAGATCGCGGATGGCCTCGGCGATGGCCACAAGGATCCGGGGGCCCTGACCGGAGTGCATGAGGGCGAGCAGGGGTTCCAGCGCGCCGGGCGAGCCAACCGCTCCAAGGGTCTGGAGGGTGGCCAGATGCAGTGACTCCCGGGTTTCGGTGGCCGCCCGCTCGAGCAGCTCTGGCACCAAGCCCGCCAGGCGGTGCATGGCGATGAAGCGAAGGCCCACGGCGACCTCTCCGGGATCGGGATCAGCCAGAAAGGCCCGGGCGGTGCCAGCGGGATCGGGCAGCTGGCCCAGGTAATGGAGGCTGCGGTCCGCGATGTCAGTGATGGCGTCCCGGCGCAGCTTCAGGAGGGCGGGCCGCAGGGCCGGGTCCTTCCGTTCGCCGAGGATCTCCAGAGCGGCATTCCGGATGGCGCCATCGGTCTGGTCCAGCAGGAGGTCGAGCATGTCCGTCGCACTCGACGGGACCAGCCGGGCGAGGGCCGTGGCCACGCCCACATGGCCCGTGCTGCCGCGGAGGGAATCCGCCAGGGCTGGGCGGACCTCTTCCGCCGTGATGAGCTGCTGGTCGATCATGGCGCCCAGGGACTGAGCCACGGAGTCCATGGCAAAGTCGATGCGACGAGTCCTGCGCTGGGCTTCTTCGCTGGCCTGACCCAGGTACTTGGGCAGGTGGGCAGGCTTGTCCACGAAGGTTTCGAGCAGGGTGTCGAACAGAAAGGTATCCAGAATGCCGATGCCGGTGGCACGCAACCGGGCGACCCCGGTTTGGACCCGCTCCAGATCGCCAGAGGAGAGGTCGGCGAGTTCCGTCAGGTGCTCGGAATGATGATCATCCCAGCGGGTGGTGAGGGTCTGGATGACCTTCTCCAGGACTTCGGGCCGGGGCAGGATCCGGAATTCGTTGAGCAGCAGGCGCACATCGCGGTCCTCGATGGCTTCCTGGTGGGTCTCCTTGAAATACTCCAGCAGGAAGGCGGCCGCTTCGGTGGAGGGGATCAGCCCCAGCAGTCGAACGGCATGGCGGAAGACCAGGGGATCGGGATGTCCCACGGTGGCGCGGATGGCTTCGAAGTTCTCGGCGGTGACTAGTTTCGTCAACTGATGGGCCGCTTCATTGGCTTCGTTGGGCTGAGTGCTGCCCAACAGCAGGCGGGCGAAGTGGTGCTGGAAGGCCTCGGCGGGATCGGACTCCAGGAGCACCTGGTTGATGACCTCGCGAAAACCCGGGGTGGCCCGGCTCAGGGACAGGCTGCGCAGGATCTCCAGGGCTTCGGGCGTGCCCATGCGGCCCAGGGCGTAGGCGCCAGTCTCGAAGAGGCTCAGATCCTTTTCGTGGCGGAGGACCCGGTCCACCACGGGCACCCACTCCGGCCAGGGGAAGTAGTAGCTGAACTCCAGGGTCAGCAGTTTCAATCCGGCTGGGCAGGACACCCGGGCCACCCGTCCCGCCAGCTCCTCTACCGCCGCCGGGCCCAGGCCCGCCACAGTCCTGAAAAAGGCCAGCTGATCCCCCCGCCAGGTCGGATCGAGGCGATCCAGGAAGATCTCGTAGGGGGTTTGTTTCATGGATAGATGGCCGACTCACTGGAGCATCGGCAGCCGAGGGTCGGGGCATGATCTTCAGCCACCGGATTCTTCCAGGCTCAGCTTTTCATCCACGTGATCCGAGATCAGGGCACGCACGAAGGGTGTGGTTTCCTGGAATTCGAGGCCGACCAGCACATACCCCGTGGTTTTCCCAGCCACCTTGCCGAGCAGGCGCGCCACCACGGCGGCCAGGGGCAGGAAGGGCAGGTCTGGGTGGTCCAGGAAAATGGAATCCAGGATGTCCCCCACTTCCAGGTTCCGGGCATCGGCCATCTGGATTTCCACGCCGCAGCCCCCGGCGCTGAGGTTCACCATGCGCCCGTCATGGACCACGGTGTCCTTTACCTGCAGCCGGATGCCGTAGTCCTCATCATGGATGCTCACGCGCGGGTATTTCCGCTTTTCATGCTGGATGGACATCCTGCTGGCTCTCCGGCGCACCTGCCCCTGGATGGAGGATCCGGAGACCGATGCCGCTCCATCGGCCGGGAGGCTGGCAGACTGAATGTTTGGCGGGACTGGATGGCATGGCGAAAAAACGAGGTTGGTTGCGGCGAATCCTAGTGGGCCTCGGGTGGGCCCTGGGGCTCTTTGTGGCTTTGAACATCCTTCTGGTGCTCATGTTCCGGTGGGTGCCCGTGCCAACGTCCGGGCTCATGATCCAGCGGCGTTTGGAAGCCGGATCCTCTGACAATCCCTATGCCTCACGCCACCAGTGGGTGCCATTGGAAGATATCTCCCCGAGCCTGGGTGTCGCGGTGATCGCCGCAGAGGATCAGAACTTCACGGACCACTTCGGCTTTGATTGGCAAGCCATCGAGAAGGCGGTGCAGCACAACGAGCACAGCCGCCGGAAGCGGGGGGCTTCCACGGTGTCGCAGCAGACCGCCAAGAACCTGTTCTTGTGGAGCAGCCGCTCCTGGACCCGAAAGGGCCTGGAGGCCTGGTTCACGCTGCTCATCGAGGCAGGCTGGTCCAAGCGCCGCATTCTGGAGGTCTACCTGAACATCGTGGAGTTCGGCGATGGCATCTACGGGGCCGAAGCGGCGGCCCGCACCTTCTTCGGCAAGCCCGCCAAGCGGCTCACGCCCTCGGAGTCCGCCCTGCTGGCCGCAGTGCTGCCCAATCCACGCAGGTTCCATGCGAAAGCCCCTAGTGAATACATCCGCGGACGGCAGGCCTGGATTCTGGGGCAGATGCGTCAGCTGGGCGGGGACCAGGTCGTGAAGGACCTGGGCGGCTGAGCCCCGGAACGCCTGTCACGATTCCGGACCCGCTGGTTCCAAGGGCGCGTGCACGGTATAGAATGAGCAGATTGTCTCTGGAGGAACCACTATGAAAACCCCCGTTCGCGTGGCCGTCACCGGCGCTGCCGGTCAGATCGGATACAGCCTGCTTTTCCGCATCGCCAGTGGCGCGATGCTGGGCCACGACCAGCCCGTGATCCTCCAGCTGCTGGAGATCACCCCAGCCCTGAAGGCGCTCAATGGCGTCGTCATGGAACTCAACGACTGCGCCTTCCCCCTGCTGGCGGGCGTCGTGACCTCCGACGATCCCATGGTGGCCTTCAAGGATGCCGACTACGCCCTGCTGGTGGGTGCCCTGCCGCGCAAGGCCGGCATGGAGCGCAGTGATCTGCTGAATGCCAACGGTGGGATCTTCAAGCCCCAGGGCCATGCCCTGAGCGAGGTGGCCAGCCGCAATGTGAAGGTGCTGGTGGTGGGCAACCCCGCCAACACGAACGCGTTCATCGCCCTGTCCAACGCGCCCAAGCTCAAGCCCTCCCAGTTCCACGCCATGGTGCGCCTGGATCACAACCGCGCCATCTCGCAGCTGGCCGAGAAGACCGGCAAGCCCGTCACCGCCATCAAGAACATGACCATCTGGGGCAACCACAGCGTCACCCAGTTCCCCGACCTCTACCACGCCA
>JAYVRY010000178.1:0-5311 GCA_043775845.1 Acidobacteriota bacterium
GGTCGCCCATCTCCATGCGCCAGGGCGTGCCGCCCAGGATGTGGCCGGCCTTGAGGTCCTGCAGCATCTCACCAGCTACGGCCGCGCTCACGCAGACCACGGCGGCCACGCCCAGCACGGCGGCGACGCCCTCCCGGCCCTTGACGCCGAGCACCACCATCACGAGGGCGGTGAGCACCAGGGCCGTCAGGGTCAGGCCGGAGATGGGGTTGTTGCTGGAGCCCATGATGCCGACCAGGTAGCCGCTGATGGCCGAGAAGAAGAAGCCCAGGATCACCACCACCAGGGCCGCCACGAAGGAGACCAGGGGGCTCACCTGGAAGATGCGCCAGGTGATGAGGAAGGTCACCAGGGCGGCGAAGCCCAGACCGAACATGACGTAGGTGAAGGGCAGGTCCTTGTTGACGCGGTCCACCACGTGATCGCCGGAGGCGGCCTTCTTCACATCAGAGACGGAACGGGTGAGGCCGGTGACGAGGCTCTTGCGCATCTTGAAGAGGGTGAAGCAGGCGCCCATGAGCATGCCGCCGATGGCGATGGGGCGAACGATAAACTTCCAGACGGAAACTGACAGCGCGATCCAGTCGCCCTGGGAGGCACCCTCGGGCAGGACGCCGGGGGCCAGGAAGTAGGTGATGATGGGCACCAGCAGGCCCCAGGCCATGATGCCGCCGGAGAAATTCAGGGCGCCGAGCTTGGGCCCGATGATGTAGCCCACGCCCATGTAGGCGGGGCTGATGCCGGGGCTGCTCAGCAGCATGCCGCCCGCGACCTTGGCCTTCCAGGTGCCCGCGAGGTTGATGGTGGCGGTCTTGAAGGCCGCGAACTTCTCCCAGGTGCTGGCGAACAGCGACAGCTGCACGAGGGCCTGCACGCCCGCGCCGATGCCCATGGCGCCGAAGAGGAACGTGGTGCCGCTGCCCCCGCGGGCGCCAGCCTTGTGGATCTCGGCGGCGGCCACGCTTTCGGGGTAGGGCAGTTCGGCGTCTTCCACCATCACGCGGCGGAGCAGGGCCACGAACATGATCCCCAGCACGCCGCCGGTGAACATGATCAGGGAGCTGGTGATGTAGTTGCCGGCCGTGAAGAACTTGGGCCAGATGCCGCTGATGACGAAGGCGGGAATGGTGAAGATGGCGCCGGCGGCCACGGACTCGCCGATGCTGCCCACGGTTCGGGCCATGTTTTCTTCAAGGATGGTGCCCTTCATGAGCTTGATGAGGGCCATGCCGATGACGGCCGCGGGATAGGTGGCGGCGATGGTCATGCCCGCCTTCAACCCGAGGTAGGCATTGGCGGAGCCGAGCACCACGGCCATGATCAGGCCGATGAGTACCGCCCGAAGGGAGAATTCCCTCAGGTTCTGGTCAGAGGGGACAAAGGGTTGCATCGGTGCTCCTGAAAAGGCGCCAAAGGGGGGGAGGCGGTCGGATGGACGCGGATAGTCTAATACATAGATGATTTCTCACTCCTATGCCGACCCTCACAAGTAAAGCCAACCCCCGCTTCAAGGACCTCCAGGCCCGGCTGCGCCCCAGCGGCGTACGGCGGGGGGCCACGCTGCTGCTTGGAGAAAAACTCATCGAGGCCTGGGCCGAGGTCCGCCAGAAAACCGCAGGGAAGCGCCTCCACCCGACTCTGTGGCTGCGTCTGAAACAGGTCGACCCCCATCCCTTGGAGGCGATCCTGGGCCTGGAGACCCTGGTGCTGGGCGAAGCCCTCATGCGCGAATTGGCCGATGCGGGCAGCCCCCCGGACCATGCCTTGCTGGTGGATCTGGGGCCTGAGCCCCAAGGAACGCTGGCGCCCCGCGTCCTCGGTGCCTGGGGCATCCAGGATCCCGGCAACCTGGGCGCCATCCTGCGGAGCGCGGCCGCCTTTGGCTTCCAGGAGGTCCTGCTGGGACCGGGTTGCACCGACCCCTTCCACCCCAAGGCCCTGCGGGGCAGCATGGGCGCCGCCTTTCTCCTGCCTCTGCGGCGGGTGGACGACCTGCATGCGGATGCAGCCCGCTGGTATGCCTTGGATGGCGGGCCGGGCGCGGTGCCCCTGGCCGAGGCCGACCTTTCCGAACCCCTGCGCCTCTGGGTGGGCAATGAAGGGCATGGCTGGCAGGGCGTGGACCTGCCCCAGGGCGTGCAGCGGCTGGCCATCCCCATCCAGGGCGTGGAGAGCCTCAATGCGGCGGTAGCCGCGGGCATCGCCTGCTTTGAAGTGGCACGGAGGATGACATCTTGAAATCCGGTTGGCTCCTCCGCACGTTCAGTGCCCTGTTCCTCGCGCTCCTTTTTATGCTCGCCTTCCGCTTCCCGGGAGCTCTGGGGGGCTGGCTGGAACCCGTCATGGCGTTGGTCTTCCCTCTGCTGTTGTTGGATGGGTTGTTCAAGGGACGGCACGCGGTCTGGACCTGGATCACGTTGGCCATGGGACTTCTGCTGCTCTACCTGTGGGTGCCTCAGACCCTCGCCAGCAAAGGCGGCCTGCCCTTTGGCATGGCCCTGCTGGGCACGGTGCTGCTGAGCCTCTGGGAAGCCACGGGTCTCTGGGTCGTGGCCTACGGTTCCCGCTGGATGCTGCGGCGCGGCGGGCCCCTGGCCGGGGCCTGCGCGGCTGGTCTGCTGCTGCTGGCCTGGGAGGCCTGGGGCTTCCATGTCTATCCCTGGACCTGGGGCGCGGCTTTCGGATCGCTGCCGTGGATCTCACGCTCGGCGGCCTTCCTGGGTGCCTCGGGGTTGTCGGCCTTGGCCTGGGGTGCGGGTGCCTGGGTCGCAGGCACCCTGGCCACCGGCGGTTCGGCGCGACGCGCCCTGGCGGGACCGGGGCTGATCCTGGGTTTCTTCCTCCTGGCCGGAGGCGCTTGGTACTTGTTGCCCCGCGCGCCGATGCGCTCGCTGGACGTGGCCCTCATTCAACCCAACTTTCCGGCGGGACAACGCTGGGAGGGCATGGAGCTTGAGATGTGGCGGCGCAGCGATGCGCTCCTGAAGGCGCAGGGCTGGCCCCGCCCTGGCCGTGCCACGCTCCTGCTGTGGCCCGAGAGTTCGGTGCTGGGTCGGGATGATCGCCAACCCAACCCGCGCCTGGCCACTGAGGCTGCTTCCCGCCACGTGGCTTGGCTTTTTGGCACGGAAGGTGGGCTCTTCAACCTGGTGCGCGGCGAGGCGGCAGGGCGCCCCAGCTTCCTCTTCGCCAAGACCGAACCCATGCCCTTCGGCGAGCGCAATCCCGGCCCCGCGCCCATGCGTCGCTGGCTCGACCAGACCATGGGCATCCTCTCCCAGGAGCCAGGAGAGCTGGCGCCGGGCTGCGCTTTTTCCGTGCCGGCTCCGAATGGCGACATACGCGTCCATCCGCTCATCTGCAGCGAGGCTCTCATGCCCGAACGGACTCGCCACGGCTTCGCCTTGAGCCAGGCGGATCTGCTGAGCAACCACACCAACGACGGCTGGTTCGACCGCAGCATCGCGACAGATCTCCATGCCGTCCAGATCCGCCTGCGGGCCACCGAACTCGGCGTGCCCCTGCTCCGCGCCACCCTCACGGGGAAGTCCGGCGTCTTCCGCGAGGATGGCCATTTCGAACTCTGGGGCGAACCCCTCAGTGAAGGCGTCGTGGCCCTGGAGTTGCAGTGGCGGCCCATCCACACCCCGGCGCGCTCGGCCTGGCTGCGGCCCTTCCTGATGATCACGCTGCTGACGGGATGCCTCCTGCTAGGATGGAAATCCCTTTCCCGGACCCCTTGATGGATCGCGATTTCCTCCTACCCGAGCCCCTCTCGACGCCCCACGGCACCGTGGCCTTCTACGACGAGACCTGGAGCATGGACCCCAGAGAACTGCAGATCTTCTTCCAGGCGGAGCAGGTCTACTGGACGGCCTATCGCACGGTGGAACAGTGGCGCCGTCTGCTCTCCTGCTCGCGCATGCTGACCGCCCGCCTGGTACCCGAGGGGCACAAGGGGGGTCGGCTCGTGGGCGCCACTCGCCTGTGGTCGGATCACGCCTACGAGGCCAAGCTCTACGATGTAGTGGTGGCCCGGGATCTCATGGGCCAGGGTATCGCCTCGGAGCTGGTGAAGTGGGCCCTCCGCCACCCCTGGGTGGGCGAGGTCGATCGCTTCGTGCTGGAGACCCGGGATGCCGCTGAATTCTATCCCCGCTTCGGGTTCGAGCTGGGCCACGACACCGAGAGCCTCCACATGCGGGTGATGGTTGAGGATCTTCAGGCCCGGGGGCTGCGATGAGCGAAACCATGCCCGGCATTTCGGAAATGCCCCTCCAGCCCCTGATCCTGGCCAGCGGCAGCCCCCGGCGACGGCACTGGCTGGAGGCCATGCGCATCCCCTTCGAACTCCAGATGCCGGATGTGGACGAAACCCCCCTGCTGGATGAGGATCCCTGCGACCTGGTGCTGCGGCTGGCCGAGCTCAAATCCGAGGTCATCGCCCTGCGCAACCCGGGCCGCTGGGTCATGGCCGCCGACACCACGGTGGCCGTGGACCACCACACCCTGAACAAGCCGGTGGATGTGGAGGATGCGGTTCGGATGCTCTCCCTTATTCAGGGTCGGGCCCACCAGGTGCATACAGGGTTCTGCCTGCAGAAAAACGACACCATCCACAGTTTCGTGGACACGGCCCAGGTCTTCTTCCGCCCCCTGACCGAGGCCCAGATCCGCTGGTATGTGGGCACCCGGGAACCCATGGACAAGGCCGGAGCCTATGCCATCCAAGGCATCGGCGCCCTCTTCATCGAGGCGGTGGAGGGCAGTTTCTCCACCGTGATGGGCCTGCCCGTGGAACGCATGGGTGCCCTGTTCGGTCACCTGGGCCTGCTGAAGCCCTGGATGGGCTTCCCCAAAGCCACCTGAGTCTTTGGGATATCTAACAGGCTCCTGGAGGAAATCGCCCTCGCCGAGGCCCCCCAATAGACAACCCGAAAATCAACTTAAATACCTGGAAATGCTCCAGGAAAAATAGATAAACAATCGCGTTCCCATGCACTATGATCGTGATTTGCGACACAACTTGCCACGTTGTCGCCTTGGAGCCTGCTAGCCCTGGGCTCGAGCTGGTGTCTGAAGATGGATTAGACATGCTCACCAGCCCTAACCAAGCCGGGAAGCATTGTCGATCAGGCCTCGCCGCCCTTGACCTTGCGCCAGCCGGACCCTGGCAAAGTGATCGAAGACCCACACCACACGTTCCACCGTTTCCTGATGGTCTCTCGGCCTCCCGAGGGCCAGCGCCTTACCTAGGGGTTGTGCATGCACCGATTCGACCGAGCGTTCCGCTTCGTCCTGCCGGCCGCGG
>JAYVRY010000179.1:0-5291 GCA_043775845.1 Acidobacteriota bacterium
GCCCTTGCCCGCGATGTAGGGCGCAGCAAAGATGCGGACCAGACGGCCCGGCATGAGATCGATGAGCGTGTTCTTCAAGTCCACGGTATTCCTCCCGGCAACCCTGTTTTTCAAGTCCAGTCCCTGACGGAACCGGCCTGCTGATTGATTATAGCTGGCAGCCTCCGCACAGGGTGGTGGCCGGCCCGAGATGTGACGGGAGAGGCGGCACGAACTACCCGACAGCTCGTGCCTCCTATATCCAGGGACTCGTGACGGACATCACCCTCGGTATTGCGGCGTGCCTCATTTGAAGGGATTGATCCGACGGCAGCGTTTTTCGACGCTGGACCAATCGACCTGGACCGGCCCAAGCGATCATGTTTCATGGCTTCGACAAAGAAAAAAAAGCGGTAGTTGATACGCATCCGGTTGGCCCCTGCGCCTCCACTTGTGGACGATCACGCCTGTTTCCAGTCGGTGGTGGTCTTCCTGATGATCACAAGGCTCACACGGAGAGCTTGGCGGCACTTAAGAAGACATTAAGATGGGTTATGTTCGCCTGTTTGGCTGGCATCCTCGCCAAGAGAAGACCAATCCCATGACCTTCCCGCTTCGGAACCTGACTCTGCTCTTGCTCGCCCTGGTTTTGAACACGGGGTTGCCGCTCCTGTCGGCCCCACCCAAGTGCACAGAGTGCCATCCGAAGGTCCGTGCCCAGGCCTCCCCTGCCACGGCCCACAAGCCGCTGCTCGACAAGAATTGCCAGTGGTGCCACAAGAACCACGGTGGCGCCAATGTGAACATCCTGCATGAAGGCGGGGGCCGGGCGCTTTGCGTACTCTGTCACAAGGGCTTCAAGGCAGTGCAGGGAGAGCGTTCTGCTCACCAATTCAGTACAAAGGGCGAGTGCAGTGCCTGCCACGGCTCCCACGACACCGGCCGGAAGAAGCTGCTCCGGAAAGCTGCCCAGGAACTGTGCCTCTCCTGCCATGGAGAGATCCAGGCCCGCACGACTTCAGCGCATCCCCATGCCGCTTCCGATGATTGTCTGGCCTGTCACCAGCCGCACCCTTCTGCCACCCGTCATCTCCTGAAACCCGGGACCCCGGGCCAATGCGACGCCTGCCACGATCTGGCCGGTCTCGCCAAGCCCCATGCCGGCCTGCCCCTCCAAGCCAACGCCTGCGTGAGTTGCCACAATCCCCATGGATCAGCCACCAAGGGCATGTTGCGGGATCGCCAACACGCCCCCTTCTCCCCTGGTGCGTGTGCCGATTGCCATGCGCCCGCCACCGGGGGGAAACCCCAACTCATCAAGCCGGTCCCTGGGCTCTGCACCGACTGCCACGGTCCCATTCCCGCCCCTGGAATCCAGCACCAGCCGGTGAAGGCCGGTGATTGCCTCGCTTGCCATGTGGCCCATGCCGCGGAAGGCAAGGGGCTGCTCAGGACCCGCCCCGAGGAACTCTGCGCCCAGTGTCACCAGGGCCTCGTCAAAGGGAAGTCCCAACATCGCCCGTTCCGCGAGGGGGCCTGCCTCAGCTGCCATCGGCCCCACGAATCCAAGGAAAAGAATCTCCTTTCCCTGCCCAGCGAAAAAGGCTGCCTGCAGTGCCACGGGGACCTCGTCAAGGGCAAGAGCCAGCACCTTCCCGCTTCCAAAGGGACCTGCCTGCTCTGTCACGAGGCCCACAGCAGCGCCATCGCGCCCATGCTGAAGCGACCTGCCACTGATTTGTGCGCCTCCTGCCACACAAACGTGGCGCAGGGTCCCATTCCCCATGACCCGGTCCGGAAGGGCCAGTGCCTGGTCTGCCACTCCCCCCACGCATCCGCTTCCGCCAGCCTGGTCAAGGGCGGTCAGCTCGAGACCTGCGGGGCCTGCCACAAGAAAGCCGTCTCCGGCAAGGTGCTCCATGCTCCCGTCAAAGAGGGCAACTGCAGTGCCTGTCACACCTCCCATGGTGGAGCCCTGCCCAAGCTGCTGAAGGATGACACCGAGAAGCTCTGCACCGCGTGCCATGGAGGAGTGCTGAAGGGCGACACCAAACACAAACCGGCCGTGGGCCAGCGCGGCTGCCTGGCCTGCCATGACCCCCACGGCGCCGATGGCCCCAAGCTGCTCAAGCGGGACCAACCGAATGGTTGCTATGCCTGCCACACCCGCAAGGATCGCTTCCAGGTCGTGCATGCCCCGATCAACGATGGTGGCTGCACCGGCTGCCACAACCCCCACTCCGGCACGGGCCCCAGCCTGCTCCAGGCCCCCACCATCCAGGCCACCTGTTCCACCTGCCATGATCTGGACGATGCCGCTCTGCGACGCAAGCACCTCGTGCCCTCGCTGCAGAAAGTGGATTGCGCGGGCTGCCATGAGCCCCACGCAGGCACCAAGAAGGGCCTCATTCTGAAGGGGGCCCATGCTCCGTTCATCGACGACTGCGCCAATTGCCATGTGCCCCTTGGTCCAGGGAAGCCTTCCGGCGCCGGCCCGCGCCTGACCCAACCCGTGGCCCAGCTCTGTGTGAGCTGCCATTCCGATCTCCAGCCCAAGGGCTCCACCGTCCAGCATCTGCCCTTCCGGGCCGGCAATTGCACCGCCTGCCACAAGCCCCATGCATCCCGCAACGAAGCCCTCCTTGGCAAGCCCGCAAGTCAGGTCTGCCTGACCTGCCATGTGAATTCCGGGACACCGAAAGGCGGCTGGGGGCACAAACCCTATCTGGAGAACAACTGCCGGGCATGCCACCTCCCGCATGCGGCCGAAGGCAAAGGCCTGCTCCGGCAGAAGCCGATCGAGCTGTGCCTGGGCTGCCATCAGGCCGTGGCAGAAGCAGTGAAGGCGAAGCATCCCCATCAACCCGCTGCCTCGGGCGAATGCCTCACCTGTCACGCGGCCCACACGGGAAGCCAGGCCAAGGGCCTGAACCAGCCGGGCGCTCAGCTTTGTGTGTCGTGCCACGACGTCAAGGACCTGCAGAAACCCCACAAGGGCTACCCCGTGGCTGCCAAGGACTGCCTGACCTGTCATGACCCTCATGGCTCAAACCACAACGGCATGCTCCGTCGCAGCGCCCACAGCCCGGTGGAGAAGGGGGATTGCGCCACCTGCCATGTTCCAGCCACCGATGCGAAGGCCTTCCAGACGAAGATGCCCCTCCCGGGACTCTGCTTCACCTGCCACCAGGGCGTAGCCAGCGCCGCCACCAAGGCCTTCCCCCATCCTCCCGTGGCCAACGGCGAATGCGCGTCCTGCCACGCTCCACACGCATCCAGCCTGCCTTCACTCCTCGCGGACAATCCGAGCGTGCTCTGCCTCCAGTGCCATGAGAGCCTGCGCGAGGAAGCGGCCAAGGCCGCCTCCAAGCATAAACCAGTGCTGGACGGTCAGTGCGCCCTTTGCCATACCCCGCACGGCGGCGATGCCAAGGGCTTCCCCCGCGGCAACATCCAGGGCATCTGCCTGAGCTGCCACAAGGAGAAGAAGCTCAACCACCCCATTGCCAATCACCCCACCCAGGACCGCGTCATCAAACGCACGGGCCAGACGCTCTCCTGCCTGTCCTGCCACAAGCCCCACTTCTCCGAGCGCCCCAAGCTCGCTGCCGTGGACAGCTGCGACGCCTGCCACAAGTAGTCTGATTCCCACAACTCAAGTCGGCTGTTCCCCACTTGGAGCCCAGCGGACTTGAGTGATGAAGCGGATTCCAGGGGAAAGCCAATTCGGCTGCACTTCCTGCGAGACGGCAGGCCTTGGCTTGGCGCCCTCAGTCCGAAAGGGCCCGATCTACCAGGGCGCCGCCATGCGCTGCCAGGTAGTCCGCGCGCACCTGCTCGCGGCACTCCGCCAGGGGCATCAGCGGGCCAGGACGGCGTTCCAGCACATTGAAGGCCGTATAGCCATCAGGCGCGAGGAAGGGCGCCAACGGCTGTTGCAGGGGGCCAGCCGTCATCACCTTCAGGGTCGAGACGGGCACCAGTTTCTGGAGCTCAGCCATTTCGACCCAGCCGGGTTCAGGGTTGCCGGTAGCCTCGCCATTCCCGAACCGGGCCACAGCCATGCGCCAGGGCATGCCCAGACGCACCTGGTCCATGGCCTGATTGCACGCCTCCTCGGTGTCGCTCACCAGCACCTGGAGGCGCAGGGCCCCCACGCCGAGGAACCGCTCAGAATGGGCCTCGAGGTGCTGCTGTAGCTGAACCTCGGTGACCTCCACCTTCGCCAGGTAGGCCTTGCTGAACAGGAGGTATGCCTGGCGCCGCTGACCGACCCAGAGGGCCCCCAGCACGGTGGGCTTGCGCTCCAGGCCCTGCGCCCTGGCCGCTGCGGCCAGGCGGATCTTGTCGGCCAGACCCTCCATGAAGGAGCGCTTGGTGGTGGCCCCCATGGAGTGGCTCGACCCAGCGGACTTGAAGGTTCCGCCCATGTGCACCTTCAGTTCGCGCAGGGTGATCACGGTACCAGCCACCCGGCCCGCCACCCGCTTGTCGTCGCCCGGGAGCACATCGAGGGTTCGATCCGAACCCAGTACCGTCATGTCTGGCTTGAGGGGGAGGCGCTCCCGGAGGCCTTTCAGCGCCGACTGCCGCTTCATGGCCGTTTGCGCATCGGCGGCATCCTTCATGAGGGCATCCTTCACCCCGGGAAAATCTTCCGGTCTGGGGCTCCGCACCTCGTGGATCTTGACCACATGCCAGCCGAATTCGGTCTGGAATGGGCCGACCAGCGTGCCGGCCGCCCCGGCGAACACGGGATCCCCGAAGGCCTTGATCATCTGCTTCTGGCGGATCCAGCCCAGGTTGCCCTGGTTCTGGGGTGCGCCGGGATCGGTGGAAATTTCGAGGGCCAATTTCTCGAAAGCCTCGCCTGCCTGGAGCCTTTTCAAGCCCGCCGCAGCCTCCGCCTCCGTCTTGCACAGCAGGTGCGAAACCCTCCGCTCCTCGCCCTGGCCCAGGAACATGCTGCGGATCTGCGCTTCCGATGGGGCCGCATGGCCCGGCCGGGAATCGATGAAGGCCTTTCCAAGCATCTCGAGACGACTCCGCTCCAGGGTCTCCTTCCCCTCCAGGGACGTGAGCAATCCCGAGGCCTGGGCACGGGCCCAGGCCCGCTCCAATCGGGCGACCAGAGCCGGAAGCTCGCCCTCGGGAACGGCGGGGAACAAGCTGCGAGCGGCCTCCAACCTGGCAGCATCCGACAGGGGGGCGTTGCCGGCCTTCGCCGCGGGTTTGCGGACCGACGGCGCGGCGAGGGCGGGGGTCAGGGGCAGCAGAACGGCCAGGCAGGCCGTTGCTGACGAACCCAGCCA
>JAYVRY010000180.1:0-19902 GCA_043775845.1 Acidobacteriota bacterium
GCCGTGATCGTGAGGTTCTGCGTCACGTTGGTCACCACCAGCGGGTTCGTGGCCGTGGTCGTGAAGCCCGCGCCCGTCCAAGTGGTGAAGGTGTAACCCATGTTCGGAACGGCCGCCACGGCGCTCGTGGAGGCCCCGTAGTTCACGGTCTGAGTGGTGCTGCCCGTGAGGCTGCCGCCCGCTCCCGCCACGAAGGTCACCGTGAACTGCTGCGGCGTGAAGCCCGCCGTGATGGTGAGGTTCTGCGTCACGTTGGAGACCACCAGCGGGTTCGTGGCCGTGGTCGTGAAGCCCGTCCCTGCCCAGGTGGTTAAGGTGTAGCCCGTGTTCGGAACTGCGGTCACCGCACTCGTGGAGGCCCCGTAGACCACGGTCTGGCTCGTGGCGCCCGTGAGGCTCCCGCCCGCCCCCGCCACGAAGGTCACGGTGAATTGCTGCGGCGTGAAACCCGCCGTGATCGCCATGTTCTGGGTCACGTTCGTCACGATCAGCGGGTTCGTGGCCGTGGTCGTGAAGCCCGTCCCTGTCCAAGTGGTAAAGCTGTAGCCCGTGTTTGGCGCGGCGGTTATGGCACTCGTGGACGCCCCGTAGTTCACCGTCTGGCTCGTGGCGCCCGTGAGGCTGCCGCCCGCTCCCGCCAGGAAGGTCACCGTGAACTGCTGCGGCGTGAAGCCTGCCGTGATCGTGAGGTTCTGCGTCACGTTGGTCACCACCAGCGGGTTCGTGGCCGTGGTCGTGAAGCCCGTCCCTGCCCAGGTGGTGAAGGTGTAGCCCGTGTTAGGAAGGGCGGTCACGGGGGAGCAGGTGCCTCCAGCAGCCACGGTCTGGGTGGCACTTCCCTGAAGAGAACCCCCGGCCCCTGCCGCGAAGGTCACGGTGTAGGTGGGTGTGGGGGCGGGTCCGGGAGCCGGGACACTGCTTCCTCCACCCCCGCCGCCACAGGCATTGCCCCACAGCAGAGCCAGCAGGCAGAGGCCGAGGCGCAGGCGGCCACTCAGGCTTGTGCGCATCCCTCCTGCTTGGTCGGCTCTGGGCATCGGATCTCTCCCTGGGCCCAAGGGGCCCATGACCTTCTCATCGGCCAGGAGACCCATTTCCTTGCCTGGCCCAAGGAAGAGGTCGCCACAACGCCCGCCGTGGCCGTGCTGGTGCCGGGGCTGGGGCTATGTGACGACCGTTATCCTTCGGCCTGGGGCTGAGATCCTACTGCGGCCCGGGGGCGGTGCCCGCCAGCCGCCCCAGTTCCAGGGCGAAGCGCACCTGCTGCATCAAGCCTTCCAGGTTCCACTCGGGATGGTAGCGGTCCGTGGGTCGGTGGTAGTGATTGAGGAAGTCCGAGGCCTTGGCCTGGGCGGCCTGCTTGTCACCCAGGTAGTCCCAGCCACCATCCAGTGAGAAGCCTGGCGAGAGGGCTGGCACGCCAACCTTGGCGAAGGGGAAGTGGTCCGAGCGGAAGCAGAGTCCGGCGGCATCGGCCTTGGCAGGCATGATCACGAGGCCCGTGGCCGCCGCAGCCTGGGCGCAGAGGGCACGCATGCCTGGTTCGGTGGAGCCCAGCAGGCCGATGTCGCGCGTGGGCCCCACCACGTTGAGGCTCTCCATGTTGATGACGAGCACCGTGCGCTTCAGCGGCCAGAGTGGGGCAGCCACATAGGCACCCGACCCGATGAGCCCCTGCTCCTCGGCGCAGGGAAAGAAGAACATGGCACTGCGCTTCAGCGGCTGGTGCACCAGGGCCTGGGCCATGGCCAGCACGGCGGCACAGCCCGTGGCATTGTCGACGGCGCCGGAGTAGATGGCGCCATCCGGCCCCTTGCCGAAGTGATCCCAGTGGGCAGAGTAGATCACCAGGTCTTTCTTCAGGTCCGGATCCGTACCGGGCAGTATTCCCGCCACGTTCCATTGCTCCAGTTGCCGGACCTTCGAGAGCAGCTTCCCCTTGGCCTGGATGGGCAGGGGCACGGGCTTGAAGGAGAGGGCATCGGCCCCAGCCGCAAGCTGGGGGTAGTCCTGGCCGGCCAGGGCAAACAACCGAACGGCGGCAGCCTCGCTGAGCCAGCCCTGCACGGCTCCGGGCTGGCCGGTGCCTTCCCGCTGGAAACGTTCCTGAGTCCAGCCATTCCAGACTACGGGCCAGCCGTACCCGGCCGAGGCCGTCGTATGCACCAGCAACGCGCCTGCCGCACCCCGGCGGCGAGCCTCCTCGAACTTGTAGGTCCAGCGCCCGTAGAAATTCTCGGGTTGGCAGCAGAGGGGCATGGGCGGGCCGCTGTGGCGGTCCCCCACCAGCATCACGAGGATGCGGCCCTTCACATCGAGCCCCTTGTAGTCATCCCGGCTGCCATCGGCGGCCGTGATGCCGTGACCCACGAAGACCATCGGCGCGTCCACGGCCAGGGAATCCTCCGCCGCAGCCGCACCCATCGCGAAGTCGGTGCCGAGGGTGGGCGAGAAGGAGCCTTTGGGCCCCTCGAAACTCAGCCTGCTGGAGGCCTCGTCCAGCTTGATGCCGCTCAGTTTCACGATCTGCCGATAGCTGCTGCCGTTGGCCGGGGCCAGGCCCATGACCTGCAGCTGAGTCTCCAGGTAGCGCACGGCCAGTTCCCCGCCCCGCTGCCCCGTGCCCCGCCCTTCCAGAACGTCATCCGCCAGGAAGGCCAGATGGGCCCTGAGCACGGTTTCATCCGGCTTCGGCCCCTGAGCCAGCAGGGCGGAACAACACAGGGCAACACACAGGATGGATCGCACGGCAACCTCCAGGTCTTCTAACATAACCCGGCCCGGGGCCACCCTGCCGGCCCCCACTCAACGATTCGGGGCCATCTCACGTATGCTGCCTGGACCCCCTGACGAGCCGGAGCTTCGCATGCGCCTACTGCCTTTCTTCTCCGCCGCCCTGGTCGCGGCCTCTGCCGTGGGCGCTTTCGCGCAGATGGACGCGAGGCTCATGCGCTATCCCGATGTGTCGGCCACCCAGATTGCCTTCACCTACGCCAACGACCTCTGGATCGTGCCCAAGACCGGCGGCGTGGCCCAGCGGCTCTCCACCCCCAAGGGCGAAGAATCCTTCGCCCGCTTTTCTCCGGATGGCAAGGAGCTGGCCTTCAGTGCCAACTACGATGGCAACCAGGATGTCTACGTACTGCCCGTGGGCGGGGGTATCCCCACCCGAGTCACCCACCATCCCCTGCCCGATCGCCTGGTGGACTGGGCCCCCGATGGCAAGTCGCTGCTCATCGCCTCGCCCATGGAGTCCGGGAAGGATCGCTTCAACAAGCTGTTCCTGGCCCCCAAGGGCGGCGGCCTGCCCCAGGCCCTGCCCCTGCCCTATGCCGAGTTCGGCGCCCTCTCGCCCGATGGCAAGGTGCTGGCCTACCAGCCCGTCAGCACGGATTTCCGCACCTGGAAGCGGTACCGCGGCGGCATGGCCTCGGAAATCTGGTTCTACGATCTGGAGAAGAAAACGGCCGAGCGCCTGCCCAGCCTGAACGGCTCCAATGACTCCATGCCCATGTGGCACGGCGGCAAGCTCTACTTCCTATCGGACCGCGATGGCGTGAAGCGCGGCAACATCTGGTCCTACGACCTCGCCACCAAGGCCTTCAGGCAGATCACCTTCTTCAAGGAATACGACGCCCACTTCCCCGCCATCGGGCCCGAGGACATCGTGCTGGAAGCCGGCGGCCGCCTGCACCGCATCGAACTGCCCTCGGAGAAGGTGGTGGAGGTGAAGGTCGAAGTGATCACCGACCGGGCCACCCTGAAGCCCCGCGAGGAGAACGCCGGCCGCCTGGCGCGGAACCCTGATCTCTCAGCCCAAGGCAAACGGGCCGTCTTCGAAGCCCGGGGCGAGATTTTTTCCGTGCCTGCGGAAAAGGGCTACATCCTCAACCTCACCCGCACGCCCGGTGTCGCCGAGCGCCATCCTGCGATCTCGCCCGATGGCAAGCAGGTGGCCTACTTCAGCGATCGCAGCGGCGAGTACGAACTGCATGTCCGCCCGGCGGACGGCTCCGGCGAGGAGCGCCAGGTTACCCACATGGGGCCGGGCTTCCGCTACCACATCACCTGGTCGCCCGATGGCAAGCGCGTGGTCTTTGTCGATCAGGCCATGCGCATCAATCTTTGCGATCTGGATGCAGGTAAGGTCCAACAGGTGGACAAAGCCCTCGGCCTGTACGAGGACAACCTGGAGGGTTTCCGCGCCAGCTGGTCCGCGGACAGCCGCTGGTTCGCCTACACGCGGGACACCGCCAACCAGAACAGTGTGGTGGCCCTATACGACACGAAGACCGGCCAACACCACGATGTGACTTCGCCCTTCTACAATGCCGGGGATCCCAGTTTCGACCCTGAAGGTAACTATCTGTTCCTGTCCACGGGCCAGCAGTTCAGCCCCACCTACAGCGACCTGGACAACACCTGGATCTACGCCGCCACCACGCGCCTGGCGGCCCTGCCCCTGCGCAAGGACGTGGTCTCGCCCCTGGCGCCCAAGAACGATCTGGATGCACTCAAGGATGAGAAGGGCAAGGACGACAAGGGCAAGGATGAGAAGAAGGACGAGAAAAAGGACTCGGACAAGAAGAGCGCCCCCAAGGCCGTGGACATCGATCTGGAAGGCATCGAGGCCCGCATGGTGCTGCTTCCGCCCACCGCTGGTTACTACTCCGATGTGGCTGCCGCCAAGGGTAAGCTGGCCTACCGGCGCACGGACAAGGTCATCCCCAACGGCGAGAACAAGGCCACGCTCTATGTCTATGACTTCGAGGAGCGCGAGGAAAAGGCCGTGCTGGCCGATCTGGATGGCGCCCTGCTGAGTGGCGATGGCCAAAAGGTGCTGGTGAACCGCAAGCAGGACTTCGCGATCGTGGATCTGAAGCCTGATCAGAAATTCGATAAGAAGCTGCCCACGGGCGAGCTCATGATGAGCGTGGATCCCCAGGCAGAATGGCAGCAGATCTTCAACGATGCCTGGCGGCTCGAGCGGGACATGTTCTACGATCCCGGCATGCACGGCGTGAACTGGATGACCATGAAGGCCCGCTACGGCAAGCTGCTGAAGGACTGCGTCACCCGCGAGGATGTGAACTTCGTCATCGGCGAACTCATCTCCGAACTGAACGCCTCCCACACCTACCGGGGCGGCGGCGATGTGGAGCAGCCCACCCGAATGAACACGGGTTTGCTGGGCGCGGACTTCGCGCTGGAGAACGGGCATTTCCGCATCAAGAAGATCCTCCGCGGCGCCGACTGGGATGCCCAGGTGCGCGGCCCCCTGGCCCAGCCCGGGTTGAAGGTCAAGGAGGGCGACTTCCTTCTGGCTGTGAACCGCATTCCACTCGATGTGAAGCAGGACCCCTGGGCCGCCTTCCAGGGTCTGGCGGGCAAGACCGTATTGCTCACCGTCAACGACAAGCCCACGGCCGAGGGTGCCCACGATGTGCTGGTGGAAACCGTGGCCAACGACTACCAGCTGCGCTACTGGGATTGGATCGAAGCCAAGCGCCGCTATGTGGAGAAGGTTTCGAACGGCCGCCTGGGGTACATCTATGTGCCGGATACGGGCACCGGCGGACAGAACGATCTGGTGCGCCAGTTCCGCGGCCAATGGGACAAGGCGGGGCTCATCATCGATGAGCGCTTCAACAGCGGCGGTCAGATTCCCGACCGCTTCGTGGAGATGCTGGGCCGCAAGACCTTCAATTACTACGGGGTGCGCGACGGTAAGGACTGGCAGTGGCCCGCCATCGCCCACGATGGCCCCATGGCCATGCTCATCAACGGCTGGAGCGGCTCGGGCGGCGATTGCTTCCCCTTCCTCTTCAAGAAGGCGGGCCTCGGCCCCCTCATCGGGCGTCGCACCTGGGGCGGGCTCATCGGCATCAGCGGTTCACCGGCCCTCATTGATGGCGGCAACGTGACCGTGCCCACCTTCGGCATCTATTCCAAGGAAGGCCAGTGGATCGTGGAGAGCTACGGTGTCGATCCCGATATCGAAGTGATCGACGATCCCGCCATGCTCGCCAAGGGACAGGATCCGCAGCTGGATCGCGCCATCCAGGAGGTGGAAGCGGCCCTCAAGAAGAACCCCGTGATCCGAGCACCCAAGCCGGTCTATCCGAACCGCTCCGGGTACTGAATAGAAGCAGCATTTGGTCGACCTTCTGACCCAGTCAGCTAGAGGCCTTTCCCCGACCCACACTCGGCCTCCCATCGGGAGACCGAGTGTGGGTGAGTTCCATGCCTGATTCAGCATGGGCCTACGGGAAGGCTATTCCTCGATGGAAGCCGTCAATTCCTTGCTGGCTTTCTTGAACTCTTGAATGCTCCGCCCCAGGCTCTTGCCCAGGTCCGGCAGCCGCGAGGGGCCGAAGAAGATCAGCAGCGCGACGCCTATCAGCAGGATTTCCATCATGCCTAGATTGCCCATGGCTTGCTCCAAAGGGTGGTGTGCTTCGTTCAGATGGTTCAGGGCACCTTGAACGCGAAGGCGTGGCAGTGGTTGCACCAGTTCACGGTCTTTTCGTGCTGGCGGTGGCAGACGTTGCATTCCATGGTGGGCCCCCAGTGCGGCGAATCATGGGGATTCTCAGGCTTCACGTGAGCCGTCTTCTTCACCAGGTCTGCGGGGGAGCCGTGGCAGCCCAGACATTTTTCGGCGGCGACGAAGGTCTTCTTCTTCGCGTTCCCGTGGCAGTCCACGCAGCTGACACCCTTCGCCTTGTGGCTATCGGCGGACATGGCGGGCGTTTGCGCAGCGGCCTGGGCGAACGGAATCAGCGCCGCGAAGAGGAACAGGCGGATGGTGCGACCGGCGTGTTTCTGGAGGTTCAACATGGGGGCGATCCTTTCTCTCAAGTAGGTGGGATGCATGTTCAACGCCACGCCTTTTCGCCACCGGCATTCTTGCCAGCGATGCGGCCATTGACCACGCAATCGGCCATGGCCACGCTGCCCAGGCGGACTGCACCGTGGACGCCGCCGGTGATCTCGCCTGCGGCGTAGAGCCCCTTCATCGGTTTCATATCGAACCCGATGACCTGAGCCTGGGCGTTGACGACCAGGCCGCCCATGGTGTGGTGGACCCGTGGCCAAAGCCGCATGGCGTAAAAGGGGCCGGCGGCCGTCGGCTGCGAATCGGGAAAGATCTTGCAGTCGAAATCGGTGTCCTTCTTCTTCTCCACAAAGCCATTCCAGCGGGTGACTTCCTCCACGAAGGCCTGAACTGGCACCTTGTAGGCCTTGGCCACTTCTTCGAGAGAGTCGAAGCGCTTGACCGCCCCGACCTCCATGGCCTTCTGCAACACCTTGGGCACGACCTGCTTCCCGATGGCGTAGGAATCGCCCACGATGATCACCGGGTGGCCGATGGCGATGATGGCATCAGCCCGCTCCTTCCGGTTGCCGGTCTCCTTGAAGAAGCGCTTGCCCGTGGCGGGGTCCACCATCAGGCCATAACCCACGATCCGCTCGCAGACCTGGGGGGTGTGGCCGAAGCCCGGCTCATCCGGACTGGTCCAGGGCCCCAGCTGGATCCAATCCATCTGGACATCCATGGCGCCCGCGCTGCAGGCCGCCAGGAGCGCCTCGCCCGTGGCCCCGGGATGGTTTGTGGATTCGAAATCCGGGGTGATGCGCGGGTCATGCACTTGCCGCAGGGCCACATTTCGCGAGAAGCCGCCCGCCGCCAGGATCACGCCGCGCCGGGCCTTGATGAAGCTTCGCGTGCCCGAGGCTTCATCGGGCCACTTGTAGCCGCTGCGCACTTCGAGTCCCACGATCCGGCCATCCTTGCCGCTGATGAGCCGCGTCATCTTGGTGCGCAGCACCACCTTCACGCCCAGCGACTTGGCCTTGGCCAGGAGCGGATTCACGAGCCCCGATCCAGACTGGTTGTAGGTCTGGACGGACCGCTTCACCGAATGGCCGCCGTGGAAATTGAGGCGGGTGAACTGGGCCCCGATGTAGGTCTTGCACCATTCCAGCGCCGCGTTGGATTGCTCCGCGACCAGGCGGGCCAGCGGGGGATGGTTCAGGTACGAACCGGCCTTGAGCATGTCCTTGAGCATCAATTCCGGGGAATCCTGGACGCCGGCTTCCTTCTGAAACGTGTTGCCGGCCGCCGCGAAATCCCCGCCATTGATGATCGAGTTGCCGCCATGGACTGGCATCTTATCGATGACCAAAACGCTGGCCCCGGCCAGGCGTGCCTCGATGGCGGCGGAAAGGCCCGCGAAGCCCGTGCCGACCACCACCACGTCATGGGTTTCATCCCACGCCTTCGGCAGCGTTCCCGCGGCCGGTGAGGCCAGTTCCTGGCCCTCCAGTGGAAGGGCGCCCAGCACCATCCCGCTCAGCAGGGCCGCGCCGCCAGCGCCCAGAAACCCGCGCCTGGATAGATCCTTTGTTTCATCGCTCATGTGTTCTCCTGCTTGGTGGGGATGGGAATCAGAAGGTGTAGAGGATGCCAAGACCGAAGCCCGTGGTGGAGGCGCCGGGTGCGATCTTGCCCACGGGTGGGAACAGGGCGTAGCTGGCCGAGCGGTCGTTGTTCATGCCGTAGACCGACGCATACAGATCCGCCGTCTTCGCCAGGCTGTAGACATAGCCCGCGCTCCACTGCGCGCCGCCCAGACCATTCGTGGTAGCCGGGCCGCCACCCACAACAGTCACGCTGCCCGCGTTGGCCTTGCCGTAGGCCCCGA
The DNA here is from genome assembly GCA_043775845.1 of Acidobacteriota bacterium. Taxonomy (GTDB): domain Bacteria; phylum Acidobacteriota; class Holophagae; order Holophagales; family Holophagaceae; genus Geothrix. The sequence continues at coordinate 8,709 of JAYVRY010000180.1, forward strand.
ACAGCTGGTGGATGCCCCAGCGCTGCTGCACCAGGAGGTACCAGGCATCCCGCTCGTAATGATTCGCCTTGCCCACCGCCGTGTCATCCGTGTCGTAGGTCAGCCGCTCCACGATGGCTGAGACCTTGGTTCCCGTGCTGAACGCGTAGGCCGCCACCAACTCGTGGCCCACATCCTTTGAGGAGGTGTTCGTGGCCGTCGCGCCCGCCGACCCGCCCAGCTGGGAGAGCCCGAAGTAGTCGTTATGCCGCTCGAAACCGTAGCTGATGTTGAAGGCGCCCTTCTTGTAGCTCAGCAGCGCCGACCACAGGTCCGGGCTGGTGGAGGGCAGGGTCGCCGTCGCCGTGGTCTTCCCTTCGTTCACCGAGTAGGCCACCCGGCCCGAGAACCCGTTCACGTCCGGGCTCCAGTACTGCACGCTGTTCCCCTGACGGCGGTTGAAGGCCGCATCGGCTGCGGTGTTCGCCCGGCCATTCTGGGTTGTGGTTCCCGGCACGCTGAAGCCCGGATTGGCGGTCAGCGCGTTGTCGAAGGGGTTCAGGCCCCGCATCGCACCCACGAACAGCAGCGGGTACTTGTATGGCGTGTCCCAGTTCCCATAGAACACCCGGCCCCAGCTGCCTTCCAAGCCCAGGCAGCTGTTTCGGCTGGTGAGGCTGTTCGGGGCATCGCCATCGGGGCTGACGGCGCTTTCGATCTGCCAAATGATCTTCACATCATCGTTCACCTTGAAGCTGCCTTTGAAGCCCAGGTTCGACGTGCCCGAGGTCATGCGGTTCCGCGCGGGCAGGTTGCCCAGATCGCCCGTGTAGGCCGCCGCCGCCACCTGCGTGGCGCCGCCATTGGCGGGTGACAGGCCCGGTGCCGTGGCACCGCTGGTCTTCACATGATCCAGGAAGGGCAGGAAGGTTCCATAGATCTGAACCTCGCTCACCTGCGCCGACAGGCCGAGCGGGAACAGGCAGGTTCCAACCAAGGTGGATAGTAGGGTTTTTGATTTCAAGACAGACCTCCGCCGTGTTGCTTGTCAGCAACCATTCATGGGTTGGGATGAACTAATGACTCACGGGTATTCAATAACCCGAGACAAGGGCAAGCTTAGTCCCAGCCCCTCCATTCCTCCTGGTACCAGACGGACAATTTCTGGTGAATCCCGGTTCAGGGGAACCCGGGATCAGCCCACGTCACTAAGGCAACCACCATCCATTACGCGCGATCAAGAGTGGGATGGGGCAGGCTCCTAGACTTCCGAAATCCCGACGGAGTCTCACCGGTGGCCTTCCTGAAGGCCTTCGTGAAATTCGATTGGTCCTCGCAGCCAAGGCTCGCGGCGATCTGCTGGATACCCAGGTCGGTGTGCAGGAGGAGGCGCTTGGCCTCCAGCATGCAGCGCTCGATGATGATGTTCTGGGGCGTCCTCCCCAACACCAGCTTGCAGGCCGCGCTGAGGCGCCGAGGGGTGCAGCGCAGCTGCCTGGTATAGAAATCCACTTCCTTCTCCGTGGCAAAGGAAGCATCCAGCTGCCGGAGGAAGGCCTGGAAGAGCTGGAACTCCGAAGCGCGGTGCGGCTGGTTGCGGGTGGCCGTTTCCCGGATCCGGGCCTGGAACAAGTGGAGGAAGGCCGAAAGGAGATGGCGCAGGGCCGGTCGCGACTCATCGTTCTTGATCTTCCCGATGTCCCAGATGATCCGTGCCAGGTGGCTGGCCTGGTCGAACAGGTCATCCTTCCCCAGGGGCAGATCCGAAAAGGCGACGAAATGGGAAAAGAGCCAGGTGGCGTCCTCATCCAGGAATTCTTCGCCGAAATCGATGATCCATCCCCGAGCTTCTATATCCGGGATGTACTGATGCGTCTTCCCCTTGGCCACCAGCATAAGCCAGGGCGCCTGGACCTTGCGCTCCACGCCATCCACAGAGTGGGTGCCCCCGCCTTCGGTGATGAGGAACACCTGGTGGAAGGCGTGACGGTGGGGCGCCGCACCGCCCAGAAGCCATTGTTGGGTGCTGGCATCGCTGATGGGCCAGATCGCGAAAAACGTGTCCATGCTCGACCGTCTGCGTCAGAAGACTTCCTTGAAGAAGTCCAACATGTGCTGCCAGCTGCGGCGCTGCGCGGCCTCGTTGTAGGCGGCGCCCTTGCTATTGTCGTTGCCGGCTTCCTTCTGTGTGAACGAGTGCACAGCGCCCGAATAGGCCACGAACACGTAATCGGCCTTGGCCTTCTTCATCTCATCCTGGAAAGCCGCCACATCCTTGGCGGGCACGAAGGGATCATCGGCGCCGTGGCAGACCAGCACCTTGGGGGAGATGGGAGCGGCTTTGTAGCCCGCGGGCACATCGAGCCCGCCATGGAAGGACACCACGCCCTTCACCGGCAGCCCGGCCCGAGCGGCTTCCAGGGCGCCGGTGCCGCCGAAACAGAACCCGATGACGGCGATGCGGCTGCCATCCACGCCCTTCTGGGCCTTGAGCGCGTCGATGGCGGCGGCGATGCGGCGGCGATAGAGGGCGCGGTCGCCCTTGAAGGAACCCGCGAGCTTGCCCGCTTCTCCCGTGTTGGCGGGGCGCACGCCTTCGCCGTAGATGTCCGCCGCCAGGGCCGCGTAGCCCAGCTTGGCAAGGTCGTCGGAGACGTGGCGCTCGTGGTCCGTGAGGCCCATCCACTGATGGATCACCACCACACCCGGCACCTTGCCCTTGGCGCCTTCCGGCTTGGCCACGTAGCCCGCCAGCTTCGTGGCGCCATCGGCGTAGGACAGGGGCTGGCCCGCGAACACGGGCAGGGCCGCGAGGGAGAAGGCAAGCACAGTGCGTCGCATGGAGACCTCCGGGTGGGAGTCCGATGCTATAGCTGTTTGAACTGGAAAACCAGTCCCGCTCAGGGATGGGCGCCTGAGAGCAAGAGGCCAAGCGCTCCTCCAGCCAGGATGAGCCACGAGGGATTCACCTTGAAGCGGAGGAGCAGCAACCCGGCTGCCAGGGCCACCAAACAAGTCCAGGGGTCCACCAGCGCGGCCCTGCTGAGCCCCCAGGTGACATAGGCCATGAGAGCCATCGCCCCCACATTGATGCCATCGAGGAACGCAGCGGTGCCCGAAGACTTCCTGATCCGAGGAAGGACGACGCCAAGGATCCCCACGAACAGAAATGACGGGAGGAAAATGCCAAGGGTGGCCAGGGCGGCCCCTGGGAAGCCGCGAAGGACATAGCCGATGAAGGTCGCCGTGGTGAAGACAGGGCCTGGCGTGAACTGGCCCACGGCCACGGCGTCTAGCAGTTGCGCCTCAGTGAGCCAGTGCCAGCGATCCACCAGATCGGCCTTCAAGAAGGCCAACAACACATAGCCACTGCCAAACAGGACCGCCCCGAGTTTCAGGAAGAACAGGAATAAACCCGTGAGGCCCACCACGGGAAGGCTTCCCACTCCCGCATAAAGCGGCAGCCATCCTCCTTTCATGGCCGAGGGCGCCGGTGGGGGTGCCTGCTTGCTCCAGAGGAACACCAGAGAAGCCGCACCGGCGCCAAGCAGCACGATCAGAGGGTGGATTCCTAGAAAACTGAGAACCAAGGCACCAAGCCCGGCAATCTTCAACATTCGGGTCCGGAAGGCCGTCTTTCCGAGGTTCCACAGCGCCTGGAACACGATGGCCAGCACGATCGGCTTGATCCCGTAGAGAAGCCCCTGGACTTGGGGAAGCCGCCCGAACCGGACATAGGCCCAGGCCATCCCAAGCGTGATGATTGATGCGGGCAGGATGAAGCAAACCCCGCCCATGACCAGTCCCAGCCAGCCCGCCCGCTGATACCCAATGTTCATGGCCATCTGGGTGGAACTGGGACCTGGAATGAGGTTCACGGCGCCCAACAGATCCAGAAAGGCTTCGTGGCTTAGCCATTGGCGTTTGCGCACGGCCTCCTGTTCCATCAGGGCGATGTGAGCGGCGGGCCCTCCGAACGCTGTAAATCCCAGACGCAGGAAAAAGCCCGACAGTTCACGGAGCGGGTGCCCAACACCGTTTCGGTTCATCAGCTCCTCTCTCTTCGAAATGTCTTGATGAAAGCCCTGGTGTTTGCGTCCCTCGGGCCTATTCTTGTGGTTATTGATTACCTTATTATCGTTTTATATATTTCCGCTTCTCTTCACTCCGGGATGCCGCTTCGCGGAGCCCTTCAAGGGTGATCGCGTCGCGATCCGAATGCGACCGTTTGTCCCAAGACATCACAACTGAAAGGAACGGACATGGCTTCAAGGCTCTTTCTCGTGATGATTCTCATTCTGGTTGGCCTGGGCTGCAGCTCAAGCAACAGCAAGATAGCCATGGTTGATCCTCACACGCCATGGACAAGCTGGTACCAGGCCCATCCCGTTGAATTTCAAAAGGATCCTTCGGGATGCCAGACTTGCCATGGATCCACCACGGATCCAGCCCTGTCGGGGGGGCCTTCACGGCTGTCCTGCTTCTCCTGCCATAACCATTCAACCAATGCCCCGTGCGCCGTTTGCCACCCGAGCCAACAGGCCTTATGGGCAGGCAGTAGCAACCTGCATGCTGCCACCGCGGCCGATGTATTGACGAACACCGACCACAACACGAATGAGTTGCTCAATGACAATTGTTTGAAGTGCCACGCTCCATTCCAGGTGCCACTGGGGGTCGCCCATTTTGTGACGCCGTTAAACCAAACGGGCCAGCCCGCAGGCAATTGGACTGTGCTGCACGGCGGTGATTGGCAAGCCACCCGGTGCGAGGTGTGCCATGACCCCTACGCCACAAATACAGCCAAACTCGCCAAGTTCGGTTCGATTCTTGATGGAACGTGGAAGGCGCTCTACACCAAGATCACGGACCTCCCTGCGGCCTACCAGGTCGTGATCGATCCCACGGGTGCGGTGTCGACGATCACCTATCCAGATCAGACCACACGGGCCATCCAGGCGACCAAACTTTGCCATTCATGCCACGACCCTGCGGATCAGGGGGGCGACCCGAATGTCTCTGTGGGAGGCATCGACTACGGCCCCCAGGGAGGCGACAGCCGCGCCTATGTGACCACCAGCCATCAAGGCCTCGGGTGCATCGACTGCCATCCCACCCACGACTTCACGCCAGTTCGTCCCGAAACCAGATCCTCCTGCGGAGGATCTGGATGCCATTCCAGCAGCAGAGCCGCATCCCTGCCTGGCAAGGTGCACGTGAACCATTTGTCGTAAGGGCTGTCCACATTCCCACCAGGATAGGCGGGCACCTTTCTTCGGTTAGGTGCCCGTCTTCACTTCCGCAGCTTTATGCCAGACGACGATTGCATCGAAGGGGCATTCCTCCACGCAAACCATGCAGCCCGTGCAGGCCTCCTCGATGCCCGCCGGATAGGCCTGCTCGGGCGGCATGTGGATGGCGTCATGGGGACAGAGGTCGGCGCAAATGCCGCAGCCCGTGCAGTCGCCGTCGGACAGCTCCCAGGTCCACCCCATGGCTCAGTCCTTGGATGAGGCGGACTTCAGCCTCACCAGGGCGGACGTGACGGCCCAGGCGCAGAGCAACAGGAGGATGGGGAAACAGACCAGGAAGGTGGCCTGGGCGACCTCCAGGCCGATGGGATCGGCATTGGATCGCAAGTGGGTCTTGAGGTAGCTCCAGAAGGGGCTGGCGTGATGGGCGAGGTACTCGTCACTGGCGGCCTCGGCCACGAAGGTGAAGCCGATGATGTTGATGACATTCCCCGCGAGGGTGAGGCGAAGGGCCCAGTCAAACTGGGGCGAAGCCACGTCATGGCCGCCTTTGAACAGCCGCAGGATCAAGGCCGCGGTGAACAAAAGCGTGGCGATGGGGTAGAAGGGCACGGCCATCTTGATGTCGGCCATGATGTCGGGGTTGAGCACGACGTAGCCCACCAGGAACATCGCGGCCAGCATGAGATCGGCTAGAACGATGGTGAGCAGGTTCCAGAGTTCCCTGGACACCCGAAGATTCAGGTGTCTGTTGAGTTCGCGGTAGTAGCCCTGGGCCAGCAGCAATCCCGAGGCCAGGATTCCCATCAGGATCGATGCGTTCAGCAGGTTCTGGAGCACCCAGACCTCCAGCCCCTTCGCGATGGCATGTTCGTTCATGGTCCATCCTTTACTTCTTGCTGGCGCCTGCGTCCTCCGCAGGGCCTTTTGTCTTGGCCAGGAAATCCAGAAGGGTTTTCAGCTTGTCCTTGGAGGGGACGGGATCCAGGAACGAAGAATCATTCATGCGATCAATCGCTTCCTTCCACTTGTCCCGGCTCAGGCGCACGTGGTCGAGGGTTTCCTTACCCTTGTGGCAGCTCAGGCAGGCATCCTCGTAGATCTTGGCGCCTGGATCCACAGCCTTGTCCTCGGCCGCAAAAGCCGGAGGTGCAGACACCATGTATGAGATCAGGAGCAGTGGGAGGAAGGAGATCGATCGCATGAAGTCATCCTTTCCGATGGGAATCAGAAGCCGAACATGCACTTCAAGGTGAAGCCGTCATCCGTCAACTTGGCGGCGTGGGTGGCGACACCCAGGGCCGGAATGACACCGCCGATGGCCGAATCATCAAACTGATGGTGCCGGTACTCGAACACCCACTTGATGTGCTCCTGGATCATGCGCTGGTAGCCGAAGATCAGATCGGTTTCCTTGGGCGTGGAGCGGGTGATACCCCGGTTCCCGTTCAAAACCACGGCGGTGTCATCGTAGGCGTCGCCCTTGACGTAGTCGTAGCGGACGTAAAGGGCCTGGATATTCGAGGGGCGGTAGTTGATCTGGTGGAAGCCGCCCTTCCAGGTGAGCTCCTTGTTGAAGCCCGTGGGATTGCTCTCGCGATTCACCATGTATTGGTTTTCGAAGTTGACCGGGATGCCCCAGGGCGCCAGGCTCAGCGTCATGTCGGGGCCGAAGCGGGTCACTTCATTGGCATTGTTCAGGCCAGACATGATGCCGTTGGGATTCACGAGGGAACCGGTGGAACGAATCTTGTCGCTGTAGGAGTCCGAGGACTTCCAGCCGAAGACGCCGAAGGACTGACCGTAGTAGCGGAAGATGAGGCGCCCATACATGCTGGGGGTGGAGCTGTTCGCGGCTTTGCCGTTGGCCCCGTTGGAAATACCGATGTGGTACTCGGCCCAGAGCGTGTCCTTCTTGGCCACATCGGTCACCGGCTTGCCAAAGGTCAGCATGCCGAAAGCCTCAGCCAGCACCTGGGGCTCGCTCAGACGGAAGATGAAATCATTGGGATCGCCACCGACCACATCATCGACCTTGCGGGGGCTGATGAGATCCAAGCCCGTCCGCTCGTAGACAAGGTACTGGTTCACGGAGAGACGCACCTTGCCGGGCGAGTAGGCGAGGGGCGGATGCGTGATGCCGGCCAGCAGGTTCACGCTGTCGCGGGGGGCGCTGTCGCCGAAGAGGTTGTTCCAGAAGAATTTCGCCACCTCGAAGCTGGGAATCTCGGTGACGAACTTGATTTGCTTGTCCGGCGTGGTGTTGTAGCGGGCCTCGTAGTTGCCCGTGGGGGTGAACTCCCAGGCCTTGGTTTCGTACATGGGGAATTCGATGAAATAGGCGAAGTGCTTCCCCATGGATGAGGTGAGGAAAATGCTCAAGTCTTCCAGTGCAAGGGTCGTGCCCTTGGACGTGACGGATGGGGTAATGCCCACGGCGGATTCGCGCGTTTCGGTCCGGCTTTCAAGCCCCACGCCCGTGATGATGGAGAGCGGCAGGGAACCTGGCAGGCTGAGATCCTTCGTGACCTCGATCTCGGGATTCACGGGCTTCAAGTCCTTGCCATTCATGGCGCGGTAGCCGCTGAGCTTGAAGGTGAGGCCCGGAGGCGTGAGCCCGCCCCAGGGGTTGTGGCAGGCCGAGCACTTCTGGCCGTACTGCCTGGAATACGAGGGTACAGCCTGGGCCACCGGCATGAGCTGCATGGCGAGGCCAGCCAAGACAGCGAAGGACAGGACCTTCCTGGCTGCCGTGGCTAACATGGAACGGCGGGGTTCGTGCATGGTCTTCCTCCTGTGAGCGTGGGGGAATTGGGAACCTCGGAAGATCCGGGCCCTTCATGTCGGGACAAGAATACATTCCAAACAGAATTGACCAGGGATTTATGCTTGCAAAAGGATTGGGCAAAAGTGATTGTGATCCTTGCCACTCCCTCCTAAGCGTGCCGCCCCAATGGGATGGGATCCCTTTGGGGCGAGGACTGCCCTTTCAATGAGGAGCGGGGGATGGCTACAAACACTTCTGCCGACCTACCCTGCGGCCCGCTCCCACACGACAATCGCGTCAAAGGGGCATTCCTCGACGCAAACCATGCAACCCGTGCAGGCATCCTGGACCCCCGTCGGATAGGCCTGCTCGGGCGGCATGTGGATGGCGTCATGGGGACAGAGGTCGGCGCAGATGCCGCAGCCCGTGCAGTCGCCTTCAGTCAGCTCCCAGGTCCACCACATGGCTCAGTCCTTGGGTGAGGCGGGTTTCAGTCGCGCCAGGGCGGACCTCACGGCCCAGGCACAAAGCAGGAGGAGGATCGGAAAACAGACCAGAAAGGTGGCCTGCGAAACCTCCAGCCCAACAGGATCCGCGTTCGAACGGAGGTGGGTCTTGAGGTAGGTCCAGAAGGGGCTGGCGTGATGGGCGAGGTATTCGTCGCTGGCGGCTTCGGCCACGAAGGTGAAGCCGATGACATTGATGAAGGTCCCGATCAGGGTGAGGCGAAGGGCCCAGCCGAAGTTGGGCGAAGCCACGTCATGGCCGCCTTTGAACAGGCGCAGGATCAAGGCCGCGGTGAATAGCAACGTGGCGACAGGATAGAAGGGCACGGCCATCTTGATATCGGCCATGATGTCGGGGTTGAGCACGACGTAGCCCACCAGGAACATCGCGGCCAGCATGAGGTCGGCCAGGAGGACCGTGAACAGATTCCAGAGTTCCCTGGACACCCTTAGATTCAAGTGTTTGTTGAGTTCGCGGTAGTAGCCCTGGGCCAGCAGTAATCCCGAGGCCAGAATCCCCATCAGGATCGATGCGTTCAGCAGGTTCTGGAGAATCCAGACCTCCAGCCCCTTCGCGATGGCATGTTCGTTCATGAACTCTCCTTAATCGAATGGCCACGCTAAAAAAACGGCGCAACAGCCTCGTTGCGCCGTTCCCCCAATCCTCCAGAGAGAGCTAGAAGCCCCAGGTGATCTGGAAGAAGTAACGCTTGTCCTTGAATTTCTCAGCCCCGGCGGTGGTGATGTTGCCGTGGTTGTAGGATTGCTTTTCGGTGTACTCGAAGTTCCAACGGGCGCCGCTCTTTTCGCTTTGGAAGAGCATGCCGTTCAGGCCGAGCATCATCTGGGTGGTCTCGTTATTGGCAACGTCCTTGTTGGGATCGAGGTTGTCCATGCGGACATACATGCCGAAGCTGTCGGAGAAGTTGTAGTCCACGAGGCCGTAGTAGCCCTTGTTCTTGGTCTTCGCGCCGACCAGATCCATGGTTTCTTCGCCCATGAAGTAGGCGCCCACGATGCGGAAGTTGTCGCGGACGAAACGGGCCAAGAGGCCATCTTTCTTGAACTTGTTGTCGAAGCTGAGGGCGGTACTGAAATCATTGGCGGTGGCGTAGTTGGAGTACTGGCCATCGTAGTGGTAGACGCCCACCGCGGAATGGTGGCTGTCAACGTTGTAAAGGAAGGAGCCGTACCAATCCTTGTGATTGTCGGCATCGATGGAGTTGGTGACGGAAGTGCTGGAACCATCTACAACACCGAAGGCGGCCTCATAGTGCTTGCCCACCAGGGTGGCGTCCATGCCCTGCTGACGGCTGAAGGGGCGGAAGGTGTTGGTGCTGCCGGCCAGCTGATCGTTCAGCACGGTGGCGCGCTGCTCGGCACTGCGGGCGCCCACGCCGAAGACATGCAGAATGCCGGGGAGGATTTCACCGGCGCGCACGGCCAGGAACGTGTCCTTGCCCAGGGGCTGGTTGTATTGGATGAACGCTTCCGCGAGCTTCTTGCGGCCGGCATCGCTCTGCACCACATTGGCGCCGGAGGTGTTGCCCGTGTTCTCGTTCAGGTAGAGCTCGGTGAAGTAGGAGAAGCGGTCGTTGATGGCGCCACCGGTGTAGAGCGAGAAGCTGTGCTGCTCAAAGTTGGTGGCGGGCTTCTGGGTGTTGGCCAGGCCCGTGCGCTGGGTGTCCAGGCTGTCGCCGTAGGCGCGGCCCTTCCAAATGAAGCTCATGTAGTTGTCGAGCTTCTGTTCCTTGGCGTCGACCTTCAGGGCCTCCATGCGGTGGCCGTTCTTCAGAAAGTCCAGCCCCATGGAGGTGAGCTGCCAGGTGGGAGTGGCATGGCAGGAATTGCAGCTGGCGCCGGTGATGCGGCCCCAGGCGGGAATGGCCAATAGCTGGACCGAACTAAGGAGCAGCGGGGCCAGGTAACGGAGCAACTTCACAAGAAACCTCCTGCGCATTTCGCGCGTTTGGTGGCTCGACACGAATCCACAAGCCACAGGCTAGGTTCCCGACCTGATCATCCTCTGACCCGAAGCTGACTCTTTGGTCAGGTTCCCGGGAATGTGATCAGTGCCACAGTGCCAATGCCTTCTTGGCTCCTGATATGAAAGGTGGCCCCATGGATGTTCGCAATGCCCTGCACGATGGCCAGCCCCAGGCCAGCGCCACCGGTATGGCGGCTGCGGGAAACATCCTGTCGGACAAAACGTCGCCCGATCTGGGCCAGTACATCCGCCGGAATGCCCTCGCCCGCATCCGCTACGGACAGCACCGTGGTGGCGCCTTCGCGCAGGGCCGAAAGGTGGACGACAGACCCACGGGGTGAGTGGCGAACGGCATTCGCGAGCAGGTTGTGAAGGGCCCGCTTGAGCAGGGTGGCGTCTCCAAAAAGAGTCAGTCCCGGCGAGGAGGCCCATTTCAGCGTGATGGACTTCTCCTCCGCCAGGGATTCGAAAGGCTTGATCGCCTCCTGGATCAACCGGTCCGCCTGAAGCAGTGACGGGGTGATTCGGGTCGAGGGATCCTCAAATCTCGCGAGAACCAGCATCTGCTCGATCACGGCCCCCAGGTGATCCAGGCTCTCCATCATGGAGACCAGCTGGTCCAGGATTGGTTCGGACAGATCCTGACGGGATAGGAGGCTTTCGCATCCCAACTGGAGGGCATGGACCGGAGAGCGAAGTTCAT
>JAYVRY010000181.1:0-19893 GCA_043775845.1 Acidobacteriota bacterium
GCACCTCGAACCGTTTCTGGATGTCATCGCGGATCGCCATGAACCAGTATCGGTTTACGGCAAGAAAAAGCAATAGTTATTTTGTTACATTTCCTAAGGGAGTGCGTGCGCCCCATAAGCGCAAAAATGCTGGGATCGTTCCCCAGCTCAGCTACCAATTCAGTCCCGACCTCACTGGCTCGGGCGTCCTCCAAGCGGGGCCGTCTGGCAGTAGCTAACGCTGAGGCCATCGAGGGGCGCACTTCGGCAAGGGCCGGAATGGACCACGGCTTGAGGATGACCCCCCTGACCTGCCTGGCCCATTCGTGCAACGCACGGCTGCGGTACCCACCCCGGCCCTCTCGAATCCCGTAGTTCGGTGGAGGCTGAAATCCTTGGGTTCATCGTCTAAAGGGAGGACACCGCCTCGGCATGGCGGGAATTCCGGTTCGACTCCGGATGGATCCAGCAACTGGCACGGTGTTCCGGTCTCCGGTAGAGGATTCTGGAACGCATCGTGAGCGGGAAGCCCCCGCCGAAGGCTGGCCGCGACAAGGCCGCACACTGGGTCCGAAGTGTTCAAGTGGGTAGCACGCCTGTTTCGCAAGCAGGTAGACCGGGATCATGGCCCGGCGGATCCACCACCCATGCGGCTGTCGTCTAACCGGCAGGATAGGGCGTTGCCAACGCCCAGGTGCGGGCTCAGTTCCCGCCAGCCGCTCCACTCTCTGGAGAGATGAGCAGAATGGTTATTGCCCCTGCTTGGAAGGCAGGCTCGCCGGGTTTTCCTCGGTGTGGGAGTTCAAGTCTCCCTCTCTCCGCCATTCCATAACAACCACGGGCCTTTGCCCGATTTTTGAAAGGGGGACGCCTATGTGTCTCGCAACCCTTCAGGGGCATCGCGTCCCTGTTCACTTGTGGGCTCCGCTCAACGAGGTTGAGTCAGTTGCCCTGGATCAGTTGAAGCGCATTTCGGCCCTTCCTTGGGTCTTCAAGCATGTCGCGGCCATGCCTGACGTTCACTTCGGTAAGGGTGCGACGGTCGGTTCTGTCATCGCCATGAAGGGTGCCCTGGCTCCCGCAGCCGTTGGCGTGGACATCGGTTGTGGCATGGCCGCCATGCGGACCAGCCTGACCGCGAGCGATCTTCCCGACAATCTCACCGGATTGCGGCATGCCATCGAGTCGGTCGTGCCGGTTGGTTTCAACCAGCACAAGGCTGGTCTTCGGATGGTCGAGGATATGTCCATCTGGGCGTCCTTCGGCGATCTGAACGTCGAGGTTCAGAATCTTCGCTCCAAGGCCATCGCCCAGTGCGGAACCCTTGGCGGCGGAAACCACTTCATCGAAGTGTGCCTGGACCAGGATGGCGGCGTGTGGTTGATGCTCCACAGCGGCTCCCGGAACATCGGGAAGGTGCTGGCGGAGATCCACATCTCAAAGGCCAAAAAGCTGGCCCACAACGCTGAGCTGCCCGACAAGGATCTGGCGGTGTTTCTGGCTGGGACTACCGAGATGGTGGCCTACCGGCGCGATCTGATGTGGGCCCAGGCCTACGCCTTTGCCAACCGGGAGGCAATGCTGTCCCAACTCGCTGGCGTCATAAAGACCGCCTTCAAGGGCGTGACCTTCGACCAGCCCATTCTCTGCCACCACAATTATGTGAGCGAGGAAACCCACTTCGGCGAGGAGGTCATCGTGACCCGCAAGGGCGCGATCCGAGCCGGGTTGGGCGAGATGGGGATCATCCCTGGCTCGATGGGTACTGGTTCATTCATCGTGGAGGGCCTCGGCAACCCCGAGTCCTTCTGCTCAGCCTCTCACGGGGCAGGGCGCAGGATGAGCCGGGGCGAGGCGAAGCGACGCTTCAGCCTGGAGGATCTGGCCAGCCAGACTTCAGGCGTGGAGTGCAGGAAGGACCATGGGGTTCTCGATGAGATCCCCATGGCCTACAAGGACATCGCGCAGGTCATGGCGAACCAAGCCGACCTGGTGAAGATCCGCTACAGCCTCAAGCAGGTGCTTTGCGTGAAGGGTTGATGACCTCGGCCCTTCCTTTTCCCGGGTAGTTTAGTTGGCCAGAATACGCCCTTGGTAAGGGCGAGACCGGGGATCGTAACCCCGCCTGGGATCCAACCGCCGTATAGCTCCAACTGGCAAGAGCGGACGCCCGATAAGCGTCAGGTTCCTGGTTCGAGGCCAGGTGCGGCGACCATTTCTGAGGAGTAGCCAAGCTGGAAAGGCAGCAGGTTTTGATCCTGCCCACCGAGGGTTCGAGTCCTTCCTCCTCAACTTCGGGCCTCAGGCGTGCTTGCGTCTGAGGCCTGTGAAGAAGTGACTGATGATGATGAGAACGGCTAGGGCGATGATCGTGTTTGCCATGAGAGGCTCCTTTGAAGTGGTTTAGTGCTCGTGTTCAGCGAGGTTCGGACAAGGTAAGTATCGGCATTGCGTGGCGGCAATTCAGTCGGTCCAGGCCCTCGCCCACACTCATGGATCGAATCCTCTACGGCCAGACCGAAACAAAACTTCATGGCGAGTTGGCAGAGTCCGCCCTATTGCACCGGCTTTGAACCCCGGCGGCCGGAAACGGCCCGCGAGTTGAAATCTCGCACTCGCCGCCAGACCTGGAAGCGTGGCAGAGCAGTCGAATGCACCGGCCTCGAACGCCGGCAGGCTCCGCGATCCGGGGTCTCGTGGGCGCGAATCCCACCGCTTCCGCCAACACCTCCACCCAGGAGGGACTTGGGCCTTCTAAGCCCAAAGGGAGGTTTCGCCGCCTCTGGAGGTACCAATCCTCGCGTAGCTGAGAGAAAAGCATCGCGCTACGAACGCGAAGGTCGGCGGCTCGGACCCGCCCGCGAGGACCAATTCACAAGGACCAGGAGCCCAACGGTTGAGGCGCCCGCCTGTTAAGCGGGTTGCGCGAAAGCGCAGTACAGGGATCGTCCCCCTGCTGGTTCGCCATTCGAGGTTGAGCATCCTTCGCTCCCTCCCGCAGTGTGGCCATAGCTCAACTGGTTAAGAGCGCCAGGTTGTGACCCTGGAGGTGCGGCTTCGACTGCCGCTGGCCACCCCATTCGACCCAAACGGCGGTCGAAACCAATTCGACCCAAATTGTGGTCGAATCATGGGCCCATAGCTCAATGTGGTCAGAGCACTGGACTGAAAATCCAGGGATTCCCGTTCGACGCGGGATGGGCTCACCATCTCCTCGCGTAGCTGAGTGAAAAGCATCGGCCTCCGAAGCCGAAGGTCGTGGCCTCGTAAGCCACCGCGAGGACCAATGCGCCTGTAGTTCAGTGAAGAATCGACCCCTCCTAAGGGTCAGGCCGGCAGCTCGTACCTGCCCAGGCGCACTAAGGCCTCAGTAGCTCAGTTGCCAGTAGCACCGCTTTCGTAAGGCGGGGGTCGTCGGTTGAAGCCCGACCTGAGGCTCCAGATCAGCAGTTTTCGGAATGTAGCGCAGCCTAGTTAGCGCACCCGTCTGGGGGGCGGGAGGTCGTGGGAGCGGAGCCCACCATTCCGACCAAATCAACAGACCTCGCGTAGCTCAGTTGTCAGAGCGCCCCTTTCACACGGGGGAGGCCCCTGGGTCGAACCAGGCGCGAGGACCAATCTCTTTCCTCCTGTGGCGAAATGCAGACGCACCAGCCTCAGAAGCTGGCGGCCCGCAAGGGTCATGTGGGGTCGTAGCCCACCAGGAGGACCAAGCCCTCATAGCTCAGCGGGAGAGCGCCACCTCGACACGGTGGAGACGGCAGGCTCGACACCTGCTGGGGGCACCATTCGCAATACCACTGGTCCCGTCGCCAAGCGGACAAGGCACCTGCCCTTCAAGCAGGCCATCGTCGGTTCAACCATTACAAGGAGGACGCCATGTCCGCAGTATTGGAACTTCGTGCAGGGGAGGGCGGCGAGGACGCCAAGCTCCTCGTTGAAACCCAACTCCACGCCTACATCCGGCAGATGGAGCGGAGGGGCCTTTGAGGTCCAAGTCCTTGACCAAGCCTCAGGCTTCGCCTCACTCCTCGTCCAGGGAGAGAACCTCAGGTTCCTCCAGGCCGAGCGCGGCGGCCACCGGTGGCAGCGGGTCCCGCCCACCGAGCGCCATGGTCGGGTTCACACCTCCACCGTCACCGTGGCGGTCCTTAATGCAGATGAGCGGACCCAGGCGCCCCTGAATCTTGCTGAAGTCGAGATCAGCGTCACCCGTGGCAGTGGGCCTGGGGGCCAGCATCGGAACAAAGTGGAGACATGCGTCAGCGCCCTGCACCGCCCCAGCGGGCTTTCCGTTCGCATTGATGGCAGGTCCCAAGCCGCCAACAAACGGATGGCCTTGGTTGTGCTGGCCTCCAAGGTGGCCCAGGACGCCGAGGTCTCGAAGGCCCAGGAGGTCAACGCCGAGCGCCGAGGCCAGCTCGGATCTGGGATGCGGGGCGACAAGATCCGGACCTATCGCGTCCGCGATGACCAGATCATGGATCACCGCAACGGCCAGCGGTTAAGGCTCTCCGCATGGATGCGTGGAGAGTCATGGCCAAGCACGCGTCAGTAGCTCTAACCGGAAAGGTGTCGGTTCAAACCCGACCTGGCGCACCAATGAGGCCTCATGTCCCTTGGCGGCGAGCTGGACTCCAAATCCGGCTGGGAGGGTTCAATCCCCTCAGGCCTCGCCATTCCCTACGGCGTATAGCTCAGTCTGCTCAGAGCACTCGGTTCGGGGCCGAGGGGTCCAGGGTTGAAATCCCTGTTCGCCGACCACTTTCCCGCGCATTCACGATTCATGAACCGTGAGTACGCCCCTTACGCGAGTTTCGTCCAGTGGCTAGGGCCCCCTGCCTTCCAAGCAGGTGACGCCGGTTCGACCCCGGTAACTCGCTCCATTGTTTCATGGCCCGCTGGCGGAGCGACGAACGCGCCTGGCTGCAACCCAGGATTGCCCCGTTTGATTCGGGCACGGGCCTCCAATCACCTGTTCTCAGACCAGGACAAAAATTTCTTTCATGGATGCTTGAGTAGCACCCAGCAGTGGTGGAGAGAGAGCCCATGCCTTCGGAATCGTTGTTCACCCCTGTAGAGCCGCAGGCAAACCTTAACTTGGCCACCTACTCGGCCATGGTTCGTCCTGGGTTCCGCCCAATCCGGGTGTGGGCAGCGATGGCGCGTCAGCAAGGCATCGTCGTTCACACGGCCACCATCGTGCGGATTCTCCGGACAACCTTTGTTTCCATGCGTCGCTTCGGTGGCACCGTCCCGGCGAGTTCCCTCTGGGTGAACTCGGAAGGGGAGTTGCAGATCGTGGATTCCGAGGAAGGCGTGGGCTTCACCAACCCGGCATGGTGTATGGAAGGCCTCGCGCTCATGATGTGCGAACTCCTTGCAGGCGTGCCCCTGCCCAATGATGTCTCCTCGCAGTTCGCCCTAAACATGGCCAAGGCTGGTGCCGAGACCGGTGGTGGGTGGGATGCGACCCTTGGGTTTGTCCTCCAGCGGATGCTTGGTGATGTGGCGACTTACGGGTCCGCCGAGGAAGCCCTCCTGGAACTGGATGAGTTCTTCCTGGCGACGCCTAGAACCTCACTCGCCCATTACGACGAGACCAGGCTCGTGACGCTCTTCTCAAAACGCCCCCGCCCTGATGCCTGGAAGGGTTCATGGCTGTTCCCGGCGTTGATGGGCGCGGTTTCGACTGGCCTGCTGTTCACGGTGGCAGGCTGGGCCTTTTGGCTTGGCTCCAGGCATAACGCCCCTGTCGCTTCCATGCCAGTCGCTGTTCAGCCCACACCCACTTCGATTACCCCCCAAACCACGGTGACTTTGGACCCCTCGGTCCTGGCGGCTCTCAAGCTGATCGGGGCACCGCTCCCGATGAAACCCGCAAGCATCAAGACCACGACGACCGCTCCAGCTCCACTCCCACCGCCAAGGCCTGCCCAGACCGTCGCAGAGGAGGGCCCTGTTTTTGTTGACGAGCCCATCAGGATCGGGAAGGCAGCCAACGAGGATCCCTTCAAGGTGAAGTCTGGGGACTTCGTAGCAAAGCGGCGCTGAACAAGCTGCCGCCGCAAACCCCTTCCTCAAGGAGCCTTGGCGAGTAGGGGGGGGGTGGTGGTTTTGGTTTTTGGGCATGCGGGCCACAGCGGAATGGTCAGAATCTGTCCAAATTCTTTGCCCAACAATGTAAAGAGGAAAACACAGTGCAGATTGGCTTCCGAACCCGTTGCTACCCTCGGCCCAAGTTGGCGGGCGTGCTGGCGCAGTGGACGGGGTGCCAGCGGGTGGCGGGGAATGCCAAGGACGCCGAAGTCAACTTTCTCCTCTGGCTGCGGAAGCGGGCCATTCTAAGCCCCTCCTGGACGGATCCTGATCCACAGACAGAGTCGTTCCCCCTGGATCAGACCTTCTCCCATT
The DNA here is from genome assembly GCA_043775845.1 of Acidobacteriota bacterium. Lineage (GTDB taxonomy): Bacteria > Acidobacteriota > Holophagae > Holophagales > Holophagaceae > Geothrix. The sequence goes on from JAYVRY010000181.1 coordinate 6,394, forward strand.
TCAAAACCGAGCAGACCCCATGGCTGTCAGAGGTCCCCTCCCAGATTCTCCGGAACGGGGTGGTCCGCTACCGGAAGGGCTGGTCGAACCATTGGAAGAACCCCAGCCACTTCCGGCGCCCTCGGCGCAAGCGGAAGTGGGACGGGAACTCGGTCTGGCTGACTCGGGAACTGTTCCGGTTCATCGGGCCCGGCCTCATCGAGATCGGGACGGCGGCACACCCAGTCGGAGTGCTGCCTTTCGTTCAACACCGGGAGATCTCGGAGCCGAATAGCATCGTTATCTCCCGGGCCCGCTATGGGCACTGGTTCCTGAGCTATGCCTCCGACAGCCTCCAGGGGCCGGAGATGCTGCCCGACGAGGAGCGACTGAAGGTCCTGGCGACAGACCCAGACCTGGAGGACAAGGTTCTAGGCATCGACCGGGGCGTGGTGTTCAACGCGGCTTGCTCCGATGGCTCGACCTTCGTCATGAAGGACGCAGCCAAGGATCGAATCAAGCGACTAGAGAAGCGGCGAAGGCACTACCAGCGCCAGGCTGCCAGGGGCCAGAAGGGTTCCCGGTGCCGGGACAAGGTGCTTGGCAAGGCTGCCCGTTGCTCGGCGCGAATCGCCTCCGTCCGGGAGGACTTCCTCCGGAAGATCGCCTTCCAGATCGCCAAGGCGGCGCCTGAGGCGGTGGCCCTTGAGGATCTCAATCTCAAGGGTATGACCAAGCGGGCGAAGGCGAAGCAGGACGAGGTCACCGGCAAGTGGCTCCGCAACGGGGCCGCCCAGAAGTCCGGACTCAACAAGGCTCTGGCGAACGCCGGGCTCGGGAACCTCAAAATCTACACGGAGCAGGCCCTTCGCAAGCTCGGGAAGATGCTTGTCACGGTTCCAGCCCATCACTCCAGCCAGGAGTGCTCGAAGTGTGGGTTCATCCACGCCGACAACCGTCCTGATCAGGAAACCTTCCTTTGCCAGCGGTGCGGTCACGCGGACAACGCGGATCTCAACGCCTCAAAGGTCATCAGGAAGCGTGGAATCGCGCTCATTCTCTCCGCCGGTTCAGCGGATTGTGCTCGCCGAGTTCCTAAGCCGAAAGGCTCTGGACGAGGGGCCGTAAGACGGGTCAAGGGCGATCAGCCCTCCGCTGCCTCTGTGACGCGAGAAACCCCTTCCTCAACGGAGCCTACATGGGCTGCGTAGGTAGGGGAGAGTTCATGAGGCGCCGGATTCCTATGCCCCAAACCCTCATCACCGACCTCACCAGTGATGCCGAGACGGACGCGGGAAACCTCGTGATGTCTTACCCCGAGCAGGGGTGACAAGCCGCAAGATCACCACCAATGCTGCACATATTCCGACCCTAGACCTAGCCCCTGTAGCTCAGTTGCCAGAGCGCCCGCCTTGTAAGCGGGAGGTCGCCGGATGGAAACCGGCCAGGGGCTCCAGTTCGCGGGAGTGACGGAATTGGCAGACGTACCGGGCTCAAACCCCGGCGAGGCAGATGCCTCATGAGGGATCGTGGCCCTCCTCCCGCACCAGTTCACCCATGCCCCATGAAAGGAGGGCATCAACATGAGCAGAGCGAAGCGGAAGCATAACCAGGGAGGCGTCATCGCCGTGGATGGCAGCCTGATGCCCATGTGCGAGATCAGAATGAGGAAGGCCCTGAAGGCATTGGCCACAGGGAAGGCCTACATCCTGGACCTCCGGACCTGGGCTCGCCTGGGCGTGGAGCACCTCGGGGGCCTCCAGGACCTCAAGGTCGTGGTCTACCCGCACGCTCGGGTTATCCCTGACGCTCGCCTCGGCCTGGGCCGTGGCAACGTCGGCATTCTCCGCCGGGACGGCTACATTTGCCAGGTGGAGGGCTGCACTCGCAAGGGAGACACGGTCGATCATCTTCGGCCCCGCGCCCAAGGGGGGAGGAGTGAATGGAACAACCTCTGCGCGATGTGCTTCGACCATAACCAAGCCAAAGGCCCTCGGACGTTGGAGCAAGCCGGCATGAGGCTGAAGCGGCCGATCCGCAGCCCTCGGTACACCCTCATCGAGCGGTTCAACGAGTTGGCGATGAGCGCCTGAAAAAATCTGGACCGGGAGAATGGAAGGCAGGAGTTGCCATGCCTTCCTTCTCTCTGGACAGCCCTTCCGCCCCCGATCCTACGCCAGATGGAGTTCGCCCCAAGATCGGCGGGCTCTGGGAAGCCCGCATGCTTGGGGCACTCTTCGCGTTTGCTGCCATGGGGCTCCCCCAAGCCGCCGCAGCAGAGCCAAACAATGCCGCCATCACCGTGCCGAAGACCCGTCCTGCCTCGGCCTTTGAGCAGATGGTCTCCAAATCAGCCATGGAGCTTACTCGGGGTGCGCCGCAAGCCGACACCGCCGTGGCCGCGTCATGGGTGAGCAACTTGACACTGGTGTCCCCCTTTGTGACGAGGCTCGGCCTTGTCCGCCATGCCGATCCAGCCCAGGCATGGGGTGTTGGTGCCAATGCTGACGCTGAACTGGTGCTTGAGGACAAGGATGGAGTGAGCCGGACCCTCATCTCCTTCCGACAGGTCAGCACCGGGGCGCCAGGCGGTTGGGCCTCCTGGGTCACGCTTGGTGGGGTGGCGGACTTAGCGAATCGGTTCGGCCCAGACCGGACTGGTGGTTCGGATTTCACGCTAGATGTTCCCAGTCGGTCCATCCTTGGCGTAGGACCGCAACCGAAAAACCCTGACAGGCCCATCGGAATCGTGGATCAAAGTCTCCCCTTCCTGACCTACAAGGGGTTCGAGCGTTCCAGTGCCCCACTCGGTTACTTCACTGCCCTCGGGCTCGTTGATCCAAGCCGCATCCTGTTCGTCAGGAAGCATCTCCAGCCCCTTTCACTGGTCGCTGATGTTTGGTGCGGGGCAAACGAGATGCTCGGCGACCAGGCAGACGGCGCTCCAGGGCCACGGCCTGCACGGGCCTGGAACACCGCCAGCCCCGCGCCCGGGAATGGGAAGGAGACCATTGGCGGGTTCCTATTCAAGCACCACATCGGCCCCACCGGTGCATGCCGCAGCTCCTACGCATTCGAGAAGCGGCCCTCTCAGGCCCAGGACGCCGACCTGCCCCTAAGCCTGAGTGAATCCCTGTCCTACAGGGATACCGTCTATGCCGGTGATCACCAGGATGGGCGGCGCTTCGTGGTGGCAAGTCTCCAGGTTCCGACCCTACCGGTCTGGGTCCTGTTCTGCCAATACGACGATGAGACATACCCCAGGATGGCCATTTTCGTGCATGACCTGGTCGGACTGACCAGGGATGGGAAGCACGTTTCCTGGATCCGGGTTCCCCAGATCCAGGTCATAGATCGTGGTTCGGATGGGAGGATCAACCCCAGCGTTCAGACGGCTCCGCCTACCATCGGATTCCTAAATGCAATGGCTCGGGGTCGAATCGAATGGACCCAAAAGGTGGTCCTCGATACCCAGCTAGATGTCACCAATACCCAAATCGACGGCATCCACAACGGGAGCGAGGGCGTCGTGCGTGAGATATTCTGGCTCCGCTCGGCCATCAATGGGGTGCGTCTCGACTGACCGCAAAGCCAGCCTTCTGGCGAAAAGTGGTCGAAACCCGTGGATCTGAGATGATTTTTGATAGGCCTTCTGAAAGAGTCTGGTCCCCGGAGTTCTCATGCTGATTCGTGATGCCCGCTACGTCATTTTTGACACCGAAACGACCGGGTTGGACCCTGCCGTTGATCGGCTCGTGGAGCTTGCGGGGGTCTGGACGACGTTCGCCGGTCAGAACATGACCTGGGTCACGCTCTGCGATCCGGGCATCCCCATTTCTGCGGAATCGAGCGCCATACACCACCTGATCGACGAGGATGTGGTCGGGAAGCCCACCCCAGAGGATGCCCTGGCACGAATGGCCATGTTGGCCCCCTTCGGGCCTGTGGACTGCCTCGTGGCCCACAACATGGCCTATGACTGGTCAATGGTCGAACCCTGCCTCTTCGAGGCCCCAAACGTCTATCCCAACCGACTCTGCACCTACCGTCTGGCCCTCAAGCTGTGGCCGACCCTGCCCAAACACGGCAACCAGTTCCTCCGGTACCACCTGAAGCTCGATGTGCCGAGGCACCTGGACACTCACCGGGCGCTGGCAGATGCCACCGTGACCGCCGCTCTGCTCATGGTTGAACTGGAAGAGGTTCTGATCCGGTCGAAGAGCCCCGAGAGCGCCTCCATTGAGGACCTCATAGACTGGGTGAACAGGCCCATGGTGCTCCAGGGAACCGTCCCTTTCGGCAAGCACCGAGGAGCAGAGTGGAAAGACGTTCCCAAGGACTACTGGCAGTGGTGCTTGCGGAACATGGAGGACCTGGACATGGACCGAAAGCACACCATCGAGTTCTATCTGCGGGGTGGTGTCGCTGCATGAGCATTTGCTACATACCACGCAGCATTGATGAGATTCGGGCGTGGCTATGCCTGGTGATGATCCCCAGTGCCATCGACGGTACTGCCGAGATCATGAGCCCGGAGGCGCTGCATTCCACCTGGGAGAAGCGATGGCGTCCCCTGGTCGAGGAATCGGTCAAGTTGACCCCCGATCCTCAGGAACTGACTGAGTTGCGTGAACTCGGTAAGCGAGTGCGCTGCTATGTTCGGCTGGATGCGCTGACCCCAGCCCAGCTCGTGCTCTTTATGCGCCCCTACCGAGATATGGTCGCCTTAGGCCAGCGGGCCGGGCTCGCCAGGAAGACCGAGGAACGGATTCAGGCTCGACGGGCCAAGTCCCTGAAGTCCGAAGAATGAGGGCGTCCGCTACCGTCCAGGGCTGATCGCGCCCGCCGAAAAAGTCACCATCTGGAGACTTGGGTCATGGAGGAGCCATGACAACGGATGTGTGCCCGGATTGTGGCAAAACCCGAGGTTTTCAGGCCAGGTCCGACAGCCTGTCCCTGCGCCTCTGGTGGTGCCAGTGCCCCGGCCATCAAAGCGCCATGGGGGAAGATGAACAGGAACTCGACAGCCGGACCAGGGCCGCTGTGGATGTCCTCTCCGAACGCCGTCGGCAGATCGAAGTTGAGGGCCTGGCGCCCGACCTGGACGACGAACTGTCCGATGGCTCCATCGCCATGGCGGGAGCCTGCTACGCCGCCCACGCCGCCTGCCAGGCGCGAGGGGCCGAGGCCCCTGATGGGCCTCCCAAAGACTGGCCACTAGAGGCCTCCCGCTGGAAGCCCTCGGAACCGAGGCGAAACCTTGTGAAGGCAGCGGCCATGCTGCTCGCGGAGATCGAGCGCCTGGACCGAGCTGCACGCGGCGGAATGAACTCTCAGACCTAGTTGTGAATGCAGTGGTTAGGAACCTTTAGGCCGATCTGGAGGCCGGACATGCGGGACACGATCATTGGCCAGGCTCAGTTGCTTCGGCATGAGGCCGAGGTAATGATCCACCGAGGCACTTACGACTCGACGGTCTGCGAGCGGGCGATCCGCCTGCACCGGATGGTTGAGCAAGGCACCTGGGACGAGGGCCTGCTCAGCGACCTCCTGGACCGGTTCATTCGCATCGCCGCCGGCTGCTGGAGCATTGGGTTCCTGACCCAGGAGCATTCGCGGATGCTCACCGTGGCAAGAGCCATGAGGGATGAACTGCTCATGGACAAGGTGGCCTGTGGCTAGGCCGTGTTCGGTGACCTTCATGGGCCCAGAGGGGTGGAATCTGACCTTCGGATGGTGCCGAGAGGGGCTCTCTGTCTGGGCCACCAAACCGAAGACCCCATTCTCGTGGCAAACCTTCCGTGGGATCTGTGGCGAGGTGTCAGCCGAGCAGGGACTTGCCCACAGCATCCAGTGGAGCAGCCCGCAGGTCCCTGCCTTGGTCAAATCCTGGGCGCTTTCGACCCTTGGTCGAATCCTTCAATATGATTCGATCCCAAATGCGGTCGAATAACTCAGTCGAATAGGAGCGGTCGAATGGCGAAGCCAAAGTTTCGGATCGAATGGGTGGGCCTCAAGGATGACTCCATGGTCTGCTCCCGCTGCAAGGTGGCGAAGAAGCTCATGCCGTGCCCCATCCCGGAGCTGACGACCCGATTGGAAGCCTTCGAGGCCGAGCACCGGGACTGCCTGCCGCCGGAGTCCGCCCGGGATGAGGTGAGCTATGCCTCGCCCTTGGACTGGATCCTCGGGGAGGACACCGGCACCAGCTCCAAGACCATCTGGAGCGTAATGATGGGCGCCAAGATCGTTTACGCTGATGTCCCGCACGACCCGAGCGACTTTGGCCGGTGCTACCGGCTGCTCAAAGCCTTCCCTGAGTGGCGTGCGCGGCTGGACGAGGTCGCCAAGGCCTTCCCCAAGTGGGCCACGCTGGTGGCCGAATGGGATCGTCTGACGCTGCTCTACGAAGAGGAACTGAAGCGTCCCGACGGCTGCGCTCCTCGGCTTTACACCGAGATCAAGGAACTGAAGGGGGGCCGTGTTGTTGGCGTCTAAGCTCGTCGAACGACTCCAGAAGGTCATCGCCCGCCAAGGGGACTCCCCCGTGGCCGTGTCGGTGGATAGGGCGATGCAGCAGCCACGATCTGCCAAATCATCAACCAGGCCGCCAGCTAGGATCTGCTGGCTGACACCACGGGCCAAGGCCCGCCGTTCATCAATCTGAGACAGGGTTGGTCTCTGGCTGCTCCACAAAATGGGAGTAGAAAGAGAGACCACTCATGGACGGCATCTTCATCCAGGGAACCGAAAGCAGCCTGAGCCTGGCGCTCTGGCCCGATCCCAGGACCGGGATTGTGCTACTGGCCACGCAGTTCGCGGACCTGTTCTTTGCGGGGCCGTCCACCGAAGGCGGCAACATGGCCGCCGTTATCGTGAAGTCCCCCGCCCCCGGCAAGGAGGAGAAGGGCCTTCGCGTGATCACCCTGATGCCCGTGGGGGGCGGGTTCAATCGCCCCGAGGAGAAGGAGGCCTGGGGCCTGTTCTTCTCCATGATGCTGTCCGAGAGCGACAGCATCGCGGGTTTCCAGTCCTTTGAGGGCCGCATCCAGAAGGTCGCCCAGGATAGCGGGCAGATGGCCGAGAAGGAGGATGCCTTCATCCAGTTGATCTTCACCCAGGAAGGCCTGCTCCAGATGCGGGACACGAAGTTCAAGCGGAACGCCGAAGGCGTGGCGATTCCCACCGGCCCCGTCCAGGTCGAGGAAGGCGAGGGGGTCTCAGTGGAGGGCCGCATGGTTGGCCGGAGGCAGCGTGAAGGCGAGGAGTAGCCACCGGAGGCCAGACCTTCGGCGTCACGGCAGGTCCCCCTTCAAGGTCTGAGAGCGGTTCGGTGGTTGTGCAGGCGATGGAATTGATGAGCGACGGAGGCAAGCATGGCGACTGCTGTGATCGGCGGGATCAATCAGGAGTGGACCCTACACAATACGGAGGGCAGCTCGGACAAGCTCTACCGCGTCCAGATCGTGTGCGAATGCCAGACTTATGGAGTTCGCGCCGACTCCTGCCGCCGGGGCGATGCCTACAACGACCAGGCCTACAAGGCCCAGGGGCTGGCCACGTTCGAGGAGGCCTTGAAGAAGGCCGAGGCCCTGGTCAAGTCCAAGGTGAAGGGGGGCTACCGGATCATCGGCGGCTTCGAGAACACCGAGGCCACCGGCGGCGCTGAGGTCGCGGTTTCCCAGGCTCCCGTGGGCAACTCGAAGGAAGCCAAGGCGCAGACCGGCTTCCGTCCGCAGCTCTTGAACTCCATCGACGAGGCCGAGGCCGAGGAACTCATTCTCGATGACCGTTGGATCATGGAGGAGAAGAAGGATGGCCGTCGGCGGTCCATCCAGGAGAACGAGGACGGGCTGACCGGCATCAACAAGCTGGGCGAAGCGGTGCCTGTCGAGCAGGACATGGCCGAGGCCGCCCGAACCATGTTCGGAACCTCGGGGTTCCTGGTCGATGGCGAGATCATCGGCAATACCCTCCACGCCTTCGATCTGCTCCAAGTCGGGGAAGGGAAGGGTGGCGACCTCCGCGAGATGGGCTATATGGCCCGGAAGGAGCGGCTCGAACTGTTCGCCAAGTTCCACCCCGAGGCCCAGGCCCACATCAGCGTGGTCAAAACCCATGTGGGCACTGAGGTCAAGCGCAAGGGCTTCGATGCCCTGAAGGCCGCCAAGGCCGAGGGCGTGGTTTTCAAACTCAAGGACGCGGAGTTCAAGGCGGGGCGTCCCAATTCCAATGGCGATCAGAGGAAATTCAAGTTCACGGCCACGGCCACCTTCATTTGCCTTGGGACCAAGACCGGCAAGCGCAGCGTCCTGCTGGGCATCCTCGACAAGGAAGGGAATGTCCAGGACATGGGGCATTGCACCATCCCCGCCAATCACCAGATCCCCGAGGATCAGGCCCTCGTCGAAATCAGATACCTCTATGCCTTTCCCAATGGAGGCAAGCTCCATCAGCCTTGCTACCTGGGCCAGCGGGACGATGTGAGGTACGAGGAGGCTGTGATCGAGCAGCTCAAGTTCAAGGTCGTGGACGGGGAGGAGGACTGATGGGGATTGAGGTGAGAGCCATCAACTGCAAGTCCGATAACGACATCGACGCAGACTGGCAGTTCGGCATTCCCGAGGCCTGGTCGGAAGTCGAGGCCGAAACCAGGGCCAAGGAGGTCCACGAGGCGCTCTGGGCTAAGGGTAGAGAACCTGACCTGGAGGACTTCACCGAGGCTATGAAGGCCGCCGGGTTCATCGAGATCAACTGGTCGCAAGGCCCCGTCTGGGACTTGGCTCCTGGCATCAAGAAGCGAATGAGGTAGCCATGACCTGGAAGATACAGTGGCCCGCCACGCCGGAGATCCAGTCCTATGGCCGCAACCGTAGCGCGATGCAGGTCGGTCTGCGTCTGAAGCTCTATGACTGGAGTGCCCCACACCGGCTGATCCTCAAGCCTATCAACTCTAAAGGGAAAGACGGCGAAGGCTGCCTGATGGAAGTCCCGGTGGACCAGATCGACGTTCTGATCCTCCAGCTTCAAGTCATTAAGGCCCACCTGGGCCGTTGAGGGGTGCGCCGCGTGCGGCTCGCCTCTTCTGCAAAAGCCATCTCAGACCGAGAATCCCTGATTTCCGGGCGGACCTTGATTGCTCCAAGGGGGAGTCATGACGGCCACACTCACAGCATCGAAAGCCGCAACCCGTAAGATCGCCGGGCTGACCTTCACCCGATCAATCGGCACGCTGCCCGGTAGCTCCACCTGGGAGTGCGTGGATGGCGTCTACCGCATTGTGATCGAGTGCTCTCGCAAGTGGGGCCTGAGTGCCTCCATTCGGCGTCTCGACCCCGCCTACAAGGCCTTCACTCGGGATGGCCTTTACCATGAGTGCCGCCTGAATGGCCTGGCCCCCCAGGGACGGACGCTGGAGGCCCTCATGGCGGTCTGCGTTCAGTCGATGCATTGGCATCAGGCCGAGCACGGACGGGAATTCGAGCAGGCCGTCACGATCCCTGCCAGGGATCTCAAGGTTGGAATGAAGGTCCACCACAAGGGTGTGTTCTACCGCGTCAGCAAGATTCTGCTGCATGACAGCGCCAACCCCAAACAGGGCTGGACCGTGATCTTCTCTGACCGGGAATACCCCCTTTGGTTCACCCCAGACCATTCCGTGACCATCGCGCAGGCTTGAGCTGAGCCTGCACAATCAGAGGGATCAACATGCTCGACACTCGCCCTACCGTCCCTTGCAAGTGGTGCAATACACCCACGCCAATGACTGGAACGAAGTGTTGCGACCGAGGCTGGGAGCTTCAGCACCGCATCGAAGGCGACCCTGAATTGGCGCGGCGCATCCTTGATTCCTTGTCCAAGTAGCCATGGCCTTCCAAACGACTACCCGCGCCAGGAAGCCCGCCAAGCCCAGTGCTGGCGGATGGGGGGCATCAAAGCCCAAGGCGAAACCGCGCTCCCGCTCCAGCCGGTCCAGTGGCACGAAGCGGGGCGTGAGCGTGACCCATTCCTGCGGGCACAAGCAACAGCACACCCTCAAGGGCCCCACCTGGCAGAAGGATCGGGACAAGATCAAACTGGCCGAGCGGGTCTGCACCGCCTGCTGGGCCGAGGAGCAGGCCGACACCCTGGAAGCCACCTGCGACCTGGGCGAACTGCCCGAATTGAGTGGCACTGTGGCCCAAGTCCTCTACGCCAGGTCCATCCGGGCCCTGGTGATCGCCAGGGTTCGTGGCGATGCCGCCCAGATGGACAAGGAGCGGGTCGCCAAGGGCCTAGATCGCGCTGCCGAGAAATACCTGGCCGCCGCGCTCCCGTGCATCCTGAAACAGACCAGATCGCGCTGGTGGCTCGACAATAAGGATGACCAGGAGCAGCTATTGGACATGCTCCTCGACTTCGACACCCAGGACACCCTAGCCGCCCTCAAGCGAGAGGCCACCATGGTGCCGGATTGCCCCTTCTAGCCGCCCCGGCGGCTTGAACATCTCGTCTCAGATCAAGTGAGTGTCTGTGGGGTGCCCAAGCTGGAAGGACTGGAGCTTCCCATGTCGCTGATCAAGAGCTTCCCCAATCACTTCACTCCCGAGAAGGCCGAGGCCCTGGCCAAGCAGCTCAAGGCCGAGGGCGATTCCTGGGACTACCGGGTGAAGCACAACCCCAGCGGGACTCGCCCCAGCACCATCGAGGTGTTCGATGAGACCGTGCCTTTGTGGGCCAACTCTAGGAGGATGGGATGGCTTTCCAATATAACCCCGCGACCAAGGCCTTCCGATGCGCCTGTGGCGGATTCCTGAACCGGGCGCCCGAAGCTGATCGGTTCTTCCTGGACGAAGTCCAGAACGGCTATGTCTGTGCGACCTGCAAGGACATCTCGCAGTTGGGCTGGCAGGCCCAGATCGAGAAGCCCATCACCGCGCCCACCGTGGGCTAGGGGAAAAACATGCACAGCTACCAGAACCCCTGGCACAACCCGATCAAGCCCGAGTATGGCCCCGCCTTCTACTCGACCGGCGCCAAGCCTGAGCCGTACATGGGCTATCTGATCTTCCAGCGGATCGAGAGGGTCGTCTGGGATGTGGTCAAGGATGGGGTCTGCGTCACCCAGCGGGCTGGGATCAACGGCGCGAAGCGGTTCATTGAGGAGGCCGTCCAGGCCCTGGCCGAGAACCAAACCTCACAGAACTGATTCAAGGAGGCTCCATGCCGTTTTTCATTGTCGAGCGCCACCGGGTCGAGACCTTCCGGCTTCCCCACGGCGCCTCGAAGGAGGATGTCGCCTGGACGAGGCTTTCCTCCACGAGTTCAGGGACCGAGCCTAAATCCCTTCCAAGGCATACTGGGCGTGGAAGTGCCCATGCCCCGTTTGCGCGTTGCCTATGTCGATACCGAGACCACGGGCCTGTCGGCTTACTCGGATCGCATTGTCGAGATCGCCATCGTGCTGGCCGAGGTGGACTGGGACTCGGGCGAGATCATCGAACGCCTGGACCAGTATTCGGGCCTCCAGGATCCAGGCCGGCGGATCCCTCGTGACGCCATCGCTGTCCACGGGATTACTGATGAGATGGTGAGGGGCAAGCACATCGACTGCCGGAAGGCCATCGAGATGCTGGCCGCCGCCGACATCTCCCTCGCGCACAACAGTGGCTTCGATAAGGGGTTCGTTGCCCAGGTGGTGCCGGAGGCGCCGGGCTTCACCTGGGGCTGCACCTGCCGTGGCATCCCTTGGAAGCGGCTCTACCCGGGCTTGGGATCGACTAGCCTTCAGACCCTCAGCAGCTACTTCGGGGCCCAAAAGGGGGCCGCGCACCGCGCCCTGGGCGATGTCGAAACCACGATGAACCTGGTGGGACTGCCCGGCGTTCAGGGGGGACGGTCCTTCCAGCAGCTCCTCCTGCACAAGAAGATCCGCCGGGAGGGCTGGAACCGGAACCTCGTGGCCGAGGCCGACCAGGCTCTGGTGGCGGGGCTCGGCACGCGCCCCGGGCAGGCTCTGCGGGGTTCCCTACGTCCTGGTAGTCCGAGCACCCCCCCGCCCGTTGCGACAAGCCATCGCACGGGCCCCGACCTGGAGGCCATCAAGGAAGCCCACATCCTGCTTCGGAAGGCCGAGGGCGAAGAGACCCACCTGTGGGGGATGCTTAATCTCTATGACAGGCGCAAGTTCAAGGCATCCCCGGATGAGTGGGCAGAGATAAAGCGCAAGCACGCTGAGGCCAAACAGCGAACTGAACACCTGCGAGAGGAACTCCGGCGGCTCGGGTGGCCGCTCCCAGGAGCTTCAAGACCTTGTTGAATCAGATCCGGTAGAAATGATTTCGGTCGAATGGTTTCGGTCGAAATGATGGTCGAAAGTCGAATTCTGAGAGGGGATGGGTGGTAGGGCTCTTTCCAGTCTGGGTGTCGGAGGTGGCTCATGGCCGTCGAGACGCAGCAGGATTGGACTCAGCACCGGATTAACCCGCGTCAGAAGTTCCTCACCAAGCAGGAACTGGATCGCCTCCCTGCCCTCTATGCGACGGAAGGCACGCCGACTGCTGAGAAGAATGCCATCGTCCACTTCTTCGGCGGCGCATACGACTTCTACGCGGTCGAATTCGACCCTGCCCAGGGCCTTTTCTTCGGGTACGCCAAGATCGGCGGGGAAGGGGAGTGGGGCTACACCAGTGCGGAGCAGCTTCTCGGCGTCGGCCAGGTTCTGAATGTGCTGGGCCGCCAGGTTCGGCTGGGCCTGGAGCGAGACCTCTATTTCAACGGCAAAATCCCCGCCTGATCCATTCGGAAAAAGTCCCGTTCCATACCCTGATCTTGAGGGGGAGCCATGCTGGTGCCATGCACGATGGAGCAATTTGTCCTGGCCAGGGAGGCTCGGCCTATGGTGACAAGGCCTGTGGCCAGCCACCCCGATGGTCACCCGGGCGCCCCTGATGAGTACCTCCTCGAGACCCACTGGCTCGAGGCGGTTCCCGGCGAAGGCGAAGACGAAATGTCGGGAGGCGAGGTGCTGCTGCGAGCCCTGGTCACGGCCCGGTTGCTGCCGGGTACGAGCGGCTGTCGCTTCCGGGAACATGTCCCTGGAACCCTGGCGCATGCCTACTGGGCAGACGACGCCTTTTTGGGCAGTATTTCGGAATTCAAGGAGGCGTCATGACCGAGCACCAGACCTCCCAGAACCAAGGCTGCTCCCGCGAGGAGTTGGCTCGGCTGCGCGACATCTTCGAGCGCCCCGACCCACCTAAGCGCCGGCGTCACCGCCGAGAGCGTCGGGAAATGACGAACTAGGCCAGTGGCTGTCGATTCAGCCCCAGGCCCAGCCTGTCTTTGAACGCTCTGAGATCGAGTGACTGTTTCTCCTCCGGAGAAACTGAGGTCTATCAAGGAGCCGTGATGGAGCAGTGCCGAATCGTAAAGAACAAGCGGTATTGTACCGCGCCCATTTGTTTAGACCAGACTTTAGCATCATGCGGCCTGCTGGTTAAGCCAAGCTAGGCGGGCTTCTTCGGGTGTGCGTCCGCCGAG
>JAYVRY010000182.1:0-5262 GCA_043775845.1 Acidobacteriota bacterium
TGTCCGCCACGCTCAACTTCGGTGAAATGTCCGCCCACATGGCGACGGGACTGCCCGCCTGGGGCCTGGTGCCCCAGGTCCTGGGCTTCCTGATCTACCTCACCTGCGGCTTCGCGGAAACCAACCGCCTTCCCTTCGATATGCCCGAAGCGGAGAACGAGCTGGTGGCGGGCTTCCACACCGAGTATTCGGGCATGAAGTTCGGGTTTTTCTACCTGGCCGAGTACATCAACATGACCGTGGTGGCGGCCCTGGCTTCGGGCTTCTTCCTGGGCGGCCCCTGGCTCCTGCCCTTCGGCCTGCAGGGCCTGGTGAATCCCTTCCTGCCCGCCTTCCTCTCCTGGTTCGGTGAGCCCCACGCGATCTTCTTCGTGGTGAAGATCATCTTCATCCTCTTCACCTACATCTGGGTGCGCGGCACGATCCCCCGCTACCGGTATGACCAGGTCATGAGCGTGGCGTGGAAATACCTGATCCCCATGGCCCTGTTCAACCTCTTGCTGGCGGCCACCGTCCGCTGCTTCGCCGCCTAGGGGCTGACCATGAACAAACTCCTCAGGACGCTCATCCCCTTCGACATCGCCAAGGGCCTGTCCATCACCGGCAAGCACTTCGCCAAAGTCTTCTTCACGGCCAACCGCCGCAAGGTGCCCTTCCACATCGTGTCCGAATACCCCGAAGTGGTCGCCAAGATGCAGCCGCGCTTCCGGGGCCGCCTCACCCTGCTGAAGGACGAGCAAGGCGAGATCAAGTGCGTGTGCTGCCTGGCCTGCGAAAAGATCTGCCCCACCCAGGTCATCACCATCGAAAAGGGCAAGAAGGAAGGGCGCAAGATGCCCTTCCCAGTGCGCTACGACTTCGAGATGGAGCGCTGCATCTTCTGCGAGTTCTGTGTGGAAAGCTGCGGCTTCGATTCCATCATCCTGAACCACCAATTCGAACTGGCCGCCTACAACCGGGAGGATTTCTCCATCGGCATGGAAGGCCTGGCCCAGAACATGTACGAGCCCTCCCCGGTGGGCAAGTTCAGCGTGGCTGAAGACTGACCCTTCCCCTTCGAGCCTTTCCGAGGACGCCCATGGAACACTTCATCGAAACGATCGGCCGGAACATGTTCGCCATCTTTGGCGTCATGGCCCTGTGCGGGGCGGCCTTCATGATCGCCTCCAAGAGCGCCGTGCATAGCGTGCTCGGCTTCCTCTTCGCCATGCTTTGCATCGCCGGTTGCTTCCTTTCCCTGGAAGCCGAGTTCCTGGGCATGGCCCAGATCCTCGTTTATGCGGGCGGCATCGTGGTGCTCTTCCTCTTTGTCGTCATGCTGGTGGAGATGAGCAAGAAGACCGAGAAACAGGTCTTCCAGCTCCAGTCGCGCTACGCGGTGGTGGCGGTCCTCATTGGCGCCGTGACCTTCCTGGGCGTCTTCCGCAAGGTGCTCTTCGGAGTGGCTTCGCCGGATGCCCTGGTGCTGCGCCCCGAACTGGCGGCCGGACTCAATGTGGCCAAGCAGAACGCCCAGGCCGTGAGCCGGGGTCTCTTCGCGGATTACCTCCTGCCCTTCGAGATCCTCAGCGTGATCCTGCTGGTGGCCCTGGTCGGCGCGGTGGTGCTGGCTAAGACGGAGCGGGTCTGATGCGAGACCTCTACAATTCAATTCTTCATGTCATTGAACTCACCACGGGTGGTGAGGTCTCGGCAATCCGCATAGCGGATTCCGAGAGGACGGAGCGTGTGTGATGGTGAGCCTGAACCTGGTCCTCCTCATCTCCTTCATGTTGTTTTCCATCGGCATCATCGGCGTGCTCATCCGCCGGAACGCCCTGGTGATTCTCATGTGCGTGGAGCTCATGCTCAACGCCGCCAACCTGAATTTCATCGCCTTCGCGCGCCACAGCGGTTCCGTTTCTGGCCAGGCCTTTGCCCTGCTGGTGATGGGTTTCGCCGCCGCGGAAGTGGCGGTGGGCCTCGCCCTGGTGGTGGCCCTCTACCGCAAGCGCAACACGGTCCAGGTCGATGACATCAACCTGTTGAAGGGATGACGACGACCATGGAACATACGATGACCGCCGCCTCTCAGGCCAGCAGCTATCTCTGGCTCATCCCCTTCCTGCCCCTCTTCGGGTTCCTCATCAATGGCCTCAGCGGCAAGAAGCTGCGGAACACCAAGGTCGTGGACTTCGTCGCCCTGGGCAGTGTGGGTGTGGCCTTCCTGCTCACTCTCATGCATTTCGTCCAGCTGATCGGCATGCCCGCCGAAGGCCGCTCCCTCCACCAAAGCCTATGGACCTGGTTCGATGTGGGCGGCGCCCGCGTCTTGGGTGGCCTCAGCACCTACAAGATTGAATGGGCCTACAAGTTCGACGTGCTCAGCGGCTGCATGGCCTTGCTGGTGACCGGGGCGGGCTTTCTCATCCACCTCTTCAGCACCGGCTACATGGCCGAAGAGCGCAATGATGGCCGCTACTACCGCTTCATGGCCTACTTGAATCTCTTCGTGTTCAGCATGCTGAACCTGGTGCTGGGCGCGAACATCATGATGATGTTCCTGGGCTGGGAAGGGGTGGGCCTTTGCTCCTACCTGCTCATCGGCTTCTATTTCGATAAGGAATCCGCCGCCATCGCGGGCAAGAAGGCCTTCGTCACCAACCGCATCGGCGACTTCGGCTTCATGCTGGGCTTCTTCCTCATCTTCCAGATCTTCGGCAGCCTCGATTACGACACCCTCATGGGATCCGTCCGCGAGATCGTGAACCTGCCCGCCATCACGCTCTATGGCGTTACCCACACGGCGACCTGGTGGTTCAACCTCATCGGCTGCTGCCTCTTCGTGGGCGCCATGGGCAAGTCCGCGCAGATCCCCCTCTATGTGTGGCTGCCCGACGCCATGGCCGGTCCGACCCCCGTGTCCGCCTTGATCCACGCGGCCACCATGGTGACCAGCGGCCTCTACATGATCACGCGGCTGAACTTCATCTATGTGAGCGCACCCGTGGCTCTCGCGGTGGTGCTGGTCTTCGGATCGCTGACAGCCTTCGTGGCCGCCACCATGGGCCTGGCCCAGTACGACATCAAGAAGGTTCTGGCCTACTCCACGGTGTCCCAGCTGGGCTTCATGTTCATGGGCATGGGCGCGGGAGCCTTCAGCGCCGGCATGTTCCATGTCTTTACCCACGCCTTCTTCAAGGCCAGCCTGTTCCTCGGGTCCGGCGCTGTCATCGCGGCCTGCCACCACGAGCAGGACATGCGGAACATGGGTGGCCTGCGCAAGCTCATGCCCATCACCTTCATGTCCATGGGCATGGCCACCCTCGCCATCAACGGCATCTTCCCCTTCTCGGGCTTCTTCTCGAAGGATGAGATCCTTTGGAAGGTCTTCGAGGGCTGGTTCAACCACGGCCAGTACAACGGCCCGATGCTCAATCTGGTGGCCTGGATCCTCGGCATGCTGGGGGCCTTCTGCACCGCCTTCTACATGACCCGCCTCATCGTCATGACCTTCTACGGCAGCTACCGCGGGGCAGGGGACGATCCCCACGGCCTCACGGTCCAGTCCGAGGCCCACGGTCACGATGACCATGGGCATGATGCGCATGGCCACGACGATCATGGCCACGACGCGCCGGTGCATCATGAGAACCATGTTCATGAGCTGGATCAGAAACACGATCACCACACGGATGACCCGGAGGACCACGACATCGTGCCGGGCCACGTGCCGCACGAGGTCTCCTGGCGCATGTGGCTGCCGGTGGCCATCCTGGCTGGCCTGGCGGTGGTGGGTGGCTTCCTGAACTTCCCCGAAAGCCTCCATCGCGTGCTGCCCCATTTCTTGCAGCCGTTCATCCCTTCCGAGCTCTTCAGCAAGTGGATCGAGCCCCTGCTTTACCAGGTGGCACCCGTCCATCACGGCGAGCATGTGCCGCCCGCCATCGAATACGGCCTCATGTTCTGGGCCACGGTCATCTGGGCTCCGGGCGCCATGCTGCTGGCTTGGGTCATCTACAAGAAGGATCCCAGCTGGTCCAAGGCCAAAGCCTTCGTGACCCGCTTCCCGAACCTGTTCCGCTGGGTGAACGCCAAATACTACGTGGATGAGTTCTACGAGGCGGCCCTCATCGAACCCATCAAGCGCTTCTCGGCCCAGCTCTGGAGCTTTGATACCTGGGTGGTGGATGGCATCGTGAACGGCGCGGCCCGATTCACCTTGGTTTGGGCCACCTTCATGAACTGGCTGGATGAGTACGTGGTGGACGGAGCCGTCGACCTCGTCGAGTTCATGGTGCAGGAAACCAGCGGCGTATTCCGCGGCCTGCAGAGCGGGCGTGTGCAACATTACGCCTTCGTGATGTTCCTCGGCTTCCTCGTCTTCGCCTTCTGGAAATTCCTCGTCTAGTTTTTCCCTGCCTAGCCTCAATGGTTTGGAGTCCTCATGTTCACCGCTAATACGACACTGATGCTGGTGGCGACCTTCCTGCCCGTCCTGGGCGCGCTGGTCCTGCTTCTCGTGCCCAAGGACCAGCGCCGGGTTTTCGAAATCGGCTCCCTCCTGGTGATGATCGCCAGCCTGCTGCTGAGCCTGCCCTTCTGGTTCGGCTATGACCGCGCCAGCGACGCAGTCCAGTGGGCCGGGGCTTGGACCTGGATCCCTTCCCTGGGCGTGAAGTTCAGCGTGGGCATGGACGGCATCAGCCTCCTGCTTTGGCTGCTGACCACCTTCATCGGGCCCATCGCCATCGCCTGTTCCTTCAAGTCCATCGAGGAGCGGCACAAGGAATACTACATCTGGATGCTGGTGCTCCAGACGGCCATGCTCGGCGTCTTCATCACCCAGGACATGTTCCTCTTCTACCTCTTCTGGGAAGTGATGCTGGTGCCCATGTATTTCCTCATTGGCATCTGGGGTGGCCCGCAGAAGCTCTACGCTGCCATCAAGCTCTTCCTCTACACCCTGGCCGGTTCCGTGCTCATGCTGGTGGCCATCCTCGCCATCTACTTCCTGCAGCACAAGGCCACGGGCAGCTACGACTTCTCCCTGGCCAGTTTCCAGGGCATGGCTCCCATCATCGCGCAGCAGAGCAAGGCCTATCAGCACCTCATGGCCCTGGCCTTCTTCGTGGGCTTCGCCATCAAGGTGCCGATGTTCCCCTTCCACACATGGTTGCCGGATGCCCACGTGCAGGCGCCCACCGCCGGTTCCGTGATCCTGGCGGCCATCCTCCTGAAGATGGGCACCTACGGCTTCGTCCGCTTCCTGCTGCCCATCCT
>JAYVRY010000183.1:0-19560 GCA_043775845.1 Acidobacteriota bacterium
CCCGCCCGGGGGAAGGGCCGCCAGGTCATCCATTGAGCATAGGGCCGAGCGTACCGAAATGCTCTCCTGTGTTCCCGCTTTCCATGTGGCCCTGGATGCGCCAAAAATGGGACGCAACCATCTTCCATTTTTTTGTCACGTATGGAGTCGTTCATGGAACCCCTGGAAGCTCTCCTGGGCCACTGGCTGGAGGCGGGCCTGGTCGACGGGCCCACCGCCGATGGCATCCGGGCCTTTGAAGCCGAGCGAAACCCGGATCGCGGTTTGCGCTGGCCTGCCATCTTGGCCATCGCCTTTGGGGCCCTCATGGTGGGTGGGGGGATGCTGCTGTTCGTGGCGGCCCACTGGGAGGCCATGTCGCCCTCCATGCGCTTTTTCACGGTGCTTTCCAAGGTGATCGCCCTCCATCTGGCGGGGGCTCTGCTTTCGGAACGGTCGCCCAAACTATCCACGGCCTTTCATGGCCTCGGCACGCTGGCGCTGGGGGCGGGGATCTTCCTCGCGGGGCAGATCTTCAATCTGGAAGAGCATTGGCCCGGTGGCGTGATGTTGTGGGGGGTGGGTGTCTGGCTCGGCTTCGCGCTGCTCCGGGATTGGGTGCAAGGCCTCTTGGCCGCGCTGCTCACCCCCTTGTGGCTTGCGGGGGAATGGATCGTGGCCACCGACCACTGGCGTTCCTGGGCTGGAGAGGAGCGGGTGCTGGCCTTCGGCGTGCTTCTGCTGGCCTTCACCTACCTCACGGCTCGGCGTGGAGAAGAGGATGGCCTCCTCCGCCGCGCCCTCATGTGGGTGGGGGGCCTGGCCCTGCTGCCTACCACCTTCGCCGCTGTCGCCACCTCGTGGGGCCATCAGATGACGCTGGATGCGTCTGGGCATGGGGGCCTGCTGGCGATGGGATGGTCCGTGGCTCTGTTGGGCCCCTTGGCGTTGGCCTGGTGGTTCCGTGGGAAGGCCGCCTGGATGAACCTCGCAGCGGCCGCCTGGGCCTGGATGCTCGGTATCATGCACCGCAGCGAACTGCCACTGTACGCCTGGTGTGCGCTGGGATCCGTGGGGCTGGTGTTCTGGGGCCTGCATGAGTCACGACGAGAACGGGTGAATCTGGGCGTGGTGGGCTTCGCGCTCACCCTGCTCTGCTTCTACTTCAGCTCCGTCATGGACAAACTTGGGCGTTCCTTCGGCCTCATGGGCCTCGGCCTGCTCTTCCTGCTGGGTGGTTGGCAGCTGGAGCGCCTGCGGCGAAACCTCAACGCCCGCATCGCGACGGGAGGTGCCCGATGAACGGCCTGCGCAAGGGCATCCTGCTTGGGGGCTTGCACCTGGTGCTCGTGCTCAGCCTCGGCGGCAAGTTGCTGGTGGACCGCGCCACGCGGCCTCGCATGTGGGTCAAAACGGCGCCGGTGGATCCTTCCCTGCCCATCCGCGGACGTTATGTGAGCCTGCGCGTGGAAGTGCCCGTCACGGGCGTGGAACTGCCTGCGCTGCGGCCCCGGCCTTCCCACCTCAAGGATACGGATCCCTGGCCTCCCGTGTGGGAAACGCACGCCGTTCAGGTGGACCTGGTTCCCGCCCCGGCAGGATTGACGGCCCGAAAGGTGCCCCCCAGCGGGAAGGATGATGAAGCCTACGTAAGCAACGCCTTCCTCCCCGAAAATGACCGGGCCCTGCCCAGGGACCAGTGGATCGTGCGCCTTCGCGAGCCACTCGCCTTCTTCATCCCCGAGCACGTGCCTGATCCCTCCGTGCGCTCGGCGGGGGAGGAACTTTGGGTGGAAGTGACCCTTCCCAAGAAGGGGCCCCTGCGGCCCATCCGGCTGGGCGTGAAGAAGAACGGCGTACTCACACCGCTTCGTTTCTAGGCCTACTCTTCCACCACGCCCTTGAGCCAGGCCTTGCTGCGAAGGCGTTCCACGCTGGTCTCGGGAAAGAGCTCCAAGGGGCTCTTGCCTTCCAACCCCAGGCGGGGCACGGCGGCGGCGGCGAAGCCCAGGCGGGCGCCTTCCTGCAGGCGCAGGGGCAACTGGGCCACGGGGCGCACCTCGCCGGTGAGGCCCACTTCGCCCATGAAGAGGCATTTGTGGGCGAGCAGTCGGCCCCCGGCGGCGCTGCAGAGGGCGGCGATGACGGCGAGATCGGCGGCGGGGTCTTCAATCTCCAGGCCGCCAGCGACGTTCAGGTAGATGTCGCGGTCATGGAGCTGCACGCCGCCCCGGCGTTCAGCCACGGCGCACAACATGGACAGTCGTTGTCCATCGATGCCCAGGGCGGTGCGGCGGGGGATGCCCAGGCCTGCGGCGGCCACCAGGGCCTGGATTTCCACCACCATGGGCCGGGTGCCACTGAGCACCACCGTGGCGGCGCAGCCGGGCCGGGGCTCGGCATCCAGAAAAAAGGGATTGCCCTCGGCGGGCACGAGGCCCCGTTCCGTCATGGCAAAGACACCCAACTCGAAGGCGGCGCCGAAGCGGTTCTTCAGGGCCCGCAGCAGGCGATGGTGGTGGTGGCGGTCACCCTCGAAGGCCAACACCGTGTCCACCAGATGTTCCAGTACCTTGGGGCCGGCGAGGCTGCCGTCCTTGGTGACGTGGCCCACCAGCACCAGGGGCGTGCCTGTGGCCTTGGCCCAGCGGGTGAGCAGGGCGGCGCAACCGCGCACCTGGCTCACGCTGCCCGCGCTGCTTTCGAAATCGGGATCGAAGAGCGTCTGGATGCTGTCCACCAGCAGCAGGCTGGGCTTCATGCGCTCGGCCTCTTCCAGGATGCGGCGCACGTCGGTCTCGGCCAGCAGGTGGATGCCCGGGTGCTCGGCGCCCAGGCGCTGGGCCCGCAGCTTGATCTGGCGTTCACTCTCCTCGCCGCTGGCGTAGAGCACGGTGCCTGTCGTGGTCGCGGCCCACTGCAACAGAAGCGTGGACTTGCCAATGCCAGGCTCGCCGCCCAGCAGGGCCACCATGCCCGGCACCACACCGCCACCTAACACGCGGTCCAGTTCCACCAGGCCGGTGGGGGTGCGCTCGGTGTCGGTGATATCCACATCCGGTAGTGCGACCGGGCCTGTGTAGTGGCTTTGCGCATAGGCCGAACCGGCCCGCTGCAGGTCGCGCTTCAATGCCCCGCGCACCTCCTGCACGGTTTCCCAGGCGCCGCAGGCCGTACACTTGCCCATGGCCTTGGGATGGCGGGCGCCGCAGGCCGTACACTCGAAGTGGGGAGAGACCTTGGCCATCAGTCGCGGACTTCCTGGCGGATGAAGGCCACGATGTCATCGGTGTTGGTGCCGGGTTGGAAGATCTCACGGATGCCCAGGGCCTTGAGGTTTGGCACGTCGCCGTCCGGGATGATGCCGCCCGCGAAGACCACCACATCTTCCGCGCCCTGTTCCTTCAGCAGCCGCAGCACCTCGGGGAAGATCTGATTATGCGCGCCGCTGAGGATGCTCATGCCCAGCACACGGGCATCTTCCTGCACCACGGCCGCCACGATCTGCTGAGGCGTCTGCCGCAGGCCCGTGTAGATGACTTCCATGCCGGCGTCGCGCAGGGCGCGGGCCACCACTTTGGCGCCACGGTCATGCCCGTCGAGGCCGGGCTTGGCGATGACAACGCGAATGGGCGCTTGGCTCATGGGAACTCCGATCTTTACCAGTTCTCAGTCTGCCTGAGCGCTTCGTAAAGGCCAATGGCTGCGGCCTGGGCCTGGTTCAGGCTGCGGTGGTGGTCGCCCAGCATGGGGATCCGCACCAGGTGGTTTGGGTTTGCCTCTAGGATGTCCTCGGGCAGCCCAGCGGTTTCCCGGCCAAAGACCAGTCCATCGCAGTAGGCCCAGTCCACCTGGGTGTGGCGCCGGTTGCCCTTGGTACTGAAGAACCACAGCCGCATGGCAGGATTTCGGGCCAGGAAGTCGTTCCAGTCGTCGTAGTGGGTGGGGTCGAGTTTCTCCCAGTAATCGAGGCCTGCGCGACGCAGGTAGTAGTCCGTGGTTTCGAAGCCCAGGGGATGAACCAGATGCAGCTTCACGCCGTTGTTCACGCAAAGGCGGCCGATGCTTCCGGTGTTCTGCGGAATCTCGGGTTGGTGGAGAATGATATGGAACATGGAGGTCCTGATGGGTGCCCATACGAGCGGATGTCTGTTCTGCCGGATCGCGACGAAGGAGATCCCTTCGGCCATCGTGTATGAAGACGATACCCTGCTGGCCTTCAAGGACATTTCGCCCCAGGCGCCGGTGCATGTGCTCATCATCCCCAAGGCCCACTGCGAGGGACTGGGGGACCTCACGCCCGAAACGGCAGCGGCGGCGGCCCGCATCACCCGGGTGGCGGCCCAGATCGCCCGTGACCAGGGCGTGGCCAGCGGTGGCTGGCGTCTGCTCAGCAACTGCGGGCCTGATGCTGGCCAGACGGTCTTCCACCTGCATTTCCACCTGCTGGGGGGCAAGGCCCTGGGCGGAAGGCTCTGCCTCTAACGCTGCCTGGCATGGACGCCGCTTCATGCCCATAGGGGTGGCCGGTAGTCCATCCATGGGGGCCTGCCATGGAACGATTTCTGGGCTTCTGATAGGAACAACCAGGCTCGCCTGAAGCAGGGGAGCGGCCCCGGCATCGCCTTATATTCGCCCACCTTTCGGGTTCTGCGGGGTGTAGGTCCAGTCTATCGCCCGGTTTGAGGGGTTTGATCGCCTTTGGACCCTCCCTTGATGTCACATTCTTTTCGCTTTTATTTCCACTTGTTGACTTTTCAGGTGTTTATAGACTTTGAAGTGGTTCTCAGTGGAGAAAAGTGGGCTGAAGTGGATCAAAGTGGTCTCGCATCGGTTCGACCCCTCCTCCTGAGGTGATGGTTGAAAGGCAATACCGGTGCTGCGACTTCGCGGTAATTCACCGGCCACCGTGGATGAGAAGGGCCGCCTCAAGCTCCCCTCCTCCTTCAAGGCCGAGCTGGAGACCTTCGCCCAGGGCGAAGCGAGCGGAGCCCTGCGTGATGGGGCTATCGCCCTGCGGCACTACCTCACCTCGCTGGATGGTTGTTCGGCCCGCCTCTACCCCCTGCCGGTCTGGGAGGCCATCGAGGCTCGCCTGGCCGCCCTGCCTTCCACCAGCCCCGCCAAGCGCAAGTTCCTGGAGACCACCGCCTACTTCGGTAGCGAAGTGGAGCCGGACGCCCAGGGCCGGTTCGTCATCCCGCCCATCCTCCGCGAGGCCGCCCAGCTCACCGGCGAAGTGGCCGTGCTGGGGCAGATGGATCACCTGGCCCTGTGGAACAAGTCTGGCTTCGAACGCCGTCTCGCCGCTGAACCGCTCAGTGCCGAGGATCTGGCGCAGCTCGCGGATCTGGGGATCTGATGACCATCACCCAGCCCCCCATCCACGTGCCGGTCCTCCTCCAGGAAGTCCTGGACAACCTCACGCTGCCGCCCTCGGCCCGGATCCTTGATATGACGCTGGGCTTGGGCGGCCACGCCGAAGCGCTGCTGGCCAAGGCCGATGCCGGTTCGCGCTACCTGGGTGTGGATCGCGATCCCGAGGCCCGGGCCCTGGCCACCAAGCGGCTGGGCTCGGATGGCCGCCTCAGCATCCTGGCCTCTGCCTACGAGGATCTTTGGGAGGAATCCCACTTCCTGGCCTGGCAGGCCGCGCAGGCGCCGGAGGGCTTCGATGCCATCCTGGCGGATCTGGGCGTCTCCACGCTGCAGCTGCGCACCCCCGATCGGGGCTTCAGCTTCCGCGATGAGGGCCCTCTCGACATGCGCATGGACCAGGAAACCGGCCTGTCCGCCCGCGCCTGGATCGCCGAGCAGACCGACGAGACGTTGGCCGACGCCATCTACCAGTACGGCGAGGAGCGGGCCAGCCGCCCCATCGCCCGGGCGATCCTGCGGGCCCTTCATGCAGGCCACCTGGACACCACCCACGATCTGGCCAAGGCCGTCTACACCGTCATCCCCCGCGAACCCGCCAAACGCAAGGGCCACAGCGATCCTGCCACCCGCACTTTCCAGGCCATCCGCATCGCCGTGAATGGGGAGCTGGACCGGCTGGCCGCCTCCCTCGAAGCCGCCGTGTCCCATCTGCGCATCGGCGGTCGGCTGGCGGTCATCAGCTTCCACAGCCTTGAAGACCGCATCGTCAAGCAGACCCTGCGCCGCCTGGCCGGCATCTACGACGGCCCCGGGCGCACGGCACCCATGGAACTCCCCAAGATTTTGAAACTCATTCATGCCGGTGGCATCGCGCCCAGCGAGGCCGAAGCCACCGCCAATCCCCCCTCCCGCTCCGCCCGCCTCCGCGTGGCGGAACGGATCGCCTGAACGAGGTCCCCATGAACGCAGGAAACCTGCAGAGCCAAGTCGCCCCCACCCGCATGGTGGAGAGCGAAGGCATCCTGCGCATGCTGCTGCTGGTGCTGGCCCTGGTCATGCCCCTGGGCACCCTGGCCTACCTGAAGATCCAAAGCACCCGGCTCAGCTACGCCATGGGTGAGATCAAGGAACGCATCCACAAGGAAGAAGAACTGCAGCGCAAGCTCATGCTGGAGCGCAGCCGCTTCCAGCGGGACGAGGAAGTCCAGGTCTACGCCCAGAAGGCCGGGCTTCAGCCCCGCAAGCAAGGCCACATGATCCAGCGGGCCTTCACCCCCGAGGACCAGCGCCTCGCCAAGCTGCGTCCGGTGTCCTCCGAGGGGCTGTAGGCTAGAGACGGGCCATTCCTGACCCCAAGTCCCCCTGGTTTTGCCTGTGTCCCTTCGCTTCACCCCAGAACCCCGATCATCCCGGCGCCTGCTGGGGCGGCAGGATCCCCAGGATCTGCTGGACCGGCGCATGCCCTGGATCATGGGCGGCATGTCCTTCTGGGCCCTGTTCATCCTGCTGAGGTTGATCTGGCTGCAGGGGGTGGAGCATAAGCGTTACCAGGCCAAAGCCGACCAACAGCACACCACCCTGGTGCCGATCCCGCCGATCCGCGGGGAACTGCGGGATCGCCGGGGCGAGCCCCTGGCCATTTCCATCAAGGTGGAAAGCCTCTTCGCCGATCCCCGCGTGTTCTACCCGGACTACAAGGCGGGCCGGGGCGATGAACGCCAGTGGGGCAACCCCAATCGCAAGGCGGCATCGGACATGGCCGCCAAACTGGCGCCGATCCTTGAACAGACCAAGAGCCAGGTGGTGGAAAAGCTTCTCCGCAAGAAGACCTTCGTCTACCTGGAACGGCACCTGCCCCCGGGCAAGGTGGCGGCCATCCGCGCCCTCGATCTGGATGGCATCGAGTTCCAGCCGGAGAGCCAGCGATTCTATCCCCGTGGCAGCCTGGCGGCGCAGGTGCTCGGGTTCACGAACATCGACGGTCTGGGCCAGCTGGGTATCGAACAGACCTACGACAAGCAGTTGGCGGGCATCAAGGGGGAACTCATCGCGCCCCGTGATGCCCACGGCAAGCTGCTCATCCTCCAGGAGAACTACAGCCAGATTCCCGTGAACGGGGCCTCGCTCCAGCTCAGCCTGGACGCCTCCATCCAGCACATCGTCGAGGATGCCCTGGAAGAAGGGGTGCGCGTTTCCCGGCCCCACACGGCCTACGCGGTGGTGGTGGATCCCCAGACGGGCGAGATCCTGGCCATCGCGGGCACGCCCACCTTCGATCCGAATCACATCCTGCCCAAGAAATTCCGCAACCGGGCCGAGTCCGAACTATCAGCGGCTGAGCGCGAGGAGTTGCGCCGGGAGCTGGAGCGTCAGAAGGCGGCCCGCAAGGTGCACCCCATCGAGGATGTCTACGAGCCGGGCTCCACCATGAAGATCTTCACGGCCGCCATCGCCCTGGAGGAACGCAAGGTCCACCTGGGCGAGCGCATCGATTGCATGGGCGGGCGCTGGCTCTACAGCCCCAAGGTGCCGCCCATCACCGATACCCATCATCATGGCGTGCTCACCTTCGAAGAAGTGCTTTGGCAGAGTTCCAACGTGGGCGCCGCCAAGATGGGCATGCGCCTGGATCCGGCCATCCACTACCAGTACCTGCGCAAGTTCGGGTTTGGCGATGCCACGGGCCTGAATTTCCCAGGCGAAAGCCCGGGCCGCATGATCGCGCCGGACCGGTGGAGCGTGCCCACGCAGTACACCTTTTCCTACGGTTACGGACTCAATACCACGCCACTTCAGATTCTCATGGCGGGATGCGCCCTGGCCAATGGCGGCAAGCTCATGCAGCCCATCCTCGTGCAGCGGATCTACAACGACAAGGGCGCCCTCCTGAAGGAATTCAGGCCCACGGTGCGCGGCCAGGTGCTCAGCGAGGAAACCGCCAATCTCATGAAGGAAACCCTCAAGGGCGTGCTCACCCAGGGCACAGGCAAGCGGGCCAGGCTCGACAACCAGGTGGAAGCCTTCGGGAAGACCGGCACCAGCCGCAAACTCATCGATGGCAAGTACGATCCAAAACGCCACTTCGCTTCCTTCATGGGTTTCTTCCCAGCCGACAAACCGCAGTTCGGCGTACTCGTGATGCTGGATGATCCGGCCGGGGACACCACCGGCGGCGATGTGGCGGCGCCCCTCTTCAAGCGGATCGGCGATAACATCCTGCGGTTCCGGGAGACTTCGCCCAACCCGGACCGAGAGGCCGATCTGAAGCTCTCTCTGCGCGATTGGCCCGTGAGTGAAACGGACGAGGCCGCCGTGCATGTGGAACGTGGCAAGGTGCCCGACCTCAAGGGACTGAGCCTGAAATCGGCGATCCACCGCGTCACCCTGGTGGGCGGCACGCCCAAGGTGGAAGCCACCCCCGGCCAGACGGCCACGCGGGTGCTGGGGCAAAGCCCGGAGCCCGGCGCACCGCTGGAGCCCGGGGCCGTGGTCAAGATCAAAGCGGGGATGCCATGAAGCTCGACATGCTCATCGATGGCGTCGCCTTGCGGCGTTCCGGGCCGGATGTGGAGGTGGTGGATCTCACCAGCGACAGCCGGGAGGTGCGCCCCGGCTGGGCCTTCCTGGCCCTCAAGGGCGAGAAGACCGATGGTGCCGCCTACATCCCCCAGGTCCTTGCCCAGGGCGCCAGCGCCGTGCTTTCTGAAACGCCGGTAGAGCTGCCTGAAGGCGTGGCCCAGGCCACCTTTCTGGCCGATCCGCGCCTGCGCATGGCCGAGATGGCCCGTCGCCTGCACCGGACTCCGGATGAACACCTGGCCCTGATCGGCGTCACGGGCACCAACGGCAAGACCACCACCACCACCCTCATCCGCCAGCTCCTGCGGGGCGCGGGCATCGGCTGCGGGCTCATCGGCACGGTGCTCAACGCGGCGGGTGATCGTGAAGAAGAAGCCATCCGCACGACGCCTGAAAGCCCCGCCTTCTACCGCTGGCTGCGGCGCAGCGTCGACGCGGGCGATGCGGCTTCGGCGGTGGAAGTGAGCAGTCATGCGCTCTGTCTGGGGCGGGTCCATGCGGCCCTGTTCAAGGTGGGCGTCTTCACCAACCTCACGCAGGATCATCTCGACTATCACGGGACGCTGGAAGCCTACTTCGAAGCCAAGGCCCGCCTGCGGAACCAGTGCGGACGCTTCCTGGTGAACGCCGACGATCCCTACGGGCGGCGCCTGCTGGAAGGCGGCCGCTGCTGGAGCTACGCCATCGATAGCGAAGCGGACTACCGCGCCACCGAATTGGAATTGGGCCCCACGGGCACGCGCTTCCGCCTGCAAGGACTCCAGGGTGATTTCACCATTGAGAGCCCGCTGCTCGGTCGCTTCAACGCCTACAACCTGCTGGCGGCCCTGGCGGCCTGTGCGGAGGCGGGCTTCGATCTGAATCGGCTGGTACCTGCCGTGGCCCAGGTGACCGGAGCGCCAGGCCGTCTGGAGCGGGTGGATTGCGGCCAGCCCTTCGGCGTCATGGTGGACTACGCCCACACGCCCGATGCCCTCGAGAAACTGCTGACCGAGGGGCGACGTTTGTTGGCCCCCGGCAAGCGTCTGCACGTGCTCTTCGGCTGCGGCGGCGACCGCGACCGCGCCAAGCGGCCCCTCATGGCCGCAGCCGTGGCGGCGGGTGCCGACGTGCTGTGGCACACCAGCGACAATCCCAGAACCGAAGATCCCGAAGGCATCCTGGATGACGCCGCCCCCGGCATTCCCGCAGTGCTTTTGGCGGATGCCGCTCGCTACCACCGCAACGCCGACCGCCGCGAATCCGTCCAGCAGGCCCTGGCGGACTGCCGCCCCGGCGATCTGCTCCTACTGGCGGGCAAGGGCCACGAGCCCTACCAGGAGATCCACGGCGTGAAATACCCCTACAGCGATCGCAGCGCCGTGGAAGCGGCGCTGACACCGTCCACCCAGGGGAACCCATGATTCGCCCTGACTGTCAGCCCCTGAAACCAATGCCTTTTTCATGCTTTTATCGGTGTTCATCGGTGTTCATCGGTGGCTTAAAAGATCTTTTTGCCACGGATGAACTCGGATGTACACAGATGAGAAGCGTTCACGCCAGAGTCTCCCCGTGAGCCGCATCGTCGCTGTTCCAGAATCCAATTCCCCAGCCATTGCCGAGGCGGCGGCGATCCTCCTCGGTGGCGGCCTGGTGGCCTTCCCCACGGAAACGGTGTACGGCCTGGGCGCGGATGGCTTGAATCCCGAGGCGGTGGCGAAAATCTACGCGGCCAAGGGCCGCCCCGCCACCAACCCCGTCATCCTTCATGTGGACAGCATCGCCTCCGCCAAGACGCTGGTGTCCCATTGGCCCGTCGAGGCCCAGGCCCTGGCGGAGAAGTTCTGGCCGGGTCCACTCACGCTGGTACTGCCTGCCTCCGATCTTGTGCCTGCCATCGTCCGCGCGGGCGGTCCCTCGGTGGCGCTCCGCTGTCCGGCGCATCGGGTGGCCCTGGCCCTCATCCATGCCGTGGGCCGACCCCTGGCGGCGCCCAGCGCCAACCGCAGCCAACACCTGTCGCCCACCAGTGCCGAACATGTGGCGTCGAGCCTCGGGGCTGAGGTGGATCTCATTTTGGACAGCGGCCCCACGGATGCGGGCCTCGAATCCACCATTCTCGACCTGTGCGGTGAGCGCCCGCGCATCCTGCGTCCGGGCCCTATTGCCCCCGCCGAGATCGCCGCCATCATCGGCACGGTGGAGCTCTGGGAAGGCGCAGTGAAGCTTGGGCAGATGCAGGCCGCCCCGGGCATGGCCGAGCGCCACTACGCACCGCGGGCCCTGCTCGAGCTGGTGCCGCCAGGGACCGGAATGATTGAGGGCGCGGGACGCGTCGCATACGTGGCGCTGGGCGCTCTTCCCACGCTGCCTCAGGGTGTTCGGGCCGTCCTCCTGCCCATGGATGCGGAGATCGTGGGCACCCGTCTCTACGCCCTGCTGCATGAACTGGACGATGCGGGCTTCGAACGGATCATCATGGAGCGGCCACCTATGAGTGAGGCCTGGTTGGCGGTGCGGGATCGGTTGAATCGGGCTTCGGCCCAGGGGTTGATATGAGCCTCTGGTCCCTGTTTCAGGCCAGCTCCCATCTGGGGGGAGAGCTTCTGGGCGATGGCTCGGTGATGCCGGTCGAACTGTCCCTGGACACCCGGACCATCCAGTCCGGAGCCTGCTTCGTGGCCCTCCGGGCGGAACGGGATGGCCATGATTTTGCCGCCACGGCCATCGAAAAGGGGGCCACCGCCCTGCTGGTGGACCATCCCCAGGATTTGGACTGCGCGCAGCTGGTGGTGCCCGACACGCTGGTGGCGCTGCAGCGCTGGGGCCAGGCGCGGCTGGAGGCCGTGCGGCCCAAGACCGTGTTTGGCGTCACGGGCAGCGTGGGGAAGACCAGCACCAAGGAACTGCTGGCGGCCGCCGTGGGGGGCTGGAAGACACCGGGCAACCGCAACAACACGCTGGGCCTGCCGGAAGCCCTGGCCACGCTGCCGGAGGGCCTGGGCGCGGCCGTGCTGGAAATGGGCATGAGCACCCCAGGCGAGATCCGACGGCTGACCGAAATCGCGCCCCTGGATGCGGGCCTCATCACGCTGGTGGGCACGGCCCACATCGAGCATTTCGCCACGGGCCAGCAGGGCATCGCTGAGGCCAAGGGCGAACTGGTGGCTGGCTTGCAACGGGGCGGACTGTGGACCCACCTCGCTTCGGACCCTTGGTGCCGCTGGATCGCGGCGCAGTCCTGGGCCCAGCACGCGGTCGCCCTGGCGGTGGGGGAGGGCCAGGCCTATGGTTGGGAGGCGGTGACCTCCCTGGGCGTGGCTGGTTCGACCTTCCACCTGCGGACGCAAAACGGTGCAGTTCCCATCCGCTTGCAATTGCCAGGCGAACACCAGATTCGCAACGCGGCGCTGGCCGCGACCCTGGCCATCCACCTGGGCTTCGATCCGGAGCGAGTGGCCCTGGGTCTCGGCACGGTGGCGCCCGAACCCGGCCGCGGTCGCCTCCATGCACGACCGGGGGGTGGGTGCCTCCTGGATGAGACCTACAACGCCAGCAGCGACTCCATCCTGGCCTGCGCGCAGGCCCTGCTGCAGCTGCCCGGTGGTGAGGCGGTGGCCGTGCTGGGTTCCATGCGGGAGCTGGGGCCCGAGGCCGTGCCTATCCATCGGGACACTGGCGCCGCCCTGAAGCAGCTGGGCCTGTCCAGGATCTGGGGCTACGGCGACCACGCAGCGGATTATGCCGAAGGCTTCGGCCCCGGAGCCCAGGCCTTCCTGGATTTCGAGACCCTTCGCGATGATGCGGCTGGGCTCTCCACCATTCCCGCCGGAGCCCGTATCCTGGTGAAGGGCAGCCGGTTCTGGCGCGCTGAACGCGCCGTGGAGTGGCTTCTCGCACGCTGACCTTCGATTGGATTCCTGATGCTGCCTTGGCTTCTCTTTCCCTACCGCGATCTGGTGCCGGGCTTCTCGGTGTTTCGGTACGTCACGTTTCGCACGGCCATGGCCGCCGCCACGGCCATGGTGCTCAGCCTGCTGCTGGGGCCTCTGGTGATCCGCACGCTCACGGCCCTCAAAATGGGCCAACATATCCGCGACGTGGGCCCAGAAAACCACCAGAAGAAGGCGGGCACGCCCACCATGGGCGGCATTCTTGTCCTGTTGGTGATCACCGTGTCCACCCTGCTCTGGTGTGACCTGAAGAGCGGCGCCATCTGGGTGGCCCTCATGGCCCTGCTGGGTTTCGGCACCGTGGGCGCTTTCGACGACGCGCAGAAACTTCTCAAGAAGCAGAACCTGGGCGTCACCAGTTGGCAGAAGATGGCCTTGCTGACGCTCATCTCGCTGGTGGTGGCCTGGCTCATCCTGCACTTCGGCCTGCGGGGCGCGGCCACCAGCCAGCTGTCGGTGCCCTTCTTCAAGAACTTCCGGCCCAACATCGGCGTGTTCCTCATCCCCTGGATCTGGCTGGTGATGGTGGGCACCAGCAATGCCGTGAATTTGACGGATGGCCTGGATGGCCTGGCCATCGGCGGCACGCTCATCGTGTCGATCACCTTTGCGATCCTCGCCTACGTGGTGGGCCACGCCAAGATCGCGGCCTACCTGGTGGTGCCTCATGTGCCCGGCGGCGCGGAGCTGTCTGTCTTCATGGGCGCCATGGCCGGGGCGTGCCTCGGTTTCCTTTGGTACAACGCCCATCCGGCCGAAGTGTTCATGGGCGATACGGGCTCCCTGGCCTTGGGCGGCGCGTTGGGCACCGTGGCCGTGGTCATCAAACAGGAACTCCTGCTGGTCATCGCGGGCGGCCTCTTCGTGTTCGAGGCGGTCAGCGTGATCCTGCAGGTGGGCAGTTTCAAGCTGCGCGGCGGCAAGCGCATCTTCCGCATGGCCCCCTTCCATCATCACCTGGAGCTGGGTGGCCTGCAGGAAACCAAGGTCGTCATCCGCATGTGGATCACGGCCATCATCTGCTCGATCCTGGCGCTCAGCTCGCTGAAGCTGCGCTAGGCCCCGGAGATCGGCGCGGCGATCGGCCCCGTGATTGGCTTGGTCCGCATGGGCCAGGGTTGGCCCAGGATGAAGCCCTGGCCCCAGGGCACGTCGGCGTCGATGACAGCCTCGAGTTCCTCGAAGGTCTCGATCCCCTCGGCGATGAAGCCGATGCACATGCGCTGAGCGAAGTGAGAGAGCGCGTTGAGGAGGGCCGCCTGGTAGGGGCGCCGGTGGACCTGCTCCACGAGGCTGCGGTCCGCCTTGATGAAATCGGGGGCGAGCCGGGCCATGTGGGTGAGGCTTGCGACACCAGCGCCGAGATCGTCCACGGCGACCTGGAGGCCCAGGTCGCGCAGCCGGTTGGCGTAGCTCCGCAGGGCCTCGAGGTCGTGGACCCCTTGGGATTCCGTGAATTCCATCACCACGCATTCGGGGCTGAAGGGCAGGGCTTCCATCCAACGGGGCAGGGCCTCCCAGAAGCCCGGCGCCTCCAGGCTCACGGGCTCCAGGTTCACGAAATGGAGGTAACTGGCATCGCCGGTTCGAGCGAGGGTCTGGAACGTGGAATCGAGGAATTTTAAATCCAGGAGGAGACGGTCCTCGGGGCGGAGCGAGGGATCCTGCAGCATGGGACCCACGGCATGGGCCTGGCCATCCGCATCCAGATAGCGGGCGAGGTATTCACGGGCCATGAGCCGGTTGTCGTTCAGGCGGTACATGGGCTGCACATGCGGCACGAGGGTGCCTTCACCGGCGAGCATGCATTCCAGGATGCCCTTAGGCATGATCACTCCGCACACAGTCAACGGGCAGGGCCTCAGTGTAGCCTGGGGATGGGGCGATGTCCCCGCTGCAAACAGGCGCAGTGTGGGACTTTCACATCGATCTAGAGGGCCCTAGTCTGATGGGAGGAGGCGACATGCGTACCGTGGTCATGGGATCAGGGCGGTCTGGGCTTGCGGCCGCGAGATACTACGCAACGCAGGGGCTCCCTGTCGTGTTGACTGACAACCGCCCCGATCCGGGTCATGCCCTCGAACTTGCCCTGGCGAAAGATGGCATCCCAGGCGTGTGGGGAGATCATCCGATCGCCCTGCTGGATGCGTGCACGGAACTGATCATCAGTCCTGGCATTCCGCGCACGGCGCCCTTTGTGGCCGAAGCCTTGAGCCGTGGCATTCAGGTGTTCGGTGAAGTGGAACTGGCCCACCGTCTGCTCCGCGAGCGCAACGATGGCAGCCGCGTGCTGGCTGTGACTGGCACCAATGGCAAGAGCACCACGACGGATCTGGCCGCCCACCTCCTGAAGTCAGCGGGCCTGCCCGCCACGGCCTGCGGCAACCTGGGCACGCCCATGATCGAGGCCGCGCAGACTGCCGTTCCGGGCACAACCTATGTGGTGGAGTTGAGCAGCTACCAGCTGGAGTCAACGCTCTCCTTCCATGCGGAAGCCGCGGCCTTCCTCAATTTGACGCCGGACCACCTGGCCCGGCACGGTGACATGGACACCTATCGACGGACCAAGCTGCGGGTGTTCGACGGGCAGACGCAAGCAGACATCCGCGTGGTGCCCTCGGCTCATCCCGAGTGGTGGCAGGGTGCGCCAGGGGCTGGACGGACCCAGCGGTTCGGATGGTCGCCTTGCGATGCCTGGTGCGATGACAGGGGGTTGCTGCACCTGCACGGCCAACCGCTCCTGCCGCGCACGGAGCTGCTCATTCCCGGCGACCACAACGTGGAGAACGCGCTGGCAGCCTGCCTCCTCGCGCACCAGGCCGGGGCTAGCCCCGAGCAGCTGCGTGCCGGCCTGCGCAGCTATCCCGGCCTGGCTCACCGCATCGCTTTTTGCGGCGAGATGGGGGGCGTGAAGGCCTACAACGATTCCAAGGGCACCAACGTGGATGCCACCCTCACGGCCATTCACGCCCTTCCTGGGCCGTTGGTGCTGCTGCTGGGCGGCACGGACAAGGGCGCCAGTTATGAACCGTTGCGCGATGCCTTGGCGGGCAAACTGCGACGGCTGGTCTTCCTGGGCGAAGCCGTGCCCCAGCTGCTGAGGGACCTGGGTGATTTGCCCCACGAGGTGGTGCCCGCATTTGATGAGGCCACTCGCGCCGCCCTGGCGCTGGCCCAGCCCGGTGACCAGGTTCTGCTCAGTCCCGCCTGTGCCAGCTTTGACCAGTTCAACAACTTCGAGCAGCGGGGCGAGCGGTTTGAAACCCTGGTGAAACACTGGAGCCGACCGTGACCGAAACTCTGGCTCATGCTCTGCAGGGCCTGCTCGGTCAGGATGCGGTGCTCACTGCCCCCGAGGATCTGGTTCGCTACGAGGAAGGCTGGCGGTACGGCAAGGGCAAGGCCTTGCTGGTGGTTCGTCCCGGCACCACCGCGGAGGTGTCCGCCACCCTGAAACGCTGCAGTCTCGCAGGTGTGCGCGTGGTGCCCCAGGGCGCCAACACCGGACTGGTGGGTGCCTCCACGCCGGATGCCAGCGGCGCTATGGCAGTGCTGAGTCTGGAGCGACTGAACCGCCGGCTGGAGATCGATCCCGTGAATCGCACGGCCCGGGTGGACGGCGGCGTCCTGCTCAGTGCTTTGAATGAGGCGCTGGCGCCCCATGGCCTGATGTTCCCCATCGACCTGGGCGCGGATCCCTCCATCGGCGGCATGATCGCCACGAATACGGGCGGCACACGCCTGCTGAAGTACGGCGACGTTCGGCACAACCTCCTGGGTGTGGAAGTGGTGCAGGCCGATGGCACGGTCCTCGATGCCATGAACCAGCTCCGCAAGAACAACACGGGCCTGGACTCGAAGCAGCTCTTCGTGGGCACCAGCGGGGTGCTGGGCGTCATCACCGGGGCCGTGCTGCAGGTGGTGCCGGTTCCAACCCAGCGGGCCGTGGCCCTGGTGGGTTGCACCACGGGCGAGGCGGCCCTGCGCCTGCTGCAGGCCCTGGAACAGGATCTGGCCGACCTCTTCACGGCCTTCGAAGTCATCAGCGCAGAGGCCATCGCCCCCGTGTTCGTCCACCATGAGGCGGTTCGGAATCCCTATGGTGCGGCCAAGCCCCCGGCCTACACGGCCCTGGTGGAGCTGGCCACCACCCTGCCCAAGGCCGCCTTGGACCTTCCAGGGCTGCTGGAAGAGCGCCTGGGTGCCTTGTTGGAGACGGATGCCGGTGAAGCCATCACGGATGTGTTCATGGGCAAGGCCGAGGATCTCTGGGCCATCCGCCACCGTGTGAGCGAAAGCCTGCGCAGCGAAGGCAAGGTGCTGGCCTTTGATGTCAGCGTGCCCCGCAGCCGCATGGCCGCGTTCACGGAGGCGGCCCGCACTCTGCTTGCTGCCGAGTTCCCCTTCGTGCGCTGCTGCGATTTCGGCCACTGGGGCGATGGCGGCACGCATCTGAACCTGGTGTGGACCGAAGCCACGGCCCCGCGACCCACCGCAGAGCTGGTGCCAGAACTCCAGTCCCGCATTTACGACCTGGCCGTGCAGGACTTCGAAGGCAGCTACAGCGCCGAACACGGCGTGGGCCCGCACAACCAGAGGTTCTATGAGGCCTATACCGCTCCTGCCATTCGCAAGCTGAACGGCGCCTTGAAAGCGCATCTGGATCCCCAGGGAATCCTGGGCACCACACGACTGGACTGAGCCAAGGTGAAGTGACTTCACCAACGCCGTTCCCAGCTGCAAAAACGGGCTCCCATCGGGAGCCCGTTTTTGCAGAGAGGAAGAGACTATGAGTGGGAACTGCTCTTCTGAATCCAGAAGCGGGGCGGCGCGTAACAGATGCCCATGAGCAGCACCTGGCTGGCGATGAAGGCGGTGAGGGCCCAGAAGGCCTGGTCCATGAAACCGTAGGAGTGGAGACCCACGCCGAGCATGTTCACGCCGAACCAGGAGCAGGCGGTGATGATGTTGCCGAAGATGGCCATGACCATGAGGCCACGGTCGCGGACATAGCCCGCCATGCGGGCGTGCAGAATGATTGCGTTCCAGAGCACGATCAGCAGGGCGCCGTTTTCCTTGGGATCCCAGCCCCAGAAGCGGCCCCAGGACTGGTCGGCCCAGATGCCGCCCAGCACGGTGCCCACAAAGCTGAAGAAGAGGGCGAAGCAGATGATCCCGTAGGCCATGTCGGCCAGGGCCTTGTCGGTCTCCGCATCCACCTTGGTGACGATGTGCTTGCGGAGTGCGTAAGCGATGGCGATGGAGCCAGCCAGGAAGGTGCCCGCGTAGCCGATGGTGATGGTGACGACGTGGGTGGCCAGCCAGAAGTTGGAGTCCAGCACGGCGCGCATCATTTCCATGGTGTCGCCTTCGGTGCCCAGGTTCTGGGCCACGATGAGCGACGCGAAGCCCGCAGCGGCGGCCACGGCGGTGCCAAAGCCCTTGCGGTACATCCGCTCGATGATGAGGCCCAGGATCACCACGCCCCAGCCCACGAAGATGGCCGACGAATAGAGGTTCGTGACCGGAGGACGGCCCTGCAGGATGATGCGGGCGGCGAGCCCCAGGGTGTGGACGATGGCGCCGGCAAAGAGCAGGGCATAGGCCGTGGGGCGCAGCAGGTCGGGCTTGTAGATCCAGGAGAAGCAGAGCGCCAGGAAGGCCACGAAGTAGATCGAGAGACCCACGAAAAAGGGCTGGGCGCGGTTGAAGACGATCTCGTTGCCGGCATGGCCGAGGGCGCCGGGCTTCAGGGTGGTGACCACGGCATTCATGTCCACGACGGCCTGATTGAAGGTCGCCGCATCGTTGGCGCCATAGGC
This sequence comes from Acidobacteriota bacterium, assembly GCA_043775845.1. Taxonomy (GTDB): domain Bacteria; phylum Acidobacteriota; class Holophagae; order Holophagales; family Holophagaceae; genus Geothrix. The sequence goes on from JAYVRY010000183.1 coordinate 18,692, forward strand.
CGCGCCCATCTTGGCGAGGGGGATGAGACCGGGGTGCAGCGGTGCGCCGCTTTGCACCGCCGCCAGGGCCTGGCCCACGCTCATCCAGGCTTCAGGAGCTGCGCCAGCCGGAGGTGGCAGGATGCGGAAGTGGGCCAGCTGGGTCAGATCCTGATGGCGCAACGAGGCATCGGGAGTGCCCAGGGACTGGAGCTCCCAGCCCAGACCCGGAGAGCCTGCCAGCTGCAGGGTGTTCCGCAGTTTGTAGTAGAGGTAGACGCGGTCGAAGAGGTTCACAATGGCGCTCTGGAACCGGCTGCGCTTCTGGGCTGCGATGGGTTGGGCCGCCGAAGCCTGTTTCTGGATCTCGTCGAGGTGGGAGGCGAGATCGGTGAAGCTGAAGTAATTTCGGTTCTTGGTCTGCTTGGCGCCGATGAGGCCGATGACATCGGGATCGTCGATGACGAAGATGGGCTGCTGATCGGCCACCTGGGGCCGGAACATCACGTCGAGGATCCACTCATCAGGGCCCACCATGCGCTTCTCATGGCTGAAGCCCTGGCGGCTGTGGATCACCAGAAGGGAGTTGCGGGCCAAGGAATCCAGGGGCTTGACGCGGCCCCCTTCCAGGATCGGCAGGGTGCCGAAACCGCTGACATCAAAGCCGCGGGTCTTGCCGCCAGGCATCGCCACGACCAGGGCGACCAGCAGGGCGAGGGCGCCAGCGCCCCAGGCGAGGTATTTCTGAATGAAGCTCATGATCAGCTCTCCTTCTTATCCTGGCGTCGCTTCAGGGAGCGGCGCAGGACGATGGCGAAGTGCACGAGCAGGCCCAGGGAGACCAGCACGCAGGACACATACGGGAGCAGCCAGCCGGGATTTTCAACCAC
>JAYVRY010000184.1:0-5198 GCA_043775845.1 Acidobacteriota bacterium
CAGCTGATGGCCTCACCTTCGCGGTCAGGGTCAGTCGCGAGAATGAGTTCGTCGGCGGTCTTGGCGGCGGCCCGGAGTTCCTTGACTACCTTCTCCTTGGCCGGGCTGATTTCGTATTCCTCCTGGAACCCGTTCTCGATATCCACGCCCAGTTTGCGGGGCAGATCCCGGATGTGGCCCACGGAAGCCATGACCTTGTACCCCTTGCCGAGGTACTTGGTGATGGTCTTCGCCTTCGAGGGGCTTTCGACGATCACGAGCTTTGTCACCAGACATCTCCCTTGGGGGCTAAACCGCCATCTCAGAACAACTTTTTCGTCTCAAACGCGAGGGCGGCTGAAGGCACCGTCACAGGGCTGCCAGAAAAACGCTGTCTGCCCTGAACGGCCCCTAAGGATGGAACCTGGGGGCAGAGGTTTGTCAAGGGGCCCAGGTCTTCCAGGAGGTGGGAGGGGGATAGGCAAATGGTTGCGGCACCTTCTCTTAGTAAATAGTTTGGCCCTTCCGCCGAAGGATCCTCTGGAGCGCCTGGACAGACCCAAAGCTCCTTGCCCAGGTCGAGGGCGAGGCGGGCGGTGACCAGGGAACCGGACTTCAGCCGGGCCTCCGTGACCAACACGCCGTCGGTCCAGGCCGCCAGCAGCCAATTGCGCCGGGGGAAGTGCCACTTCCGGGGCGGGGCCTCCGGTGGGAAGGGCGTGATGACGCCGCCCCCCGCTTCGACCATGCGATCCATGAGGGGCCTGTGTTCAGGTGGGTAGGGGTGGTCCAGGCCCGAGCCCATGATGCCCCAGGTGGCGCCGGCTTCCAGAGCGCCCGCATGGGCGGCGCCGTCGATACCCCGGGCCAGCCCTGAGATCACGGCCACGCCCGCCTCCGTGAGGGCCTTGGCCCAGGCCTGGGTGCGGGTCTTCCCCCGCACGGTGGCCTCGCGGCTGCCCACGATGGCCACCCGTGGCCCAGGGGGTGGCAACGTGCCCCGCACCCACAGGGCCACGGGGTAGGGAAGGGGCGCAAGGAAGGCATCCACACCGTCATCGCCCGGTAGCAGCAGGCGGGCGCTACGGTCCAGAGCCTCCTGGTGGCGACGGGGCAGGTCGGCTTCAAGGGCGGCCAGTGCGTGCATTTGCTCGGGGCTCATCGTGGGATGGGCACCGGCTTGCAGGGCCTCCCAGCACTGGGCCTTCTGGCGTTCGGGCCAGTCCAGCACGGTGAAGGCAAGGGCCCAAAGGCGGAGGTCCACGGCGAATCCAGAGGGAGGAGATTCCCATCCTGAGCCGGAGATCCCGTGGGGCGCAAGGGACTCGGTGGTTCCGGGGTGGCCCGAAGGCCCAAGCGGCCTGCATCCGTTGCCTTCGCGCCCATTCGTGGCATTCGCGGTTCCGGCTTTCATCCTGCCTGTAACCCTTTCCCCTTGCGAAATACCCGTGCTTGGCTACACTGGTTCTCTTGGCTGTCTTCACCTTTGGCTCGTGAGGTTCCCATGTCCCGTCAGTGCGAAATTTGCGGTAAGAAGCCCCAGTTCGGGAACAACGTCTCCCATTCCAACAACGTCACCAAGCGTCGGTGGAATCCGAACATCCAGCGCGTGCGCGCCCTCGTGGCCGGCGCCCCCAAGCGCATGCGGGTCTGCACCTCCTGCATCCAGGCGGGCAAGGTCATCAAGTCCTGCTAGGCTGCACCCATTCTTGAAAAGGCGGCCTTCGAGGCCGCCTTTTCCGTGGTTGGATGCCCGTCTCCAGATATCTCTGCAAGGGAAGCGACGTTGGGCACGAGGCCGCGCGGGGAGTAAGATCCAGCAGGGAGCCCAGGCATGGCGTATCTGGAATGGCAAACGGAATTGGATGTCGGCCATGAGCAGATCGACGGGGACCACCGCGCCCTGGTGGGGATCCTGAACCAGGTGCAGGTGGCCTTGGAACAGGGGAAGGACAAGGCTGAGATTTCGAAGATCCTCCATTTCCTGAAGGATCACACGGTCAACCACTTTGGCACTGAAGAAGCCCTGATGGTCCACCACAACTTCCCAGGTGCGCCCGCCCACTTCGCGGAACACGCCAATCTGGTGGTGCAGGTGAGCGACTTCCTCGACGACTATCGCGTGGACAACCACGTCGGGGCGGATGCCCTGTTGGCATTCTTCAAGGTCTGGTTGATGAACCACACCCAGAGCCTGGATCGGGAACTGGGCGCCTTCCTGAACAGCCGGCGCAGCTGAGCTCAGCCCACGGCCGCTACACTGGGCCCATGCTGCTGGCCCTCGACACCACCACGGAAATCCTCCACCTGGCACTCATCCAGGGAAATCGCGTCTTTGCGCGCCGGGTGCTTTCGGGCGTGGGCCGGGGACACAGCGAGCGGCTGCTGCCCACGTTGAATGAGCTCATGGCCGAAGCGGGCGCCGGGCCCCAGGACCTGTCTGGCGTGGCGGCCTGCCTGGGCCCCGGCGGCTTCACCAGCCTGCGTATCGGCGTGGCCACGGCCGAGGGTTTCGGTCTCACGGGCCTTCCCACCTGGGGCTTTTCCGCCTTCGAACTGCGGGCCGAGGCCCTCCGCCAGGCGGGCGTCATGGGCCCCTGTTGGATCCTCCTGGACGGACAGCGCAGCGAGGCCTTTCACCAGCGCTGGGAAGAAGGTCCCACCGGGCTCGCCGCCAAGCATCCGCTGGTCACGGTGGCAGAGCAGGTGGGCCAGGAGGCCTGGTGGGCCCCGGAGGCCTACGCGTCCAAGGTCGAGGCCCTGCTGCCCGCCCATCGAATCCTCCTGCCCGATGAAGGCGAGGCCATGCTGGCTGGGCTGGTGGCCCTGGCCCGTCAGGTGGCCCAGGGGCCGCCGGAAGCCCCCCTGGTGCCCTTCTACCTGCGGGAGACCGATGCCGAGGTGAACTTCCCCCACGCCGCCGCCCACCTTTCCGAGGCCCTGCGAAAGGGCGTGGCGCGATGAAGGAAGGTTCGGAGAACGAAGTTCGGAGGCTGGGGCCCGGCGAGCCCCTACCGGACTGGGTCACCCGTCTGGATCGGACGGCCTTCGGCCAGGCCTGGAAGGCCCCCGCCGATCACGAACGGCTGTGGCTCATCCCGGAGCGGGCCTTCGCCCGCTGGGCCTGCATCCCCTCAGCGGGGGAGGCCGAACTCCTGCGCATCGCCGTGGATCCAGCCCACCGAGGCAGTGGCCTGGGGCGCACCCTGCTGCAGGCCTGCCAGGCGGATCTGGCCCGCGAGGGTATGACCCAACTGTTCCTCGAGGTGCGCGCTTTCAACGCTTCCGCCATCGCCCTCTATCGGGCCTGCGGCTGGAAGCCCTGTGGACGCCGTCCGGGCTATTATCCCGACGGCGAAGACGCCCTCCTCTTCCAGCATCGGCCATAGGTGACCAAGGTGTCTTGACCAATAGGACTCATCCACTCATATTTGGACTCTTCCTGGCGGTGGACCATGCTCGGCATCTCACGACAGACGGATTACGCCGCCCGGGTGGTGCTCCATCTGGCCTGTCTATCGCCCGGCGCCAAGGTGCCCATCGCCGACATCGCCAAGCACCGCATGCTGCCCCTGGATTTCGTCCGGCGCATCGTGAGCGACCTGGTGAAGGCGGGCGTGCTGGCCACGTCGCGGGGCTCCGGCGGCGGGGTGAGCTTGGCCCGGCCCGCAGCGGACATCTCATTGGGCGAAGTGGTCCACGCCATGGAGGGTGGGGTGGCCCTCAACCACTGCGTGAGCGACCGGCGCGTCTGCCCCATGGCGGCGGGTTGCCCGGTGCAGTCTGTGTGGGTGGAGGCTACGCACGTGCTGGATGACTACCTGGGTTCCGTCCGCTTCGATGCCCTGGCCCGGCGCAGCGAAGGCCACCTCCCGGCCCACCTGCGGGTGCAGGCCACAGGCCGGGTGCGGGGGGCGTTCGCATGTGAAACAAAGGCTGTCCCCGGCTGAGGCAACCGCCTTCACATGAAAGCTGAGGCAGCCCTGTCGGTTCCCTGCAGGTGGGCCAAGCGTGCTGGCTGGGAGCTCGTTGAGGTGGTGACGGTTGGCGCGGCCAGGGCGGGCGCTCGCCAGGCATTCATGCCCCCGGCAAGGGACCGGACCTGGGTGAATCCGGCATTCATCAGGAGCTTGGCAGCCATGCTGGAGCGGCCCCCGGCCTTGCAAATGGTGATGATGGGCTGGTGGCGCAGATGGGCCAGATCCTCGATCCGACCCGCTAGTTGGGACAGCGGCAGCAGGTGGGCGCCGCCGATGTGGCCCAGGGGGCCGTTCCACTCATCGGGGTTCCGTACGTCCAGCAGGAAGGGGTAGTGGTTCATGGCGGCCAAGGTTTCGCAGGTGATGAGCGGCACCTCGGAACTGTCGACCGCGCACCCGCCGCCGGTTTCGCGGACGACCCCGCCCTGGGGGATGTGGATGCCCGCCGTGCTTCTCGTGCAGGCCAGGTTTGCGTTCACCACGCCCGCCGTCCATTCGGCCGGGGGCAGTTGGAGCCCCTGAATCCAGGCCACGTAGGCCTCTCGGGACCGGGGATGGAGCCGGGGGTTCCGCTGCCGCTCTTCGGCCAGGGTGGAAGGTCGTGAGAGGCGGTAGTCATGGCCCGGAAGGACGGCCAGGTTGCAGTCCAGGGTCTTGAGTTTCTGGAGGCTGTCCCAATGGACACCGGGATCGCCCCCGGGCAGGTCCGTGCGCCCCGCGCCGGCCTCGCCCAGGAACAGGAAATCCCCCGTGAGGAGATGGCCTTCGGCCAGCAGGGAGATGCTGTCTCCGCAGTGCCCAGGCGTGTGGAGGATTTCCAAAGAGGCATCGCCAAAGGTCATCCGTTGCCCTTCCGTCACCCGCAGACTGCCTTCTCGGATGCGGGAGGCCGAGTGCACCACATACTCCGCCCCGGTGCGGTCACGCAGAAGGGCGCAGGCGGAGAGGTGGTCTTCATGGGTGTGGGTGTCGATGACGGCTTTCAGGTTCAGGTGCTGGGAATGGATTTCACTCTGGTAGCGATCTTCCCGCCCCAACAGGGGGTCGATGAGGATGGCCTCCCGGCCAGAGACAGCCAGATACGTCTTGCAGGGACCCTCATTCAACTGCTGAAAGCGCATGGAAACATCCTGTGGTAGGGAGTAGGGAAGGGGTGGGTCTAGGAGCGTGTCCAAGTAATGGGTGGGGGCTGCACTGGGGTGCCAGCCGAGGGAGGCAAGGAAGGCGACGAAGACCTTG
>JAYVRY010000185.1:0-5185 GCA_043775845.1 Acidobacteriota bacterium
ACCGCGTTGGCAGTGACGTTGCGGCTGGCGAGTTCCCGCGCCACGGACTTGGTGAGCCCGATGAGGCCGGCCTTGGCGGCCACATAGTTGGCCTGGCCCGGATTGCCCATCTGGCCCACCACGGAAGCGATGTTGATGATGCGGCCCCAGCGCTGCTTCATCATGGGCTTGGTGGCCGCCTGGATGGCCGTCCAGGCACCCTTCAGGTTGGTGTCGATCACCGCGTCCCAGTCCTCTTCCTTCATCTGGATGAGGAGTTTGTCGCGGGTGATGCCGGCGTTGTTCACGAGAATGTGCAGGGCACCATGGCGCTCGATGGTGGTGGCGATGGCCGCCCGCACGGTGGCGCCATCGCTGAGATCGGCCTCGATCACATCGGACTTGCCACCGGCCTGGCGGATGTCATCGGCCACCATCTGCAGCTTGGTCAGCGTCCGGGCGGCGCACACCACCGTGGCGCCCTGGGCGGCCAACTGCTTGGCGATGGCTTCGCCGATGCCCTGGCTGGCGCCGGTGACGAGGGCGATCTTGCCGTCGAGACGGAACATGGAACCTCCAAAGGATGAAGGACCAGTCTAGCCGCCCACGGGATCTGGCGCGCCTTGGGCCACCAGCCACTGGGCCATGGGCTGGGCCTCGGGAGCCCGTCCCAGGCGGAGGAAGCCGCCATTGTCCGGGGTCTGCAGCACCAGCATGTCGCCGATCCATTCCAAGGCGGCCTCCTGGATCGGCATGGTTTCACGAGCCCCGCGGAAGGGACGGCGGAACCGCGTGGTCACCGCCAGGATGCCGCCTTCGACGATCAGCACCTTGGCATCAAAGCCCAGTCCGATCTGCCAAAAGGCCACACCCTGGATCAATCGAAGCAGCAAGGTGATCAAACTGCCCGTGCCCCAGTGTCCCTTCGACCACTCTTCCCAAGCCCCGAGGATGGCGATGACGAAAAACAGCAGCATCGGCACCAGCGCCCAGCGTCGTTGCCGGGGTGAGACCTGCACTTCCCAAACATGGCTGTCCGTGTTTCCCATGCTGAAAGTCTACCGAAGGTCCTTCGATGAATCATTCGCCGAGGGCCCGGGAGAACCGGGCGCTTGCCATTCACCCTCGTAAGGCCTACTTTGAAGGTCTTTTCCCAGGAGCCCCCATGATTCTTCTTGCCTGCCTCCTCTTCCTCCAGCCTCAGGCGCCCCAGACCACGCCCAGCTGGTCCGCCACCACCCTGGAGGCTGCCGCCACGGACGCGAACAAGAAGGTGCTGGCGGATGCCAAGCCCCTCACGGTCACCGGCGAAGTGGTGGATGTCTCGTGCTACACCCAGCTCGGCAAGCGCGGCGAGGGCCACAAGGCCTGCGGCACCAAGTGCGTGGCCTCCGGTTCCCCTGCAGGTCTGCTTACCGCTGAGGGCACGCTCTACATCCTCATGCCCGAACCCCACCATCCCCGCCGCGACGGCCAGGCCAGCCTCGCCAAATACCTCAGCGAGAAGATGGCACAGACCCTCACGATCTCAGGCATGGCCTCGAACCACGGCGGCATCCACACCCTCTTCATGCCCATGCCCGCCGAGGCGAAGTAGCTATTTCAAACCCTTCAGCCACGCTGCCACGGGCGTGAGGTCTGCCAGGGGCGTGCTGTCCCCGTAGGTGCTCATGGCTTCCTGGCCAGAGAGGCCCGCCTTCGCCCGAGTCTCTCGCTTGAAGAGGTGGTTGGCCTCGGGAATCTGGATGACCGTGCCTTTGAATTCAGGAGGCACGACCTCGGGTTTCCAGGTCTGAATGTCCCGGTCGCCCCAGACCACGGCACAAGGGATGGGCAGACGCTGGGCCGCGCCCCAGGGATCCAGATCGAAGAGGTCGCGCACGAAGCCACGGCTTTCGGGTCGGGCCAGCCCCTTCGCCAGATTCACGATGCCGGGCGCGATGCCGCTGGTGTCCTTGCTCAGTTCCTGATCCTTCCGGATGGCCTCCAGCGCCGCTTCCAGGTAGGCCAGGTTTTGCGCCGTCACCTCGGCGGGAGCCTGGGCCGACACCAGCTGGCCTTTCACCTGGGCCACGATGAGCCTGGCCATGCTGAGACTGGGCATGGCCAGCAGCAGGGCGGCATCGGCATCGCCCGCAGCCAGCAGCGACAGCAGCGCGCCCTCACTATGGCCCACCAGCAGCAACTTCTTGCCCTTGGCTTCGGGCAGCGCACGCGCGGTCTTCAGCGCCGCCTTGATATCACCCACTTGCGCATCCAACGAGATGTCGAGCTTGGGATCCTTCGCGCCGATGAAGCGTTTGTCGTAGCGCAGGGAGCCCAGGCCCTGGGCCTGCAGCCAGGCGGCAACGTCCCGACCACCGTGGCTGGGCACGGGGATGAGGGGATTGGACCAGTCACGATCCGTGGGACCAGAGCCCGCCACCATCACGGCAAAGTAGGGGTGCGAGGTTCCGGCCATGACGGTGGCGGTCAGGGGGAAACCGTTGAAGCCGGGCACGTGGACGATGCGTTCCCCGCCCCGCAGGGGCAGTGGACCGTTGGCTTCGGCGGCCTTGCGCACTTCCGCGGGTGTCTCACCAGTACGCCGAAGGGTGAGGGGCATGTGCGCACCGCCTTGCACGAAGAGGCCGCTGGCCACTACGCCATCGACACTGACGGTTCCATCAAAGGTGGGCTCGCCGGGAATGCCCGGCAGCGTGAACATCAGATGCCCCGCCGCCATGCCGACCTTGGCCAGGGGCAGGTTCTTCGCCCCCTGCGCGGGAATGGAGATGCTGCCCTTCCATCCATCCGCCGTGTTCCAAAGATCCACCAGCAACTGCAGATTCCCCCCGGGAATCTGCAGGGAACCTTCCCAGCGGCCGATCTGTGGAGCCGCAATCTGGGCTTGCGCGAGGGCGGGCAGGGACAGCAGGGCGATCATGTGGGTGGCGCGGTTCATCGGGGCTCCAGCAGGTGGGCGTGGTTCTGTTCCAGGCGGTGGCGCAGCCAGTAGGCGTAGACCATGGACACCATCACCGGGAGAAGGATGAGGGGAAAGGTCAAGAAGTTCGCGAGGGGTTCCGGCAGGAGACTGAACGGCATCCCGATCAGTCCGACGGCGATGAACCAGCGGCCACCCACGCGATGGGTGCGTTTCCAGACTTCGCGGCTCTCCAGCGTGGGTGGGATGCGGATGCCCGCCCAGGCATTGGGTTCCAGCCGGGGCATGAGGTTGCCGAAGCCCACGAAGAACAGAAATATCACCATCATGATCCAACTGGAGCGCAGCTGCCCTCCGTTCATCACGGCCCGCAGGATCAGGCCCTGCAGGCCTGCCATGAGCAGCAGGACCAGGAGGCGGATCTGTCGCGTGGTGGCCTGGGACATGGCCCGCGCCGCCTTGAAGTCGAAGCGCCCCCAGTCATAGGCGAGAATGATCAGGTAGGTCACGGTGGCGAGGATCGGGAGCATCAACGCGGCCATCAGGGGCGAGCCCCAGCCGTCCACTTCGCCCCTGAAGTTCCAGTGCACGGGCGTGCGCGCAGGCAGCTGTCCCTTGACCCACAGGCTTCCGCCCCAGAGCCCGGCGACCAGCAGCCAGGCTGGCCATTCGCGTCGGATGTCCCGATCTCCCCCAGGGACTGGATCAGGCTCGGTTACGCGGAGAAGGTCATCAGCCATTGCAAGGCCTCCTGAAACACCGTGGTGTGGAGTGTGTAGATCTGCTGCTGGCCCTGTCGGCGGCAGCGGACCAGCCCCGCCTGTTTGAGCAGGTTCAGGTGGTGGGAGATGCTCGCCTTTCCGATCTCGAAGCCCTCGGCGATCTCCCCGGCGCTGAGGTCGCCCTCCCGCAACCGACCGAGAATGGCCCGCCGGGTGGGATCGGCCAAGGCTTTGAACACCAGGGAATGAACCTCCACAACGCATCTCCGATAGAAAAGATACGACATTTTGAGAAACATCAAAATATTATTTGGCAGGACGCCTCGGAACCCCTTGGCCGGAACGGTTGACCCTGGCGATGCCAGTCAGTTCGATTTCAGCCAAGCTGCGGGGCCGTCGGCTTCACAGCCGACGGCCCCTGAGTCCACCGCTGACGGCCTGCAGGCCCTACTGCGGCGCGGGTTCGTCCACAAAGTCTTCATCGGAGAGACCCGTTTCGGGCCGCAGTTTGTAGAGCTCGGCCTGAACCAGCTGCTGGTGTTCCAGCTCGTCGTGGCGCAGTTCTTCGAAGAGGGCGCGGACTTCGGCATCCTTCAGGGCGGGCATGGCCGAGACAAAGAAGGCGTGGGCCTTCACCTCGCATGACAGGGCGGCTTCCATGGCGTGGCGGGGGCTCATGAAGGCACGAGCCGCGTCATAGTCCGGGGCCTCGATGTCGAAGATCATGGACCGGGTGACGGCCATGGGCGCGTCCCCGAAACGCTGAACGCGGCGGGCGAGCAGTTCCCGGCCGTGCTTGGCTTCGTTCTCCACCATGTAGCGGAAGAATTTGGCCGCATCGGGGGTGCGGTGCTGCTCCATCTGGGCGGCGAATTCCTCGTAGCGCTCCTGGGCTTCGTCTTCGATGAGGATGGCCAAATCAAGGGCATCCATCAGGCTGAGGTTCGCGAAATCAATGCCGCGCGTGGCCATGATGGTCCTCCTACTTCTTGATGAAGAGATCGAGGATGCGCTCCTTGGGGAGGGCATCCTTGGACAGCAGGTCCTGCCGCTCCTTCACCAGGTCGCCGTAGGTCGGCGGCGGCTCGGGGTTGCGATAGAACACGCCCAGGTGCATCTTCTCGCCGTACTGCTGGGCCAGATCCATGGCCGCGAGACGATCCGCCGGATTGTGCCCGAGGCTGTCCAGGGTCACCTGGATGGCCTTCAGGCCCTTGATCTGCTGGGCCTCTTCGCCGTACGTGACGCAAGGGGACTGGATGTTCACGAAGGCAAAGCCGGGGTAGCGGATGGCTTCCTCGATGACGGAAGCCATGCCTGCCAGATCGGTGGGCGAGGCCTGGGCCACGAAACCCGCGCCGTAGGCCAGCACGTAGAGCAGCGGGTTCACGGGCTCTTCCAGGCTGCCGTACTTCGAGGTGCAGGTAACCCGGCCCTTCTGCGAGGTGGGCGACAACTGACCCTTGGTGAGGCCGTAGATCTGGTTGTCCATCACGATGTAGGTGATGTCCATGTTGCGGCGAATCAGGTGGGCGATGTGCCCGCCCCCGATGGAGAA
>JAYVRY010000186.1:0-19469 GCA_043775845.1 Acidobacteriota bacterium
CCCTGATGACCTTGCGGCCCACCTTTTTTTCGATGAGTCCCAGGTGGGCCTCCTCATCCGGGCCCACGAGGCTGATGGCGACGCCACTCTCCCCTGCCCGGCCCGTGCGGCCGATGCGGTGGACATAATCCTTGGGCGAGCGCGGCAGGTCGTAGTTGATGACGCAGGCCAAGCCGCTGATGTCGATGCCGCGGGAGATGAGATCCGTGGCCACGAGCACGCGAAGCCGACCGCTGCGGAACTGGTCCAGGGCATCGGTGCGCGCGCTCATGCTCTTGTCGCCATGCAGTGACAGGGCCCGGATGCCGTTGTTGCCCAGCTTGCGAACCACGTTGTCGGCCCGCCGTCCCGAAGCCACGAAGATGAGCACTTGGGGCCAGGCCTCTCGGTCCAGAAGGTCGCGCAGGAAGGGGCCCTTGTGCTCATGGGGGAGGAAGTAGGCCTTCTCCGCGATAGCCGCGATCTCCTCCGGTGCGGCTTCCACCAGGATGGTCTGGGGCAGCTTCAGGAAGAGCGCGATGACTTCCTGAACGGCGCTGTTCATGGTGGCGGAGAACATGAGCGTCTGACGCCGCTCCGGCAGCAGGCGCAGGATCTCCCTCATGTCATCGCTGAAGCCCAGCTCCAGCATCTTGTCGGCTTCGTCGATCACCACATGCTTGAGGCCTGCCAAGCTCAGGGCGTTCTTGCGCACCAGATCCAGCAGCCGCCCCGGTGTGGCGATGACCAGGTCGGTGCCGCCTCGGAGGGCCAGCATCTGGGGGTTCACCGACACCCCGCCGAAGACCGTGCTGATCTTCTGTTTGACCGGCAGGTGCTTCATCAACCCGAGGGCCCGATCCCGCACCTGGGCCGCCAGCTCGCGGGTGGGCACCAGCACCAGCACGCGCGGTGGGTTCCCCGGCAGGGGTTTGGCACTGCCCTTCGTCAGGAGGTGCATCAGCGGCGCCAGAAAGGCCATGGTCTTGCCCGAGCCCGTTTGCGCCTGCACCACCAAATCCCGGCCCGCAAGCAGGGGCGGAATCGCCTGTTCCTGCACCGGGAAGGGGCGGACGTAGCCCAGGGCCTTGAAGGCGCGTTCCAGCTCGGGGCCGAGCAGCAATGGGGAGAAGGGCATGGTGAAGACTCCGGCGTGAGAAACCCGTATTCGGTCTTCCTGAGTATCAGCCACGGGGGCTGGCTTGTTTCGAATTGTTAACAGCAACTTGATGCCCCCGATAAGAGCGCTCTTTCAAACTGGCAACACGAGTGGGTGGCATCTTCACTGTCCGGACACACGCCCGGAGCCCCAATCCAAACCGATTCAAACCCCATGGCCTGTGCGCGCCAGGGCCAGGAGAACCAGTGTCCTTTGTCCAATCTGAATCGGCCCTGACGGGCCACCTGACGGAATGCAGGCGAGGCAACCTTCCGCCCCGGCGGGGCGGATCCGCCTCCAGATTCAATGGCACCGGACCCACCCTTGGTCAGCGTGAGGCCGCCTTCAGTTGGGAGGACCTCGAAGCCATCGAACGGAGCGTCGACACGCTGTTCGGGCCCTGGATTCTCGCAGAGCCCGGACCCCGCAGCCTCGTGACAACGTTCGATCAGCTTGCCGAGCCGCATGCGCTCCTGGATGCATCGCTGGCCTTCATCCACCAGAACCCAGCCTTTCTGTCCTTTCTGCGCTGCTATGCCTACCCCGCCGCCTCGACCCTTCTGAGGACCTTCGCTCGATCCCTAAACCCCGAGCAGTCGAAGGAGATCCTCGACGCCCTGGCCTCTCCCAAAGCTGGCTATGCCTGGACGGGCCTGGTGCTGCACCGCAGGCGGGATGTCCCCGAGTCAACGACCCGCGTGCGAATCCGCCCCTACTGGTCGGGCGAATCCAGCCAGGGCAAGCCTTTGGCCTACACCATGTTCCTGGATGACTTGACCCTTGAGCACAAGGGTTTCCTGCTCGACAACTTGCAATCGCTGCTGCGCGCCTCGCTGCAGAAGGACCGCGACACGGCCATCCATGTGGAGCGGGTCAATCTCTACTCGCGTTGCGTGGCAGAAGCCCTTTACCACGACGCGCGGTGGCCGGAAGTGGATCGGGAATTCATCGAAAGCATTGGCTTCCTCGCAGCGGTGCATGACATCGGGAAGATTGGTACCCCTGATGACATCCTGAACAAGGAAGGCCCCCTCGATGAATTCGAATGGAAGGTCATGAAGGAGCACGCCAGCAACGGCGCCAGCATCCTTTCCACGTATCCGAATCCGATGGCGAAGGACATCGCCCTGTCCCATCACGAGTGGTGGAACGGGTCCGGCTACCCCGCGAGGCTCGCCGGGCGCCAAATCCCCCTCGCGGCCCGGATCGTGAGCCTCGTGGATGTCTACGATGCCCTCCGCATGAAACGCAGCTACAAGGAACCCCTCTCGCACACCGACACCATGGAGAAGATCCAGCAAGGCCGGGGCCTTCAATTCGAGCCCGATCTCGTCGATGTGCTGGTTCACATCCAGGGCCAGATCGCCCAGATCTACACGACGAACCAGGGCTGAAGGATGCCGAGACTCGACCGCCCGCGCAGGCAAGCGTTGCCCTCCACCACGATCCAACCCGTTCCGTTCTATTCTTAAAAAAGGGTCCGACTGGGGCCATGCGCGCATTTGTTAAGCGTTTTGAAAACTGCATCGATGAATCGATGTCTCTGACTTCATCGACATTCCAACCCTGCATGGAGGTCGCAATGCGACGAATGACAAGAATGACTGTGACGATGGCTTTCCTGGCCGCGTCCACGTGTGTGTTTGCCCAAACGACCCCCGACAAGCGTTTGAATGCGACGGGGTCCGGGAGCCTGGAACAGATCACCGAACTGTGGCGTGACGGCTATCGGGCCCTGGCGCCCGGCTTCGAGCTGGACCTGCGGCCTGAAGGGTCCAGTGCGGCACCCAAGGCCCTCACGGCCGGCACCACCCAGTTCGCCTTGATGAGCCGGGAAATGAAGCCCGAGGAGCTCGCCGCCTTTCAGGCCAAGATGGGCTACCCCCCCACCCGCATCGCCGTCGCCATGGATGCGCTGGTCATCCTGGTGAACAAGAACAACCCCATCAAGGAGCTCAAGGTCGAGCAGCTGGATGCCATCTACAGCACGACGCTGTTTCAGGGCTGGCCCAAAGCCATCACGCTGTGGGGTGAGCTCGGTTGGGCCACGGGCAGCTGGTCCAGCCGCCCGATCGTCTGCTGGGGCCGGCCCGCGGGGTCTGGGACGCGCGCCTTTTTTGAAGAGGTCGTCATGATGGGGGGCAAGGGCCGGGGGGACATCAAAAGCGCCCAGGAGGAATCAGGCCTCAATGAGGAACTCATCGCCAACCAGGCGGCCATCGGGTATGGCGCCATGAGCGATGTCTACAGTTCCCTGAAGGCCGTGCCCGTCCAGCCCAAGGGCGGCAAGACCGCGATACCCCCCACCGTTGAAAATGTGGCCAGTGGCGGCTATCCCCTGTCGCGCTTCCTCTTCATCTACATCAACAAGGCCCCGGGCAAGCCTCTGCCGGTCCATGTGGCGGGCTTCCTGGAATTTGCCCTGTCCGGTGAAGGCCAGAAGCTGCTCACGAACTCGGGCCAGGTGCCCTTGCCCGACGAACTCCTGAAGCTCAATCGGCGACGCCTCCGCTGATTCGACTGACTCGCAAAAACGGGAGCCGCCCTGGTCTGGGGCGACTCCCGTTTTGCGCGGGTCAGGATGACTACTGCGCCTGAAGGGTTCCGGTGGCCACAGTGATGGGGGCCGTGGTGCCATCGGCGCGCAGCACCTTTGACTTGGCAGGGTCTGCACTCAGGGTGAGCGTGCTGCCCACGGGCAGGTTCGCGGCCTTGAGATCCAGGGCGACGCGCAGCAGCGGCGCTCCCAGTGACTTGGGACTGGTGAAGCCCTTTTCCGAGATGGTGGCCACCAGGGCATCGCCGTTGACGCGCGCTTTGAGGATCGGCGTGCCCGCTCCCAGGTCAAAGACGGACCCATTGGCCACGTAGGTTCCCGGGGCATCGCCGCTGGCCACATTGGTCCATGTCAGTTTGGCACTGTCGGCGTTCAAACCCAGCGTCACGCCACTGCCCTGGTCGGCGGCCGTGCCCCAGAGTTCCAGCACGAGATGAGTCTTCGTGCTCAAAGTTGGATTGCGCCGGAGCTGGTAGGCACCCAGGCTCGGATCGGTGTACGTCAAGGCCGTGGCTGACACGGGGCTGGGAGCAGGCGTGGGAGCAGGTGTGGGGTTGCTCCCCCCGCCACAGCCGAGGAAGGCGGTCATTAGTAGGGTGGGGGCGAGGAAACGTTTCATGAAAGGTCCTTTCACTTGATCTGATTCAGGAGGGCGTTGAGATCGGTGTCATCCACCCCGCCCTGGCCCTTGAAATTGGCCGGGCTGCTGGTGGCCTTGCCCCACTGCGCCGCAAGGTCCAGCAGGTCGGAGGGATCGATGACGCCATCTCCGTTGAGGTCCATGCCTTTGACCGTGACGTTGGCGTTGGCGGTCTTCGAGGCATCCTGCTTGCTAGCCGCCATGACCTTGACCACGGTGGTGGTCAGAAAGGCCGCTGCTGGGGCGCTAAGGCTGGTGCTTAGGCCCGTATCCACATGAAGCAAGGGCGAGGGGATGGTCCAGGTCACGCCGAAACCCTGATCGCCCGAGGCCAGCAGGGTGGAGGAAGCGCCTGGCAGCAGCACCAGGTCTGAAGGCGTGATGGAGAGTTGGGGAATCGGGGCGGTCACGGTGACACTGGCCGTGGCCGTGCGACTGGGAGCCCCCGCGCTGGCGGCCGTGATGGTGTAGGAGCCGGGCGTGGCGGAGGACCAGGTGGCGGTACTGCTGCCCTGGGCGTTGAAGGTACCGCCGGTGCTGCTCCAAATCACGGTGGGATCCGATAGCGGCGTCACGGTGGAAGAGAAGGTCACCGCAGCATTGGGTGCCACCGACGTGGCACTGGCCACGAGCCCCACATTCACGCTGCTGGGCGCCACCACGGTGAGGGCCGCGCTCCCGGCCTGGCCACCGCCTTCAACGGGAGTGGCCGTGATAGAGAAGGCTCCTGGCGTGAGGCCGGCGGTGAACGCCGTGGTGGCCTTGCCATCGCCGCTGGTCTGCGGGGCGCTGAAGAGGCCGGCCCCGCCGCTCACACTCCAGTTCACCCGGTTGTCAGTCTTGAAGCCCGTCACCGAGGCGCGGAAGGGCGCAGTGCCACCGGTGGCCAGGGTCCAGGCTGCCGGTGTCACCGTGGCAGTGGCGTGTCCGGAAGGCGCACCGAAGCCCACGGGCAGCGTGACGTCATCCAGGACGAACATGGTGCCTGAGCCATTGGCGCCGGGCTGAGTGGATTCAAAGCGCACGGTGATGGTCTGGCCCACGTATTTCGCCAGATCGAAGGGCCCGTAGGGATGCCAGACGGCCAACCCGTTCGCATCCAGTTCAGCCTGGGTGTTGTCCCGGGTCTGGAGCGTTTCCAACAGCTTGGCGCCGGTGGCATCCATGATTTTCAGGTTCATCACATTCGCGGGTGTGGTTGCGCTGGCGCCATCGTTCGCGATGCCCAGCCAGAAGCTCAGGCTCGCCCGGGTGGCCGTGGCGGGGATGCTGACGGTCTGGGAAATGGCATCGGTCTGGGCGGTGGAGTGATCGCCCAAGCGGGCCCAGCCCTGGCCGGCATGAGGGCTGACCAGGCTGTAGAGCGTGCCTTGCTTGGCGGCGCCGCCCGTCAGGTTCCAGCCACTGGAGCCGTTCTCGAAACCGCCATTGATGAGATAGACGACGGAGACGGTCGCCGGGTCGCTGGTGGCCGCACCCAGGGAGCCTGTCACCCGCACCTGGATGGCGCTTTGGTCGTCGGAAGCCGCCACGGGCTTGAACACGAAGGTGGGGCTGTCGGTACCCACGGGCTGGTTGTTCTTGAGCCACTGGAAGTGGAGCGGCCCCGCGCCCATGGCCCCGGCCACAAAGGTGAGGCTTCCCCCGGTGAGGGTCTCCTGACTCTGGGGTTGGGGGTAGATGGTGGGAATGGCGCCGCCATCCTGGATCAGATTCACGTTGGGCAGGTTGCCCACGGTGGGTCCGTCGCTGGAGGCCGCCGTCATCAAGCGCACAGCCTGGGGGAAGCTGGCGCCCGCCTGGGTGGCCGTGATGGTTTGCAGACCTGGCGCGAGGTGGGTCAGCGCGTAGATGCCGTTGGCATTGGTGGCAGCGCTGACCGTGCCGTTGCTCACCTGGACGCCGGACAGGGGCGCGCCCGAGGCATCCGTCACCCGGCCGCTGAGGATGTCGCCCTTCCCCGAGGGAAAGGTGTTGTAGACGCAGGCGTTCACCACGCTGAAGTGGTAGCCCGTGCCGATGCCAGGCAGGTTGTACCAGGCGTCGGAGTTGCCGCCCCAGCCCAGGTTCAGGTGGTGGTAGAGCACCGCAGGGGTTCCATTGAATCCATAGCCGTCGCACACGATGGCGTGGCCACCGTCGCCTGAGATGCCGAACAGCACCGGAAAGCCCGCATCCAGATTGGGCTGGACCATCTCCAGCAGCCCATGCCCGGTCAGCTCCCCGCCGTTGGAGCCACAGATGGAATTGCCATAGCCGAAGGTCTTCACCAGGGCCCGGCTGGCGGCATTCATGTTGGAGCCTGAGCCACTGGCGGCGTAGCTCATGTTCACGGAAAGGCCCGCGTCGTAGCAGAGCGAGCCGATCATCTGCCGTTCGGCATCCAGGATGCTGGCGGTAGGCGTCAAGGGCATCTGCGTCCAGGCGTAGGCGCCCCCATTCCCATCGCCGCCCCGGGTGGTGGCACCCTGCGAGGCGCTGTCTACGGAGATGGTGAAGGGCTTGGCGCCGATGCCGGCCGTGGGGAATTGGTGAAGACGCATGAGCTGGGCCATGGCCGTGGCCACGCAGCCATCGGGATACAGGCTGGGCGTGAACCAGTTGTAGAGCGGCTTCCCGAAGGCTCCGCTCTGGTTCCACTTGCTCTGCACCAGGGGCGCCACGCGCAGGTCCGCCACATTGGGAATGGAGGCCAGGTATTGCGGGTCTTCCGTCGCTGCGCCGAGAAGCTCCTGCCACCGCGCCTGCTCCAGCGATGCCTTGCGCGGAGCGGCCGAAAGACCTTGTGATGCCAGGCGCTTCTGCTCATGCACCAGCCGGGTCAGCCGTTCCCGCAGATCCGCCTGCAGCATGGCCCATAAGGGATTGCCCGGAGACGGATCGAGGGTTCCCGTCTCCGAGAAGGCGATCACGGGTTCCAGCTCATCGTCGGGCGCCATCACCACAAAACCGCCCGTGGCCAGGCGGACCTCGTGCAAGAGCGCCTGACCTGAGACATCATGGTGCGTCTGAACGAGGCCCACGCCCGGGGCAGTGGACTTCAGGAGGGCGGAACCGTTCCGGAGCCAGCGGCGGGCGGCGGTTTCGGCCTGGCCGGCGCTCACGGGATCCGCAAAGGCGGGAGCGCCCGCAGCCAAGATCAAACTCAGGACAGTGGTGATCGAACGGCGGTGGCATCGCATGGGGTCTCCGAGGTGAAGCGATCGAGGATGGCGGTCGAGGCGCGTTGGGCGAAGGGTTGTCAACGCCCGGCCAGCTGCAGGAAGGCCAGGAATTCCGGTTCACTGCGCGTGAAGGACGTGGTGCCCAGCACCCGGGCATCAGGAGCGACGAGCGCATAGAGGGGCAATTCGATGGAATCGAAACGGCTCTGCTGGAGCTGCTTGTGGCTGAGATCCGGCTCCATCTGGCGATCCGTGTGCAGGCGGACGCGGATGCACTTTTCCAACCCTTGGGCCACGGCGGGCCGCTTGAACATGTTCTGCTCCATCCAGCGGCAGTTGGTGCAGGTGTAGCCGGTGAAGTCGATGAACAGGGGCTTGCCAGTGCGCTGGGAAGTGGCCACGGCTTCGGCATAGTCCGTGCCCCAGCCATCGTCCGGAACGGCCTTCTGGAGCCCCGGCGCCGACGCGGTTTCTGCCGTGGCGCTGCGTGGCGGGAGGAAGGAATCCAACTCTCCCATGGGGCGTCCCTGAATGCCTGTGAAGAGGTAGATGAAGAGCGTGGCGAAGGCCATGGCTGCCAAGGTCCGGATGACGCCGATGCGATCCCCGTTCTGCCCAGTGGGTTCGTCCTGCAACAGGCGGAAACTCCCCAGCAGATACAGGAGAATCAGCAGCGCGCAGGCTGACCAGATGGCCAGGAAGAGTTCGCGGGACAGCAGCGCCGAACCCAGGGCCAGGTCTGCATTGCTGAGGAACTTGAGGGCGGCGGCCAGCTCCAGGAAACCCAGCACCACCTTCATGCGGTTCATCCAGGCCCCGGCTCGGGGCAGCTTGACCAGTGCCGCAGGAAAGAGGGCCAGCAGCACGAAGGGCAGCGCGAACACACTGGAGAAACCCACCATACCTACGATGGGGTAGAACCATTCGCCCCGAGAAGCTGACAGCAGGGCCGACCCCACGAAGGGCACGGTGCAGGTGAATGAGGTCAGCGTGAACGTGAGCCCCATGAGCAGAATGCCCGCCACGCCTCCGCCGGAGCGCGATCCCATCCAGGCGAGGAGGAAGGACGGAAGCCGGATGTCCAGGGCGCCGAAAAGGTTGATGGCGAAGACCAGAAACACGGCCGCGATGGTGAGGTTGACCATGGGACTCGTAGCGAAGGACTGGATGCCTGCGGCTCCGAACACCAGCGCCACCGCCAGCCCCAGCACGGAGAAGGTGGCCACGATGCCGGCGCCGTAGAGACACGCATCGCGAAGGGCCCGCCCGCCCTTCCCTTCGGCGCGAGACGTGAAGAAGGAGACGGTGATGGGCACCATGGGGAAGACGCAGGGCGTAAGCAACGCCATGGCCCCGGCCAGCATGGCGAAGCCGAGGTAGGCCCAAAAGCCGCCCCGCCTGCGCCGGTGGATTTCCTGCTGTGTGTTGGCGAGGGGCGCCTGCGGTTCCTGGGGTCCGGCACTCAGGGGCGACGCCCCTTGCGAAGGTCCGACCGTCACCACGAAGGGCACGTCCAGCGTGGCCAGAGGCCGGCAACGCTTCTCGGTGCAGGCCTGGTAACGGAAGCCCAGGGTGCCCTCGTGGCGGCCGGGCCCCAGCGACGGATCGAGGCGGAGAGAAACGTCCAGATCGGCGGAGCCCTCGATGCGAGCCACCTCCATCTCGAAGCCATCGTCCCAGCGCCGCTGAACGGGCCTGGCCTTGACGGCGCCCTCCACGCGGCCGGGACCCCCGGCCTTCACCTCCACCTGAATGGGCGCCGGGCCGGCGCCCTCTTCGTTCCTTTGCACGTTGGCCGGAAAAGTGTGCCACCCCGAGGCGACATGAAGCTTCAGGCGCAGCGTGACCAAGCCACCGGCCTGCCCCTGAACCTCGGGCGTCGGCAGGCTGAGGACCAGGGGCACCGGCCCGGCGGCGCCTCGATCCACCCCCACCGCCAAGGCGGGCCCAAGCATCATGAGAAGGCCTAGGATGGCCTTGAATCTGAACCAAATCACAATCGCCCCCGGTGCCTAGAACACGAAATGGGTGGCCACTTTCCACCCCTTGAAGTCGGGCATTTCACGGCACTGGCCGCCGCTGCAGACCAGGCCGCCGCGGATGGACCCGCCCGAAATCACCAGGAAGGAATCCTTCCAGAGGCTCAGCCGCAGGCTCCCGCTGTGGAAGAGGTTCTTGTCGAAGTTCCGGCCCGGATCGCTGCGGTTCTGCAGCAGGTAGGAAAGGGAGACATGGGGCGACCAGGAGACCTGGGCCTGGTAGTCCGATTCCCGATGATCAGTCTGGTAGGCATCGGTGTAGCGCTTATCCCGCAGCTTCAGTTCCAGGCTCCACTGCTTGCTGAAGCGGATGGCAGCCGAGGCATCGCCGCGCCGCTCGGCGTACCACACGTTGCGCACGCCATACTGCGCCGAGAGGGTCAGCCACTCCCAGAGGTCTTCGGCGGTAAACCCTCCATACACGTTGTGGCCTGTATCCGTCTTGGGGTCATAAGGTCCATGGTCATTTTCCTTGATGCTCCCGCCGCTGATGAACACCGAGAGATCAGGGTCGTGAAAGGAATACTGGGCGAGCAGCCGGATGGACTCGCTGTGGGTGAGGTTGTTCTTTTCGTCATCCCGATCCGCCAGGGGCGGGTTGTTCAGGGTGTTCTGGGGATTGATCAGGTCGCTTTCGAAGCGTTCGTAGCTGCGGTATTCCCCTAGGAGGAACGCGCTGCCCGGATGCAGGGTCAGGTTGGCGTAGGTGGCTTCGCCCCGCTTGATCTCCATGAAGTCATCAGGCTTCTTTTCCCAGTTCAGGCGGGCCGATTCCACGTAGTAGTTGGCGACGCCCCCCACGTTATCGCCGCCGAGGCTGGCCGATGACACCACGCGCTTGCGCATCAGGGGATAGGCGAAGGGATCCAGCTTGTCCGTGCGCACATCCTCGATCTGCGCGGCGTGAACCCCGATGTGGTGGATGCCGACCGCCTCCCCCTGGAGATACTTCAGCGTGAATTCACCGCCCTGCACGTTCCAGGCCTGATCCTTGGTTTCCGTTTCCACCTTGCCGGCCAGGGCGCGCAGCTCCACCCATTTGCCCTGATACCGCAGATCCCCGCCACTGAGAGTCCGTTCCTTCAGCAGCTTGTCGATGGGCAGCACCGAGAGCACCAGGCCCCGGCCCAGCATGGCGTAGAAATCCCCGGCCAGCAGGCTGAAGGCACCCTGGTTGTACTTCAGATACTTCCGATAGACCTGGTTGTCGGACTGAGCCAGGGTCTGCTCCGCGCTCTGCTGGTAGAAGTTCACGCCCCGGCCCGTGACGCTGCCCGAAAGGCTTCCGCCATTTTCCAGCGTCCAGCTCGCCCCCAGGGCGAGGGATTCCTGATACTGCCGCCAGCCATCCTGGGGCCCGGGCGGCGGGTTACCCGGCACCGCGACGCGTTTGGCCAATTCATTGTTTTGTACGATCAAATCGTTGGAGAGGGACCATTGGAAGGCGCTGGCTTCCTGCGCCTGGGCAGGTGCCGCGAGCAGGCCAGCCAGGGAACCCGCGAGAAGGATGGTTAGCTGTCTCACTTCAGCGCATCCAGTTTTTCAATCAGCGCCTTTTCATCGCCGGGCACGTAGCCGGAATGGCGGTAGGCGATCTCGCCGTTCTTGTCGATGATCACCGTGTATGAGATGTCCAGGGAGGGGTTGAACATGCGGAGGATGGAACTCTCCGGATCCAGCAGCACGGGGAAGGTGTAGCCCCGGCCCTGGATGAGCTGGCTCACCTTGGCCATGGAGCTGGCATCGTCGATGGAGACCGCCAACACCAGCACATCGGGATGGGATTCGTGGATGGCCTGCAGTTTTTTCAGCATCTTCGTGCAGGGGGCGCACCAGGTGGCCCAGAAATCCAGCACCACCACCCGCTTGCCCACCACGTCACTGGACTTGAACACGGTACCATCCAGCTTCTTGCCGGAAAATTCGGGAACGGTCCCCGCGTGGCTGGCCCCGGCCATCAGCGCGGCGGCCAGCAGGGCCATCATCTTGCGTTTCATGGAAACTCCAGGAGAAACCCGGGGGCCAAAAGGCCCCCGGATGAAGAACAGCTATGAGAGGGGCTACTTCATGCCCTGGGCGACCATGTTACGGACCGTGTATTCGGAGTAGCCCACCTGCCGCGCCTTGACCTTGAAATCACGGCCGATGATGACGTTGGTGGGGAAGCCCGTGATGGCGGCAAGCGTGGGCAGATCGTTGGTGTCGTGGGAGACGGGCACGGTGGTCAGTCCGCCGTCCTTGGCCCAGGTGATCATGTCCTGACTGCTGACCTTGTGCGTTCCGAAGTCAGAGAGGTTCTCAAGGATCACCAGGCCCTGGGGTCCGTACTGATCCTGGATGCTTTGCAGGATCTTCGATTCGGTGCGGCAGGGATCGCAGTAGACCTCGGAGCACACCAGCAGGATGACCTTCCCTTTGTAGTCGCTCAGTTTCGAGGTCTTGCCTGCGGCATCGATGAAGGTGATTTCGGCGGCGGTCTGGCCCACGTTGAAGCCTGTGTCCGTGGGAATGGCCGCGAAGTTGGCCGTGAGGGCGAGATTCTGACTCACCTTCGTGACAGTCAAGGGATTGGTGGTGGACGCCGTGAAGCCTGTCCCCGTCCAGTTCACAAAGGTCATGCCGGTGCCGGGCACTGCGGTCACGGCCTGGGCATCCGCACCGGCCGTGACGGACTGCACCGCCGTGCCGCTGAGGGTTCCACCCGTTCCAGCCGTGAAGGTCACCGTGTAGGTCGAGGGGCTGGCGGTGAAGTTGGCCGTGATCGTTTGATCCTGGGTGACCTTGGCCACCGTGAGGGGGTTGGTGGTGCTGGTCGTGAAGCCCGCGCCTGTCCAGTTCGCGAAGGCCTTGCCCGCGCTGGGCACGGCCGTGACGGCGGTGGCATCCTTGCCATCCTGGACCGTCTGTACCAGGGTGCCGCTGATGCTGCCGCCGCTCCCCGCCACGAAGGTGACCTTGTGGGAATCGACCGTGGCCGTAGCCGCCAGGGTGTGTCCTCCGTCCATGACCACCGCGCCGCTGACCGCCACGGCCTTGCCGTCGAGGCTCACCTGCAGGTTGGAGTATCCGCTCAGGGCCGAGAAGCTGTAGGGCACGGAGGTGCCCTTCGCGTAGGGTCCACTGACACCGGGCGTACCGGTGGTTCCCTGGCCAAGGTTGACCGTGAGGGTGTAGGAGGCGTTGGTGTTCACGAGCAGCGTGGCGGACTGGCTGGTGGCGGAATCCGTGCCACTGCTGGCCACGCAGCGGTACTGGTAGCCGTTCTGGCCGGAGCTGGTCGCGCCGGTCGTGTAACTGGCGGCCTGTGCCCCGCTGACCGGTGACCAGATGCTGCCTCCACTGTTGGATTCCCACTGGAGCTGCGGTGCGGGTTTTCCATCCACCACCACCGTGAAGGTAGCTGCGGCTGGGGCCAGCACCTGCTGATTGGAGGGCTGGATGGTGAAAGCGGGCCGGCGGTTCACGGTGAGGGTGGCGGCACTCGAAGTCACCGAGTTCGCGCTGTTCGAGACCAACACGTCATAGCTGTCCTCGTCGGAGGGCTGCACCT
Organism: Acidobacteriota bacterium; assembly: GCA_043775845.1. Classification (GTDB taxonomy): domain Bacteria; phylum Acidobacteriota; class Holophagae; order Holophagales; family Holophagaceae; genus Geothrix. The sequence goes on from JAYVRY010000186.1 coordinate 13,089, forward strand.
TGGCGATGGTCAGGTCGGCACCGTTCTGGCCCTGGATCGGGGCGCCCCCCTTGCGCCACTGATAGGTGGGCGCAGGACTGCCGGTGGCGACCACACTGAAGGTGGCGGAGTCGCCGGCCATGACGGTGTGATTGGCGGGCTGCTGGGTGATGGCGGGTGCGGTCGCCACGATGGCGGGGTCAGTCAGTTCCTTGGTGCTGCTCCCGCCCGAACAGGCCATGGCGATGGCCAAGGTGCCCAGGGCAGCGACGCGCAGGGCGGTGATCCAAGGTTTGGAATGATGGGCATGCATCATGGGTTCTCCCTTTCAGGTGAATTCCAAGATGGAAGACGCCCATGTGCGGGGGAATGCAGTCTTTGCCTGAAACTGCGATCACCGACATTCATCCACTGTTGCCATCTATCTTTAATATCAATATTAAACGACATCCACGAATCCCCTTCCGGGCGGAACCAGGCTCCCTATCCCTGTCTAAATAGGGATGTTTCATGCGTCCTCGACAGTGCGGTCGACTCTGCGGTTCCTCCAGCCCCTGACGGAACGTGCCGAGGGGATATTCTGGGCGCGGCCGGGTCATTCCAGTTCCGTGGCCACTGACACGCGAGGACATGGCATGGTCGGAGGAATCAGGATGGGCCTGGGGGGGCTGCTGGCGCTGACCTGTCTGCTGCTGTCGGCGGTTGGCCAGACGGCAGGCATTCCTTCCGAAGCGGGTCGTCCCCTCGTGCGCAGCTTCGTGCCCAGGGAATTCGGAGCGGATTCCCAGAACTGGGCGTTGGTCCAGGATCCCCGTGGCCTGGTCTACGCCGCCAACAACTACGGTGTGCTGGAATACGATGGCGTTCGCTGGCGCCTCCTCCACACCCGCGACAACACCTCCATCCGTTCCCTGGCCATGAGTGCCCAAGGGACCGTGTTTGTGGGAGCCCAGAACGAATTCGGGTACTTGGCGCCGGATGACCACGGCCAGATGCGATACGTGTCCCTCGATGACCGCTTGCCCCCCTCGGAGCGCGAGTTCGGCAACATCTGGAGCATCACCGTCTGTTCCCAAGGCGTGTACTTCGTATCCAGTGAGCATCTCTTTGCCTGGGACGGCACCCGGCTTCGCCACTGGAAGGCCCCCACCAGCTTCTTCATGGGCTACGTCATTCGGGATCATTTCCTGGTCCTGGACAAGGGGAAGGGGATGCTGGAACGCGTGGGCGACTCGTTCCAGCTCATGCCCGGAGGGGCCCGGTTCGCAGGCAAGAAACCGCGCTTCATGGTGCCTTGGACGGACGCGGGGAAGGATGTCATCCTCTGGGGCTCCCGCGACGAAGGCCTCATGCTCTTCGACGGCGAGACGTTTCGAAAAGGCCCCACCCGGGCGGACGGGTACCTCAAGAAGAACATCCTCCATTCGGGAATCCGCCTGGCAGATGGATCCCTGGCCATGGCCACCAGCCAGGGTGGAGTGGTCATTCTGGCGCAGGATCAGATGCGCCTCCTGAACAAGGAGGAGGGCATCCTCAACCAGACCGCCTACTGCCTCCTCGAGGATCCCCGCAGTGGCCTCTGGCTGGGCGGCAGCAAGGCCATCGACCTCCTCGGCTGGCCGCCGACCCTTTCCCGTTTCGACGAATCCGACGGGTTGTCCGGCGCCGTGCTCGACATTCGCCGCCACGCGGGCACCCTCTTCGCGACCACGAATCGGGGACTCTTCTATCTGTCCCAGAAATCTGCCAGCACGGGCCGCCGCGGCTTTCTCCCTGTGGCCGACATCAAGGGCCAGTGCTGGGACATGCTCTCCCTTGGCCCTTCTCTGCTCGTGGCCAATTACGATGGCATCTACGAAGTGGTCAATGCCCGTGCCCGCAAGGTGCTCGGCAGCACCGGCCACACCACGTGCTTCCTCCCTTCGCCTCATGATTCCAATCGGATATTTGTAGGCACGGTGGCTGGCCTCTTCTCCCTGCGCCGGACCCATGCGTCCGCGCCCTGGAAGGATGAAGGACGGGTGGCCGACATCCATGAAGACATCCGCACCCTGGCCATGGGAAGCGACGGACACCTCTGGGTGGGCTGCGATGCCCCCATCGTGCTGAAGGTCAGCCTGCCCGCGGGGAGCGCGCCGGGACAACCAACGGTGGAACGCCTGGGCCCCAAGGAAAGCCTGCCCCAGAACAGCTGGAACTTCACGGCAACCATGGGGGGCCAGGCGGTGGTCTACAGTCCTTCCGGCATTTTCCGCTTCGACGCCCACACTCGGCGCTTCCAGCGCGACCCCCGGACTGCGGCGCTGGGCCTTGGCCCGGAGCTGCCCCTGTTCCGGATCGCCGAAGGGCCCGATGGCGACCTGTGGCTGGGCTGCCAGGCCGAAGGCACCACGCTGCGCCGCGCCGTTCCGGGCGCGGATGACATGTATCGATGGGTCGGCGCCTCGGTGACGTGCTCGGATGCGCCCCTCTTCGTGCTCCGCCCCGAGGTCGATGGCACGCTCTGGTTTGGTGGGGTGGATGGCGTCTTCCGGCGCGGGCCAACGCCCAGGGAGGCCACCGTGGTACCTCCGCCCGTGTTGATCCGACATGTCCTCAAGTGGGGTGGAATGCCAGTCTCTCCGGGCCAGGAGGGCGCCGTGCCCCGGATTCCCTACGCCGACAACACCCTCCGCTTCGAATACGCCCTGCCCCAACTGGGGCCGACCTCCCATCCCCGCTACCAGATCCAGCTGGTCGGCCTCGATCGGGGTTGGTCCGCCTGGAGCACAGAACCGTACCGGAACTATACGAATCTCAAGGCTGGGCGGTACCAGTTCCGGGTTCGCGCCAGCCAAGGCGAAGGGGATACCCCCACGGAAGCGGTCTTCACCTTCCATGTGCTTCAGCCCTGGTTCAGGACCTGGTGGGCCTTCGGCCTCTACATACTCGGGGCCACCCTGGCCATGGGCGCCGCGCATCAGGCCCGCATCCGCATCCTGAAACGGCGGAATGAGGAACTGGAATCCCGGGTCACCGAGGCCACCCAGGCCCTGACGGAACAGGCCTCGGAACTGGAGTGGATGAATCACGAGCTGCGCGATCTCAACGAACAGAAGAACCACTTCCTGGGCATCGTTTCCCACGATCTCAAATCCCCCATCAATGGCATCGTCATGGCGGCGGAAACCCTCCGAACCGCCCAGGACGCCCAGCTCATCTCCCGCACGGCCCAGAGCATCGAGGAGGATGGGCTGGCCATGGGCGCCCTCATTGATCGGTTCCTGAACGTGACGGCCCTGGAATCCGGGCGCATCGCCGTGCAGCCCATCAAGCTGGATGCCCGAAAGGTTCTCCAAGAAGCCTTGCTCAGGCACGGTCCACGCGCGGCCACCAAGGGGCTTCCCCTTACCTTGGAGACCGGGGAGGAGCCCCTCTGGGCCCAGACCGACCCCTTTCTTCTGGGTGAGGTGTTGGACAACCTCATCTCCAACGCCATCAAGTTCTCCCGACCCGGTGAGCCCATCCATCTGCGGGCGCAAGGCTTCGGACATCGAATTTGCGTCTCCGTGGAAGACCACGGTCCCGGCCTGCAACCTGAAGACCATCGCAAGCTCTTCAACCGCTTCGCCCGCCTCAGCGCCAAACCCACCGGAGGAGAAACCTCCGTGGGTCTGGGGCTATCCATCGCCCACCAACTGGTGATGGCCATGGGTGGGCGACTCTGGGCCGATGAGGCGCGGGGACGAGGCGCGGCCTTCAGGATCGACTTGCCCGGATACCCCGAGGCACCGGTTGGCGAATGAGGCGCCTCAATCCAGGCGATAGCCCACGCCAATGACCGTCTGCAGGCCATCCAGAGCGGGCCTCAGCTTGGTCCGCAGGCGCGTCACGTGCACATCGACCGTGCGGTTCTCCTGGGCGGAGGGTTGTTTCCAAACCTGGTTCACCAGGTGTTTCCGTGTGAGCACCTGACCGGTGTGTTTGAGGAAATAGACCAGCAACTCAAATTCCCGCCGCGTGAGGGCCACGGGTTCCTTCCCCACCGCGACCGTGAACCGGTCCAGGTCCACCAGGAGCAGGCCATGGGCGAGCGTATTGGGGGCCACTGGCGGGGGCAGCAGGGGCGAGCCCGTTGAAGGCGTCCCGCAGCGCCGGGCGATGGCGTGGATGCGGGCCAGCAGTTCCCGGAAGGAAAAGGGCTTGGACACATAGTCGTCCGCCCCCAGCTCCAGCCCCAGGACACGCTCGATCTCCTCCGTGCGGGCCGTCACCATGAGGATGGGCATGCCCCGCAACGTCGGCATGCCCCGGATCCACTTCATCACATCAAGGCCATCCATGTCGGGCAGGGAGCGGTCCAGGACAGCCACCTCGGGCATGGTCACCTCCTTCCGGGACACGGCAGCCAGGTAGGCCAAGGTTTCCGCGCCGGTGGCGAAGGCGCTGACGGTAAAGCCTTCTCGGACAAGGTTCTGCTCGAGATTGACTCGACTCGTGTCGTGGTCTTCCAGAAGCAGCAGGTGGGGCATGGGGTGGGTGGTCTCCGTTGCCGTGGAGCCGCCCGGGCCTGCCACCGCACAGTGTTTCCATACGTTAATACAGCCTTTATCACTTCGTAATCGGGAAGTTGTCACCTTCAGAGAAAGGCGCGCAGGAGTTGGTTCCTGGCCCCCGTGCAAACGCTGGCCTCGCCTCCCGAAACGGCCGGTGTGTCCTAACCCTATGGAACTTCGACCATGACCCGACCGGCCCTACCCATTCCCCTCAGCCTGGAAGAACGGCTGTTGCTGGAGGACATGCTCCGCTCGCGGAAGACGCCGGAACGGCTTCGCCTCCGGTGCCAAATCATTCTCATGGGTGCCGACGGGCTCGCGAATTCGCTCATCGCGACCAGGCTCAAGTTGACCCGATCGACGGTGCTGGAGTGGCGGCGGCGCTTTGAAGTGGGTCGCATCCAAGCCCTCACCGATGAAGGTGGCGAAGGTGCCTCCACCGATTCGAAAAGCGACCGTACCAACCACTTGCGCGGCCTGCTTGACATCCCCCCCCCGGACGGCTCGGCGGTCTGGACGGTTCGCGCCCTGGCGAAAGCCGCGAATTGCAGCCCAGCCACCATCCAGCGCGCCTTGGAAGCCTCGAACATGCGGGTCAATCCCCGCCGACCGGCCTTTCCGGTGAATCCAGCATGGGTGGGAAAGATCGTGGATGTGGCCGGGCTGTACCTCCACTCGCCTTACCACACCGTGGCCTTTGAAGTGGATCTGGGGAAGGCGCCGGGTCCTTCCTCCAGACTCCTGCCCACCCCGAAGCCCGGTGAGCCCGCATGGCTGCTGTACCTGCATCTGCGCTCCTTGGAAGGGCTCCGGCAGATGGAAGGGAGAAGCACGCACTACTCCTCCAGCTTCTGGCGCTTCCTATCGGGCCTCCAGCCGAAAACGCCGGGCAACCTGGTGTGGTGCCTCACCGATACGCCCATGCATCCTGAACACCTGAAACAACTGGAATTCGAAAAGCCTCACCTGCGCATTACCGGCCTGGAGCCTGGGCTGGCCTGGCTCGAGACCATGAAGACGATCGTCCTGCCAGCCCTCCAGAACCATGTGGGACAGGGCTCCTGCCCCTCCATCGAAGACTCCGTCCAGGCGCTGGAATCCTTCATCCGGAACGGCTGCCAGGATCCATTGGAATGGCGGGCTTCGGCATGAGTGCCGCAGCGGCCCGCACTAGGTCTTGCGCCCTTGGCAAAGCCAAGCGGTCTCTCGTGGTCCGCAAGCTCAGAATCCTGGTCGTGGATGATGATTTGGCCAACCTGGCCTGGGTTGCGGAAGCCCTGTCGACCTTGGGCTATCACGTGATTGCCATGGGTGCCTCGCCGCTGGCCCTGCAACACATGCATTCAGGCCATGATCTGGTCGACCTGGTTCTCACCGATCTCAACATGCCCTCCATGGATGGCATGGAGCTTTGCCAGATGCTCCTGGAGACGCACCCGGCCCTGCCCATCCTGCTCATGACGGGAGGCGAACTTGGAATGGATGAACAGGCCTTGTTCGATAAGGGATTCAAGTCATTGCTGAGGAAGCCCTTCTCCATCACAGACCTGGAAACCGCCATTCACGCAGTCCTCGAAAAGTAGGCCGGAGGGATCCCCCCGCCCGTACTGGCGAGCTCCCGATCGAACAGCCGTCCGATCTGCCCACCCATGCCTACACCCTCCAGGGTCGGCCCAGCGAGGTGGTGCAGTGTTTCGAGGCTATGCGCACCTTGGCCACGGCGTTCATCCTGGCCACGGGGACTCCCGATGATCGGCGAGCCTCAGCCCGGAAAGCAGTGAACCGCGAATGGCGCGAATCGCCCTTCGGGCGCGCGAATGACGAACGGTCATCCTTCCGCCTCCACTCACGGGGCGGATCCGCCGGC
>JAYVRY010000187.1:0-5156 GCA_043775845.1 Acidobacteriota bacterium
ACTTCCTTGAGGACGTCTTCCGGCGTCCGGGCGCGCCAGTCCCCGCGCCAGAAGGCCCGGTGGCTGCAGAAGGAGCAGCCCATCATGCACCCGCGGGAGGTGAGGATGGAGGCCATGCGGCCCGGAGGATCAATCCGGTAATGGTAGAGGTCCCAGTCCAGCAGGTGCCAGGCGGGAGTAAGCGTATCCAGCTCCGTCACATGGGGCCGGAGCTCGGTGGTGATGATCAGGTCGTCCCGGCGGAAGGCGATGCCCTTCACGCCGTCGAAAGCGCCGTTCTGGAGGGCCACCATCAGTTCCGGCAGGGTGGCTTCCGCTTCGCCGCGCAGCACGATGTCCACGGGGCTGGCAGGGTCCTCCAGCAGCTCCTGGTATTTGAAGGTCGGGAAGGGGCCGCCGAGGAAGGTGGTGATGGCGGGGGTCGCAGCCTTGGCCAGGGCGAGGGCCTGGAGGGCGGCGGGCACCACGGCGGTGCTGATGGCGCCGGTGACGGGCAGGTAGTCATAGGCCACCACCACATCCGGGCCGTACCGTTCCACTTCTGCGCGGATGGAATCGAAGGTGCCGCCCTCCGTATTCATGGCGTCGTAGATCCGGGCTTCGTGCCCGCCCTGCTCGATGGCCGCCGCCAGGTAGGCGATCTGGAGCGGCGGCCAGGTGCCGATGGCTTCCACGCCCCAACTGGAGTAGGGCGGCACCACGAAAAGGACCTTGCTCATGGCCTCACCCTCATTCATTCCCAGCAGAACAGTCTAGCTTCAAAGGTGACGAAAAAAGTCACAATGAACCAACGATGGCGTGGTTTTGCGGGTCAGCCGCTCACTGGAAGTAAGCCGCGTGCATGGAGGGGATGAGGAAGGGGAAGATGAAGGCCGTCAGGACGGAAACGCCGAAACAGGCAAGGGTAAGCCAGGCCGTGACTCTGGGGGCCAATCGGTAGAACAGGCGCAAGTGCAGCAGGGATCCATAGCAAAGCCAGGTGACCAGGGACCAGGTTTCGATAGGGTCCCAGCCCCAGTAGCGCCCCCAGGATTGGTGGGCCCAGATGGCGCCGGCGATGATGGTCGTAGACCAGAACACGAAGCCGAAACCCACGAAGCGCACCATGGAGGCATCGAGCACCTCGGGAGCCGGGAAGCGTTCGAGGAAGCGACTGGAGGCCCCCTTGATCTTGCGGAGCAGGATGACGGCCGCCGCGAAGGAGAGCAGGAAGGCTCCCACGGCCAGTTTGGTGAAGAAGACATGGAAGACCAGCCAGATGGAGCGGAGGGTAGGTGGCAGGCTGCGGGCTTCCGGGCTGGTCAGCAGGCCCAGGCCCATCATCAGGACCGAACCTGGCAAGGCCACCAGGGCGAGACCTGCCCAGGTGGGTTTGCGCCAGATGACGATCAGCAGCATGACAATGGCGACCCAGGCATTGGAGGACAGCACCTCGTACTTGAGCATATAGGGACCATGGCCCACCTCGATCCAGCGCACGATCAGCGCTGCTGAGTGCGGCACGAGCCCCAGCACCGTGAGCCACAGCGCCCAGCGCAGGCGCTTCGGGTGGTTCCAGAGCAGGGCGTGGGTGAACAGGATTGCGGCCACGATGTAGAGACTTACGGCCGCCCAGTGGAGGAGGGTTTCCAACAGGAAGGGATTCATGGCTTGCCTCCGGTGGCGGGAGCGATCATGGCGTGGGCTTCTTTGGCATCCATCTGCCATGGCGTCACTTTGCGGCCCACCTGAGGGGGCGCGGTGAACTGGGTCTCGGTCACCATCCAGACGCCCTTCACCTGCTTGAAGAGGTACAGCATTTCGTAATGATCCACCGAGGGCTCGCCCACGGGTTGGCCCGTACCCAGGCGGCGGTCCAGGTAGGACCATCGTTCCCGGGTTCGGATCTCAAGGGATTCCTTCTGCCGCTGGACACCGGTGACGGACAATTCCTCCAGACGCGCATCGAGGATGAGGCCCATGTCCATGCGCACACCGATGAGGCCGGTGAGGTTCTTGCCCACGAGCCCGTCGGGCGCGACCACGCTGTCGATAAGCTGCAGGTCGCATCGGCGATAGGCCTCGCACACAACCTCGTTGTACCGTTCGACCAAGGTGCGGGCTTCACGCTCGGAAACGCGTCCACAGGCAAGGCACATCAGGAGCAGTGCGGTCAGCATCAGACGAGGCGGTTTCATGGCTGTCCTCCATGAGCGCGCACCAGGCGCTCGAAGCGATCTTGAAAGAGCGGCGCGAAGCGTAGCGGCCGGAGAGCGATCCGCACCCGCTCCTCCCCGTCTTCGGGCGTGATCTGCACGAGTTCATCCACTCGGGTCACCGTGTAGGTCAGCGTGGCACCGAGCAGGCCCAGCAGGAAGCCCGCATAGACCAGTCCCAGGCCTGGATCCCGGCTGCCGTGCAGCCTTGCCCAGAAGGGCAGTCCGTCCAGCCGCAGCGACTGGCCCCCGGGCAGTGACACAGTTCCGCCCACAGCCACCCGGCCCACATACAACAGCGTGGCGTCTTGGGTGACTCGCAGTTCCACACTGGATGGACGGGGCTCGGCGGGTGAGAGTTGCACCCGGGCCTGCAGAGCCAGCGCCCCGGTGGTGCGGCCCGAGAACGACCCCGGTCCTTCCCGGGCAAGCAGCAGGGCCTCCCGCCGAAGTTCTGCAGAACCGTCGGACCAAACCACGAGTGCGGCCGGGCCCACATCCGAGTTCACATACAGCCGCCCCTGGGAGGCCTGGAATTCCCGATTGATGCCCAGCTGGTGGGTGCCAGAGTCTGGAAGGGAGAATTGCACGCCCAGTTCTTTGAGTTCCCCGGAGTCGTACCGGGTCATGTTGACGCGCTCCAAGGTCAGGGGCGCATCCAACTGAAAGGGTTTGGCTAGGGGCCCCGGCCATTGGGCGACCCAGGCGGCCGCGGCGGGGGGAAGGATCTCCCCCTCCAGCAAGTCCACAGCGGCTTCCACTCCAAAGAGCGCTCGGAGGGTGGCTGCGATGACCACCAGCAGCAGGCCGCTGTGAAACAGGGGGGACCCCGCCAGGCCGAGGCGTCCCGTGCTGCGGATGACCGTTGTCGCAGTGGAAGTCCCGCCCTGGGCAGGACGGAGAAACTCGGTCTGCAGCGCCACCGATTTGAAGTGGGTTTCTGCAAGGGGCTGCGACCAGGCCGCACGAAGGCGGCGGATCTGTTCCAGCACCACGATGCACAGTGAGACCGTGGCCATGCCCAGGCCGAGCAGGAACAGGGGGCTTTGGAAGACGCGGTCGAGCGCCAGGTTGTCCACCAATGCCGAGATGAATGGGCCGTGCTGACGCAGGCGGGCGATATCGCTGGCGGAAGCAGTGGCGGCCTGGGGCAGGCTGGCGCCGACCACGCTGGCCAGGGTGATGAAACACAACTCCCCGACGATGGTCGCCGGGGAGCGGAAGAAGCGTTTCAGGCGGCGCAGTCCATCCAAAGTCATGACACCAGATTGACCGAAACCAAGGATGAAAGGCAGCAGGGGCCGGGGCTACCAGGAATTGGTGGCGCTGGAAGCCAGACTGTGGGTGGTGCAGCCGCTTTGGGCGGAGCCGCAGTTGGACTTGGAATAGGAGGCGGCGGCAGCCTTGGTAAAGGAGCGGATCCAGACATTCGCCTTGTTGTTCTGGTAGGCGTAGCGGGCCGGCATGCCGGCCGTGTTGGTGGCCATGAGGCGGGCGACCTTGCCACCATGGGGCACGGTGATGTGGCAATGGAAGCAGGAGGCGCTGGTGTGTTCGCTCCTGGTGTGGACGCCATTGGTGGTGGTGCCATGGCAGTTCCAGCACCAGCTGGTGGCCCGGTTGGGCAGCGTCACATTGGGCCAGTTGGCGGCATTGGCACCCCGCAGCATGAACTGGGCGGCCGCGCCATGGGGACCCTGGGCGGCGGGCGTCGCCGACTCGGTGTTGTGGCAGTCTGAGCACATCATGGTCTGGGTGCCGACGGCGGCAAAGGGGGCTTTCATTTGCCCGGCCGTCAAGGCCTTGGGAGCCACGGAGTTGGCATAGCTGTTCAAGCCCACCACCACCGGGTGGCCGGAGGCGTTGCCTGGGTTGAATTCCTGGGCCAGATCCGTTTCATCCCGGGTGATGGTGTAGGCCCCGGCGGTCGCATCGGTGGCTCCGGTGTAGGCTGTTGCAAGGGTCAGGCTGGTGGCGGAAACGAAGGCCGAGATCCTGTAGGCCGGAGAGTTGATGTCCTTCTGGAGATACATCCCCACCATCGCAGCGGTCCAGGTGGTTCCGGTGCCGGCCACGGCAGTGCTGGCGCTGGTGAACTTGGCTGTGCCAGTGCTGTAGTAGTTCGTCACTCCGCCCCAGGCCACGGTCCGGATCGCCGTGGTGGTCAGGGTCGAGACCGTCGGATCGTAGCTGGTGTGGCACTTGAAACAGATCTGGTATTCGAACTCCGCTCCGCTAATCGCCACGCTTGGGGAGCCACCGGCGATTTTGGTGTATTGGGCGACAGCAGGAACCGCCCAGTTGGCCAGGCCGGTGTAGTTGAACCGGACGCCGTCGGAACCCTTGAGTGAGCCGATCTGGTTGACTCCAGCGGCTGTCCGGATGCGGTTGCGATCCACAGTGGCGTTGGTGGCATAGGCATGGATGCCAGGGGCTGCCATGTGGGGGTTGTGGCAATCGGCACAGCCCACCAGTCGGCTACCGGCAGTGCGGGCCACGGGATGGCGGACGGTCTTGATGATTTCCGTCCGGGCATCCTTGGCGGGGGAACCGTCGTGGCAGGTGAGGCACAGGTTGTCCTGGCGGGCGCCCAAAGCGGATGCGTACTTGGCACCGGGAGTCGTGGCGTCCGGCCAGCCATGGGGGGTGTGGCAGTTTTTGCAGGCGCCCCGCAGGGTGGTGTCGGTGATGACCGGGTAGGTGCTGCCGCCGTACTGATCTCCTGGCCAGAGGATGCCGCTGGTGGGATTGGTGTGGGCATTGACGGTGGTGGTGTCGGCCAGGGTGTGGCAATCCACGCACAGCGCCGTGGTGTTGCTCACTCGCAGGAGCAGTCCGGCGGGTGTGGTGGTGGTTGGTGAGCCGTGGACATCGTGGCAGCTGAGGCAGTGCACATTGCCACCGAACGTGAGGGGCACCGTGGTGGGGGCCTTGGTGTTGGCTGCGGCCGCCAGGGAGACA
>JAYVRY010000188.1:0-5139 GCA_043775845.1 Acidobacteriota bacterium
CCAGCACGACGCGCTTGCCCGCCAGCAGGTGGCGCACGGGGTTCAGCTTCACCTTTACGCCGAAGCTGCGGATGTTCTGCTTGGGCTCGATGAACGTGCGGCCCACGTAGTGGTTGCGGATGATGCCGAAATCGAAGGGAATGCCGGACTGCTCGGAGTAGCCCAGGGCCGCGCTCACACCGCTGTCGGGCACGGGCACGATGAGATCCGCTTCTACCGGATGACGCATGGCCAGGCGACGTCCCATCTCACGGCGGGCCACCATGACGCTCTGGCCGTAGACCAGCGAATCGGGCCGGGCGAAATAAATGTGCTCGAAGACGCAGGGCTTGGGCTGCACTTTGGGCAGGGGGAACCGGGAGCTGATCTCCCCGTTCTTCCTCGATACCACCACCATCTCCCCAGGCTCCACATCGCGGATGTACTGGGCACCCACCAGGTCGAAGGCGCAAGTCTCGGAACTGAAGGTGTGCGTGTCGCCCATGCGGCCCATGGCCAGGGGACGAAATCCATGAGGATCGCGGGCGGCGATGAGGGCATCCTCCGTGAGGATCAGCAGCGAGAAGGCGCCCTTGGCCTCGCGCAGGGCCGCCACCACGGCATCCTCCAGCGTGTCGGCCTTGGCCCGGTTGATGAGGGCCAGCAGGACTTCACTGTCCGAAGGGCTGGTGAAGGTGTGGCCATCGGCAATGAGCGTGGCCCGCAGCGCCTCAGTGTTGGTGAGGTTCCCGTTGTGGCAAAGCGACACCTGGCCGAAGCGCCCGTGGATGAGGAAGGGATGGGCCGCCGAAGCCACGTTGCCGCCCGTGGTGGAGTAGCGCGTGTGGCCGATGGCCGCGTCGCCGGGCAGAGCATCGAGAACGGCTTCCGTGAACACATCGGCCACGTAGCCCTGGGCCTTGTGGAGGTGCAGGCCATGCTCATCGCCCGAGCAGATACCGGCCGCCTCCTGGCCCCGGTGCTGCAGGGCATACAGGCCCAGGTAGGTCTGGCGGGAGGCTTCCACCTGATGGCAGATCCCGAATACCCCGCATTCGTCCCTGAACCCCATGCTTCCTCCGAGTCCTTCAGATTAACGTGCCCACAGCAGAAGCCGAATCGGCAGTTCCGAGCCAGTGCGTGACGCTAGTGCACCACCACGCTGCTCTCAGATTCTTGCTGCGCATCGCGCACCAACGAACGAAGCGTGCTGAGGAGCGTCGTTCCGGACTCGGCGGGTGTCAATCCGGTGGTGCTATCCAGCCCTTCCAGGTGTAACTCGATGCGGGCCACGTCGCCGTGTTCGAAGCGGGCGCTGAAATCGCACAGGGCCAGCAGCTTCGGACTGACCTCCACCAGCACCGTGGAGGCATGGATGCCCTTGGGGATCTCCAGGCTCCACACGGGCAGGCTGCGGTTGCCGAAGCGCAGCAGGATGGGCTCAGGGCGGGTCTGCGGCGAGGGGCCCGCCAGGTAGAGCAACCGCTCGGCGCGGCCCAGCAGCATGGCCTGCGCGTAGGGCGTGCCCTCAGTGCGGTCGGCCTCCAGGCGCCACCCGCCCATGCGGGGCTTTTGCACCTTGTTGTGACTCCGCGTCCCGGCCGTCGAATGCAGCCTGAACTGCGTTTCCATGGGCTGAGCATCGCCCCGCATCCAGAGTTGCATGCGATACCGGAGGCCCTCCTGGGCGCAGGCCGGTAGCGAGAAAAGCAGGAGAAGCAGGACAGCCGTGCGACGCATCAAGGAACCACCTTCCCTTTGAGAATGCCATCCCGTGCGATCCTGGAACAGATGGGGAGATGGCCAATGCCGATCTGCTTTGACCTGGACGGAACCCTGGGACATTTCAGCTCGGGCTTTGTCCTTCTGCGGGAAGCCCTGGGCGAGGTTTGGGGACAAATACCCTCCGTGGAGGAGTTGAAGCGCTGCACCGGCTCCACGGACTGGGAGATCGTGGACGAACTGCACCGCATGCGCTTCGGAGAACCCCTCGATGAGGCGGGTTATACGGCCTATGAAGCGGCCTGTGTGTCGCGCTTCCGGGTCCATTTCGCCCCAGGTGCCCGCACCGCCATGGGCTTCCCGGGCGTGCTGGAGGGCATGCATCGCCTTGCCACCCATCGCCAAGTCTGGCTCGTGTCGGGCAATGCCCCAGGCCTCCTGAGCTTCAAAGCCGAAGTGCTGGGCATCGACCCCGCCATTCCCCGGCTGGGCTCCCTGCCACGCCTCGATCGCACGGGCCTCTTGAAACAGGCCGTGAACGGCTGCCCGGGGCCCCACCTCTATGTGGGCGACCGGCCCCATGACCTGGCGGCGGCCCAGGCCGCAGGCCTGCCCTTTATCGGCATCGGGGAGAGCGTCCCTGGGGAACATCTGAACCTGACGCCAGAGGCCGAAGCCGAGCACCTCATCGCCGCAGTGGAAGCCACGCTGTCGAGATGGAACGGCGCTACCTCGATGTGACCTCGAAGTCGTTCAGGAAGGCCGCGGTGCGCGGGTCTCCCTCCTTGCGCACGATGGCCTGGGCATGATGCAGGCGGCCCCGGCGCACCACGACCACCCCTTCGATGCTGCCGCCGGTGGGGCCCTTCACCTTGTAGCGGAAGCCCGGCCCCTTCTCGGTCGACAGGTCCGTGCGCTGGATCCCGCCGAAGCGGTAGCGGAGGAAGTTCTGGAAGGTCTGCAGGACTTCCCTAGGCGTGGAGCCGCCCCGGTCGCCCGGAGGCAGATTGCCCACGGCCACGCTGAAAGTCTCATCCAGGCGGCCCGCCGGGCTCATGGCCAGGTCGAACCATTCCATGTCACCGAAGGGCCCTGGGTCCGTGTGGCGGTGCAGCTTGGGGGCGCCGGGAAAGGTGGCCACGAAGCCAAGGTTGGCATTCTCGATGCGGCGTGGCTCCTCCTTGCACCCGGTCAGGGTGAGCAGAACCATGAGCATCAAGGGCATACGGGACATGCTTCCCCCTGAGGTCATCATCGGCCAGCCCCGTCAGGAAGTTGAAGGGTGCGGCGCAGCTCGGCCCAGCGGGCAGCCTCCCGTGGATCCCGGACCACGCCATGCCCACCCAGATAGGCCTCGGCCATGGCCTGCATGGCCCCCCCGTGACCGGCTTCCGCCGCCTTGCGGAACCAGAGGGCCGCGCTGAGATCATCCTTCGGCTGGTGGAACCCGCCCACCCGGTGTCTCAGGCCCAGCTGGAAACAGGCCTCGGAATCGCCAGCCTCGGCGGCCTCACGCAGGCGGTCCCGCGAGGTCCGGGGACGTTCCCTCCAATGGCGCCAGGCCTGCCAGCTCAGCATGAGCACGGGGGTGGCCATCATGAGCAGGGGCAGGTGGAACATGGCCGAGGAGCCCGCCCAGAAAAGGGTGGCCAGCCCGCCGAGCACCAGCAGCGCCAGGAGCAGGGCGGCCAGCGCCACGAGGTGCCGACCGGCCCGCCGCGCCACCAGACGGTCGGCTCCGCGCTCCAGCGCCAACATCCCCAGCGAGGACCAGCGCACGAGCGGGTCTTCGGAGGCGGATGTGTGGTGCAGGAGGCTGCGGGAAAGGTCCGGATGAGGTCGCAACTGCTCGGAAATTCCGCCCCAGTGGTGGGCCTGCTCTTCATCCACCGCCACGCCATCGCCTTCGTGATAAGCGCGGGCCAGCCAGGCCGCAGCCGGCCCGAAGCCCTTGGTGGCGGCCCGGCGGTACCAGAGCTCCGCCTCCGAAGCCGCCGCCTGGACCGAACCCAGCCCCGTGCGCAGGGCATCCCCCAAGCGGAAGGCCGCCTCGGCATGCCCCATGGCTGCGGCTTTCCGGAGTCGCTCGACCGCCGCGCTCTGCCCACCGGCACCGAACCCACCTTCCAGCAAGACGATGCCCTCCTGGAACAGGGCCTCGGCGCCTCCGGCCTGCGCCGCCCGGTCCAGGCAACGGCGTGCCATCTGAGGGTAGTGAGCGTGTCTCGCCCAATGGAGCCACAGGGCTTCGGGATTCGGCGCGAAGCGCGCGACCCACAGCCGCAGCCGCCACTCCACCCAACTCAGCACGCCGGAAACCGAGCCCACCATGAAGCCGATGATGAGGGCCACCAGGAAGACCCAGAAGGCCAGGAACAAGCAGGTGGCCCAGGTGACGGCGAGCCCCGAGAGAGGGGTGGTCCACAACAGGACCGGGCTCACAAGGATGAGCACCAGAAAGGCCAGGGGTCGGCCCCAGACCGGCCAACCTGACACAGGGGGAGAGCCGCCGACTGGCGCCATCACCGGCTCCGCAGGGCCTCATCCAAAGCATGCTTGGCCTGCCCTTCGCCGTAACCCGACCAGCGCTTCACCAGCTTGCCCTTGCGATCGATGATGAGGGTGGTGGGGATGCCGCTGATCTCCCCGAAACCATCCAGGGCCTTGGCGCCATCGGGCAGGTAGGCCCTGAGGCCCAGCTGGGGATTCTGCGAGAGGAAAGGCTTCACATCGCCCCAGCCGCCGCGGTCCACCGAGATGGGCAACACCACGTAGCGATCGTCACCCGCCTTCTGCAGCTCGGCCACTTCTGGCAGAGAGGCGCGACAGGGCGGGCACCAGGTGGCCCAGACATCCACCAGCACCACCTTGCCCTTGTAGTCCGCCAGGGTGTGTCGGTTTCCCTCCGCATCCCGGAAAGCCACCTGACTCACATCTGTGCCAGGCGAGGCGCCCTCGCCACCCCCGCCAGACAGCCCCCGCACAAGGGCCACGCCGCCCAGCAGCAGGCCACCCCCCACCAACAACGCAGCCAGCATCATCCGCCAGCGGGACTCGGGGACATAGGCATCGGACATGGGGAGCTCCACACACAGTCCTCGAGATTACCGCCATGGCGGTTGCCTTCAAATAGGCCTGAGCCTGCTGGAATCCCGCAGAATTCTTTACTTGGCCTTTGTCGGCACCGCCACCTTTGCCTTCGCAGGGATAGGGATGATGTCTGCGGTCTTCAAGACCTCCGCCAAAGGGCCGTAAGCACCATTGGGTTTTATCCAGATGGGGAGCTTGGGTGCGGCGTCCGAAACCATGGGCCGCAGTTTCATGTTGACCAGGTCCAGTTCGGCCACTTTCACCGCTTCTGTTTCCCGATCAGGCCCCACGGGAACCAGCTTTTCCCCTCCTGCGACCAGGACATTCTTCCTCGGGGCTTTGCCTGAA
>JAYVRY010000189.1:0-5071 GCA_043775845.1 Acidobacteriota bacterium
GCCTCCCCCCGGAGATCGAGATCACCCACCGCCACCTTAGCGACGACACCGTGGAAGGCTTCCGGCACAAGACCCTGCCCATCTTCGGCCTCCAGCACCACCCTGAGGCCAGCCCGGGCCCCCACGACGCGCGCGGCGCCTTCGGGCAGTTCGTGCGGATGATGGAGGAGGCGAGAGGATGAAACGCCAAGACGCCAAGGACGCCAAGAAAAGAAAATTGAATGGCAAAGGGCCGAGATTCGGTTCCAACGCCACTCTGTCCATCCCCACCGCCGATTTCCGCTTTTCTTGGCGCCTTGGCGTCTTGGCGGTTCGCTTTTCTTCTGAAAGGCCCTGACCCATGCCGAAACGATCTGACATCCAAAGCGTCCTGGTCCTGGGCTCCGGTCCCATCCAGATCGGACAGGCCTGCGAATTCGACTACTCGGGGACCCAGGCCCTGAAAGCCCTCCGGGAGGAAGGCGTCCGCACGATCCTGCTGAATTCCAACCCGGCCAGCATCATGACCGATCCCAGCAGGGCGGACGCCACCTACATCGAGCCACTCACCCTCGGCGCGCTGGAAAAGATCCTGGAGGCCGAGCAGCCCGATGCGATTCTGCCCACGGTGGGCGGGCAGACGGCCCTGAACCTGGCCCTGGCGGCCCATGAGGCGGGGCTCCTTGAGAAGCACAACGTGCGCCTCATCGGAGCGCAGGTGGAGGCCATCCGCAAGGGCGAGGACCGGCAGATCTTCAAGGCCCTCATGGACGAGCTGGGCCTCGAGACCTGCCGGGGCGGTTTCGCGCACACGTTCGCCGAGGCCCGGGAGCTGGTGAAGGTCACGGGCTTCCCCGCCATCATCCGGCCCTCCTTCACCCTAGGTGGCAGCGGCGGCGGCATCGCCTACAACATCGATGAGTTCGAGGCCATCTGCCTGCGCGGCCTGGATCTCAGCCCCATCCGCCAACTCCTGGTCGAAGAGAGCATCCTGGGCTGGAAGGAGTTCGAGCTGGAGGTGGTGCGGGACCTCGACGACAACGTGGAGATCATCTGCGGCATCGAGAACCTGGACCCCATGGGCATCCACACCGGGGACAGCATCACCATCGCGCCGATCCTGACCCTCACGGATCCCGAGTACCAGCGCATGCGCGACGCGGCCCTGGCGATCATCCGCGCTGTGGGCGTAGAGACCGGCGGCTCGAACATCCAGTTCGCCCTGGAGCCCGAGACCAGCCGCATCATCGTCATCGAAATGAACCCCCGGGTGAGCCGCAGCTCCGCGCTGGCCTCGAAGGCGACCGGCTTCCCCATCGCCTGGGTGGCCACCAAGCTGGCGCTCGGCTACCGCTTGTGGGAACTGCCCAATGCCATCACCCGCATGACCAAGGCGGCCTTCGAGCCGGTGCTGGACTACGTGGTGGTGAAGATTCCCCGCTTCACCTTCGAGAAATTCCCCCAGGCCGACCAGGTGCTGGGCACCCAGATGAAGAGCGTGGGCGAGGTCATGGCCCTGGGGCGCAGCTTCCAGGAGGCCCTGCAGAAGGCCGTGCGGTCGCTCGAAGAGGGCCACAAGGGGATCTCGGGCGCCCTGGAGGGCAAGCTGGATCTGGGCCGCCTCAAGGAGCACCTGATCATCCCTGGGCCCCAGCGGCTGTTCTGGATCTACCACGCCCTGAAGGCCGGCCACAGCGTGGAGGAGCTGCACCGCCTCACCAAGATCACGCCCTGGTTCCTCCACGAGATCGAGGAGATCGTGGTGCTGGAGGGCCGCCTCCGCAGCTTCCCCGTGGACCGGCTGCCCGAGGAGTTGCTGGAGAAGGCCAAGCGCGCCGGTTTTGCCGACAACCAGATCGCGGTGTTCTGCTCGGGCACCGAGGCCGAGGTGGCCGCCAAGCGCGAAAGCCTGGGCCTGCGCCCCGCCTACAAGCGGGTGGATACCTGCGCCGGTGAGTTCAAGGCCGAAACGCCCTACCTCTATGGCACCTGGGAGGAATTCAGCGAGGCCGAGCCCACGGACCGGCCCAAGGCCATCGTACTGGGCAGCGGGCCCAACCGTATTGGCCAGGGCGTGGAATTCGACTGCTGCTGCGTGCAGGCCGTCGAGGCAATCCGCGCCAGTGGGGTGGAGGCCATCCTCATCAACTGCAACCCCGAGACCGTCAGCACGGATTTCGACACCAGCGACCGCCTCTACTTTGAGCCCCTCACCTACGAGCATGTCAAGGCCGTGGTCGATCGCGAAGCCGCTGGCGGCAAGCTGCTGGGCGTCTTCGCCCAGTTCGGTGGCCAGACGCCCCTGAAACTGGCGAGGCCTCTCCACGAGGCGGGCGTGCAGCTGTTGGGCACACCGCTGAACACCATCATGGAAGCCGAGGATCGGGAGCGCTTTGGCCAGGCCCTCAAGCGCCTGAACATCCCCGCCCCGCAGTGGGGTATGGCCACCAGCTTCGAGCAGGCCAAGGAAGTAGCCCACCGCCTAGGCTTCCCCGTGATGGTGCGGCCCAGCTTCGTGCTGGGGGGCCGGGCCATGGCCGTGGTCTTCGACGACCCGGGCCTGGAGAAGTACATGCGCGAGGCCGTGGCCGTGAGTGACGACCAGCCGGTGCTGCTGGA
Source organism: Acidobacteriota bacterium (assembly GCA_043775845.1). GTDB lineage: Bacteria > Acidobacteriota > Holophagae > Holophagales > Holophagaceae > Geothrix. Next base: position 2,599 of record JAYVRY010000189.1, read on the forward strand.
CCGCTTTCTGGATGGCGCCCAGGAGCTGGACATCGACGTGGTCTGCGACGGCAAGGAAGTGGCCATCGCGGGCCTGCTGTCCCACATCGAGGAGGCGGGCATCCACAGCGGTGACAGCTACGCCGTGATCCCCGCTCTGGGTGTGGCCGAGGACATCCTGGAGACCGTGCGGGGCTACGCCCGGCAGCTGGCCCTGGATTTGGGGGTGCTGGGTCTCATGAACCTGCAGTTCGCCGTGAAGGATGGCGTCGCCTACTGCCTGGAAGCCAACCCCCGGGCCAGCCGCACGGTGCCCTTTGTGAGCAAGGCCACCGGCGTGGACTGGGCCGGTGTGGCCGCCCGCATCGGCCTGGGCCAAAGCCTCAAGCAGCAGGGCATCACAGACGGCGTGCCTCGGTCGGTGTCGATGAAAGGCGTGGTCTTCCCCTTCGCCAAGTTCCCCGGTGTGGATCCCATCCTGGGCCCCGAGATGAAGAGCACCGGCGAGGTCATGGGCATCGGCGACACCTTCGGCGAAGCCTACGCCAAGGCCCTCCTGGCGGCGGGCATCCCGCTGCCCCTCTCGGGCACGGTGTTCCTCACGGTGAACGATGCCGACAAAGCGAGGCTGCCGGAGCTGGCCCACAAGCTGGTGGCCCTGGGCTTCGGCCTCTGCGCCACGGAAGGCACGGCGCGGACCCTGGAGACCGTGGGCCTCAAGGTGCGGAAGATCTTCAAGGTGAACGAGGGCCGGCCCAATGCCGTGGATCTCTTGAAAAACGGCGAGGTTCAGTGGGTCATCAACACGCCCCTGGGCCGGGACGCCTTCTTCGACGAGGGCTCCATCCGCAAGGAAGCCCTACGCCTGAAGATTCCCTGCCTCACCAACCTCAGCGCCGCCCTGGCCGCCTGCGAGGCCGTGGAGACACTGCGCGGCGAGATCACGGTGCGAGCCATTCAGTCCTTGTGAAGAAGGTGCTTGGAAGAAACAGACCCATTTATCGATCTCGACTAATTGGTCGTAAAGTCATGAGGCCCATCCGATTCCCATGGGGACATCATGGCCTCTCGAGGCTTGCCGGCCCTGGCACCGTTTGTCAGGCCCCTCCGTTCACCCTGGCCCTGGGTGGGGTTGGGTGTGGCCCTGCTGCTCACCCTTGGCCCGTGGCTGCTGCTCCGCCGGGCGGAGAAGGTCCGGCTGGAGATGGCCCAGGCCTCCCAGGCCGACACGGTGGTCCGCCAGCTTGAACGGCGGATGCGGAACTTGGAGCAAGTCCTGCGAGGGGCGGCCGGGTACCTCGGCCGTGGGGCCCAGCCGACCCGCGAAGAATGGCAAACCTATGTGAAGCATTTGGACTATGGCGCGACCTATCCAGGCCTCCAAAGCCTCAGCTTTGTGGAGTGGATCCCTAATGAGTCCCTGGCTGCCCATGTCCAGCGCGTCCGCAGCGAAGGGTTTCCAGACTACACGGTGGTACCAGGAGGTTCGCTGGCGCCCCTTTCAGGGGGCTTCAGCTCCATCGTCTACCTGGAGCCCATGGATGAGCGGAACCAGCGGGCCTTTAGCAAGGACATGCTGGCGGATGCCAGCCGCAAGGAGGCCATGCTTCGGGCCAGGGATACGGGCCAGGTGGTCCTTACCGGCAAGGTGAGGCTGTACCAGGAAACGGAGGCAGGCATCCAGGCTGGCACGGTGCTCTTCGCTCCGGTCTTCCGCCAGGGCCTGCCGAGGGAGACCGTGGCCGATCGACGCAGGGCACTGCGAGGCTGGGTCAGCATTCCCTTGCGCATGACCGATTTCCTGCAGGCCACCTTACCCAGGGATACCGGGCTGGCCGATGTCGAGGTGTACGACGGTGCCGAGGCCGCGCCGGAGCACCTGCTCTTCGATTCGGATCCTGCCCGGCCCCGCTCCGGGGCAGCCCTCCGGCAGGATCGGCCGCTCACCATCGCTGGGCGCACCTGGCTGGCCCGGATCGAGCCCAGCCCGGCCTTCTTCGCTGCCATGGGGCAGACCCATCACTGGGGAGTCCTCATCGCCGGGCTGATGGCCAGTTTCCTGCTGTTCTCCTTGCTCCTGACTTACCAGGGGGCCGAGGGCCGGGCCCAGCAGCTGGCCCGGCGCCGGGGCGAGGAGATGCTCACCACCGCGGCCCAGTTCCAGGCCCTGTTCGAGCAGGCCCCCCTGGGCATGGCCATCGCGGATACGGCCACAGGGCGCTACCTCTCTGTGAATCCACGCCTGGGGCAGATCCTCGGCTATGCACCCGAGGAATTGCTGGGACATACGTTCGCCGACGTGACCCATCCAGGTCATGTCCAGGTGGATCTGGCTTCCCTGCGGGACCTGGCCGCTGGGCGCATCTCGGAGTTCCAGAAGGAGAAACGCTATCTCCACCGGGATGGCCATGAAGTCTGGGCCCGGCTCAGTGTGGCGCTGCTGCCCACCGCCCCCGCTGAGCCGAGGAGGCATCTCGCCCTGGTGGAAGACATC